>NZ_JAGYZL010000018.1:0-27449 GCF_018370895.1 Actinomyces sp. oral taxon 181
TATGAGATGAAAGTTCTTCTGGAGTCACCACTTAAGGGTAATCGTTTCGATTGCTCCCATGCCACACTGAAACTCTGTGACACCTCACAAAATCTGGAGTAAAGTTCGGTTATACGAAGATTTTGATCTGTGGAGATAGAAAATGAGTGGTCACCGTCTCAAGCAGCATCGACTATTTGCTTTGATGGGTCCGGCATTTATTGCAGCAATTGCGTATGTGGACCCAGGTAATGTCGCTGCAAATATCACTGCGGGTGCTCGCTACGGCTATCTCTTGGTATGGGTACTTGTTCTTTCGAATCTCTCAGCCATGCTTGTCCAATACCTCTCAGCAAAATTGGGCATTGTCACCGGAAAATCTCTCCCCGCACTTCTTGGTGAACGCCTTCGTCCCCACAATCGAATTCTGTTCTGGGTCCAAGCGGAAGTAGTCGCAGCTGCAACCGACCTCGCTGAGGTTATTGGTGGAGCAATCGCCCTCAATCTTCTCTTCGGCATTCCCCTTTTGTGGTCCGGTGTCATCATTGGCGCCGCATCCATCGTTATCCTGCTCTTCCAAGGGCACCGCCAGAACATTTTTGAAGCAGTCATCATCGGGATGCTTGTCGTCATTACGGCGGGATTCTTAGCGGGACTTTTCTTCGCGCCCCCTCAGTGGTCTGAAGTAGCAAGCGGGCTAATCCCCCGATTCAAGGGCACCGACTCAATCTTGGTCGCAGCCTCGATGCTCGGCGCAACTGTCATGCCGCACGCGATTTACCTGCACTCTTCCTTGGTCAACGACCACCACACAGATCCGGAAATCGAACGACCCCACAAGCGTGCGCTTCTTCGCGCAACTCGTCACGATATCTTGTGGGCACTGAGCATTGCCGGAATCGTCAATATCGGCCTACTCCTTCTTGCTGCCTCGGCTTTGTCTGGAGTCGAAGGAACCGACACCATCGAAGGCGCCTACCACGCGATCGCAAACGCCCTGGGCGGCACCGTTTCCACCATCTTCGCTCTTGGCCTGCTGGCCTCAGGCTTGGCATCAACCTCGGTGGGTGCCTACGCGGGTTCAGAAATCATGAACGGTCTTCTCCACGTGAACGTCCCACTGTTGGCACGCCGCTTGGTAACGATCATTCCGGCCCTGATCATCCTGGGAATGGGAGCAGAACCAACATGGGCATTGGTTCTCTCGCAGGTAGCACTTTCCTTCGGCATCCCCTTTGCCATTGTGCCGCTCATGTATCTGACGCGAAACAAAAAGCTCATGGGTGAATATGTGAATAAGCCGCTGACAATCGCAGTGGCATCTGTGATTGCAGCGGCAATTATTCTTCTCAATATTTTATTGGTCTATCTGACCGTTACCGGTCAAAGCTAAGCGACAGCAGCCAGTCAGGTATTAGTACGCGTCCATCACTGCGATGCGACGCTTGTGTCGCTCATCCTCGCTAAAAGGCGTTTCCAAGAAGGTCAAAACAAAGCGGGTGGCATCTTCCTTCGAGTGCTGACGAGCACCGACGGCAATAACATTCGCATTGTTGTGTTCACGAGCAAGCACAGCGATGTCTTCGTTCCATACCAGTGCCGCACGCGCACCCTTGACCAAGTTGGCAGCCATCTGCTCGCCATTTCCCGAACCACCAATGACCACACCCAAAGAGCCGGGATCTGAAACGACGCCTTCAGCGGCTTCGATACACATCTGCGGGTAGTCATCATTGGGATCATAGGTTGTTGCACCGTGATCGATAACCTCATATCCCGAATCACGAAGGACCTTCACCAGGTGCTCTTTAAGTTCGAATCCGGCATGATCAGTTGCAATATGGACGCGCATGTAAACTTCCATTCACGTTGAAGAGAGGGAACCCCTTCATGATACGGCCTGATCCGAGGTTCTACTAGCGTTTGAGCTCGGGCTAAAGACTGATAAACTGAGGCGGTTGCCCCGATAGCTCAGTGGATAGAGCGTTCGCCTCCGGAGCGAAAGGTCGCAGGTTCGAATCCTGTTCGGGGCACTTTTCGCGCCACAATGATGGAACGCACCAAGAGCACCGCAAACCACGCACCAAAAAGCAAGGCATCAACGCGAGGCGATAGAATCGTCGCACACCACGCTCCAAAAGGAACTGCGCACACAGCCGTGCAACCAACGATCAATGCGGGGCCAAGACGGACAAGGCCTCGTCGATAATTCGTTACCGTTCCGCTCAGCGCACCCGGAAGCATCACGACCATCGATACTCCACGAGCACCCAAGTCAGACATACCCAGAAGGGTCAGTCCAGGTATCGCAACTGCTCCCCCACCAATTCCCAACAAACCGGCAAGAAAACCACACAAACATCCCAGTAGGAACAGTGCTATTCCCACCGGGAGAGTAACATCAAGAGCCCCCTCGCGAGCGGGAACATACACAACCTGGATCACAATCAATGTCACGATGAACGCGACAAACCCCCAGCGCAGAACGCCCTCAGACAGTCGCGCAAGCATCCATGTCCCCATTTGTACACCGATCAACATGCCCATGGTCATAAGAAGCGCAGGGATCCACGCAATTCTGCCAACTGCCGCATAGGAGATCACCCCGGAAATGCAGGTTGGAACGATGGCTAGCAAACTTGAGGCCGAGGCATCGCGCTGAGAATAACCAACCGCCATGAGCGCAGGGACAATGACGGTTCCACCACCAATTCCAAATAAACCTGAGAGTGAACCCGCAAATAAACCGGCAGCAATCAGTAGCGCGACATCGCGCACACGCTGGGACATTAAACCTCCTCGACGAATTCCATCATAGGCGTGCCGATCGCATAGGAAGATACTTTCTGCCCCACGCAGCGCCATAGCCTAGGATGAATGAGGCAGCGTGCCAACCAGATTCACCGTCAAGGAGTTCTTGTGGAATACCCGTTGTGGTCTCTACTTCCCTTTGTCGCAATGCTCGCATCTATCGCGATTTTGCCGCTTATTCCTGCCACCTCACACTGGTGGGAGCGCAATTCCTCTCAGCTCACCGTCGCACTGATCTTGGCAGTTCCGACATCGCTGTGGATGTTCTGGAAGGCCGGAAGCGCTCCGCTGATCGACACAGGGATTGAATACTTCCAATTCATCTGCCTCCTGTTCTCACTCTACGTAGTCTCGGGCGGTATTCACCTCGCCGGTGACATTCGCGCAACCCCCCGGAACAACACAATCTTTTTGGCAATTGGCGGCGTCCTGGCATCCTTCATTGGGACAACCGGTGCGGCAATGCTGTTGATCCGTCCCCTCCTTGCCACCAACCGCGAGCGTGTGAACAAGGTCCACACCGTTCTCTTCACGATCTTCATCGTCGCTAACTGCGGGGGCCTACTCACTCCGCTTGGTGACCCGCCGCTCTTTCTTGGTTTCCTCAACGGCGTTCCCTTTACATGGACGCTGAACCTGTGGAAGGAATGGGCGTTCGTCCTTGGAATCCTTCTCCTTTCTTATTATTCGCTTGATCGCCTGTACTATGCCTCGGAGCCCAAGCTGGCTATCGAAGAGGACAACGAAGACATCGAACCTCTGCGCCTACACGGTGCAATTAATCTTCTATTCTTCGCTGCGATCATCTGCTCCGTTGCTTTCCTTCCCTCATGGGATGCCGAGGCCATCATCGAAGGTCATGCGCACGGAAGCGAGTTGGTTCCGTGGCGTGAGGTCGTCATGCTTATCGCAGCTGGCCTTTCACTGACTGTTGGCAATAAAAATGTCCGCTACGAGGAGAACGCTTTCCAGTGGTCCCCCATTGCCGAAGTTGCTGCACTCTTCATCGGCATTTTCGCCACGATGGCCCCCGCACTGCGCGTCCTCGAAGAAGTTGCGCCTTCTCTTCCCCTCAACCGCGGAACTTTCTTCGTCTTCACGGGTTCCTTGTCCTCGGTCTTGGACAATGCTCCGACCTACATGACCTTCTTCGGAATGGCAAAGACCTTGGGCGGAGATGGAACGCTCATTGCCGGAGTTCCCGAGGCCTATCTGATCCCAATCTCCTTGGGCGCAGTTTTTTGCGGCGCTATCACGTACATTGGCAATGGTCCAAACTTCATGGTCAAGTCCGTGGCCGAGGCCGACGGCATCGAAATGCCCAGTTTCGGTCGTTACATTGTGGATTCATTCATGTTGCTTGTTCCCGAGCTTGCAGCGATGGCGATGATCTTCATTGGCACTGGCTGGGTCCGCATCGCAGGCATCGCAGTGGCCATCGTCTTGGTGGGGATTTCATTCTGGCGAATCGCACGCGCCCGTACCATTGAATTAGCAACCCGCACCCAGGGCATTGATGCCTAAGCGTTAAGGCAACACCATCATAGACAAGCGTGTGGGAGGCACATCTGCTGCCTCCCACAAGCTTTATGCTTCTCTATCTCGGTGTCTATTCGGCATTTGCCGGTGCAATCGGATACCACTGGCCTCGTTCTTCAAGAACCTTGCGAGCCCTTGTTGGATAGTCCGTGATGATTCCATCAATGCCAAGATCTAGCAGACGATGCATCTGTTCTTCCTCGTTGACGGTCCAGACGTGCACGGCACACCCCAAGGCATGTGCTGTAGCGACAAAGCGGCGATCGACAACTCGAATCGCCCCCATCTTCTCAGGAACTTGAACCGCCCATACTCCTTCAAGAGGTCCTGGGACAAGAAGACGTCTGGCAGGCTGCGCGAGCTGTGAAGCTGCAACAAGACGAGTAACCGCGCCAACGCCCACCGAGGTGACCAGACGAGGCTCCAAACGACGCAGGCGACGCAGCCGTGATTCGTCAAAGGAAGCGACTAAGACACGTCCAAGCGCATCATGTTCATGAATAACTTCAAGCAAAGGAAGCGCAACTTCGTCACTCTTAGCATCGATATTGAAATACATGTCGGGAAACTCGTCCAGGGCCTCAGCCAAGCGGATCATTCGCCCACCATCAACACCGCGCAATTCACGCAGCTCGCTCCAGTTCATTTCACGGATTTTGCCGCTTGCTGAATACGTGCGATCGACCTCGGGATCGTGGTTGAGAACAACCTGACCATCGGCGCTTAAATGTGCGTCTGTTTCAACGTGATAGACCTGAATATGACGTAGCGCTTCAAAAGCTTCTGGGGTGTTCTCAGGTCCTTCTGCTCCCCCGCCTCGATGCGCAAGAATAATCGGTCCGTCGCCCACAACCCGATACATGCTTAGCACTCCTTACCGATGTGGACCGCCTTATGGTCGGCCATCCATGCCTCCGGATCAACTGGTTGATCTGAAGAATTGTGAATCTCAAAGTGAAGGTGAGGTCCAGTAGACCAGCCATTTGATCCAACGGCTCCGATTTGCTCGCCAGCTGAAACCTGTTGGCCGACCTTGACTTTAATATCCTTCATGTACTGGTGAAGGTAAGCAGAATAGAACACGCTTCCATCACTTGCTGTGTGACGAATTGTCACAAGAGCTCCAGAACGAGAATTCTCTGAAACTTCTGTCACCTGTCCAGCAAATACCGCATGAATGGGAGTCCCAAGCGGGGCGGCCATATCGACGCCTTCATGCATGAGCATGGTTCCCGAGACGGGTGAAATGCGCATCGAAAAAGGCGAAGTGATTTGGTAGGTGCCCTCTTGAAGAGGCCAGTAGATCGTGTCCGCCTTCGTCAAAGTGCGCGTACCGTCAGCCGCACCGCCCCCATCACCGACGCATTGAACCATGAGCGGCGAACGCACCCGCGATCGCGAGGCAGCATCGACCTGCGCATTGAGGCCGGAAGAAAGCAAGACAGCTTGAGAATCAGAGGCCCACGACTGCGAACCAATTGCTGCGCCGAACTGACGCGAAGGAATAGAGATTGAAACGTCGGGACGAAGAAAACCACTGAGCGGAACCGCAATGGTCATTGCACCTAAAGCAAGAAGAACGCTGGAACGCACAAGAAGGCGAGCAGCTCTACCGCGCTTACGTCCCAGGGGCTCAGCGGGAAGAACCTGGGCAGCATCAACCTGCGCACGCTGCGCGCGCTCATGGGCGCGCTGGCGTCGCGTGGGTAAGTTCGGTGCTGGTGTCGTCATAACTTTTTAATCATCCCAAATATTTTTCACTCACGCAGGTACTTGTGTCCTAGCGCTCATGCTTGGCGGTGAGCCCCCGGAAGCGAATCGCGTTGAAGTGCATCGCGGACCTCACCGACAAGACGCTCAAGAATATCTTCAAGGAAGAGCACTCCTTGAACGTTTCCATCCTTCCCAATGACCTCTGCGAGGTGGGCGCCCGCGCGCTGCATATGGCGCAAAGCATCTTCCACCTCAGCTTCCATCGAGACCGCTTCCATCTTGCGGATTCTCCATGAAGTGACAGGTTCGAATCGCTCAGCGCCCTCGGCGTACAAGACGTCCTTGAGGTGAATATATCCACTCAGCACTCCGGACTCGTCGGCAACGGGGAATCGCGAGAAACCTGTACGCGCGACTTCCTTCTCAACGTCCTCGGGAGTGCACTCAGCACTCAGAATCACCAATTCACTCAGCGGAACCATGACATCGGAGGCGTTCTCAGTAGAAAACTCTAAGGTTCCAGAGAGCAAGCCCAGATCATCATCAATCATTCCCTCTTGCTGAGAATGCTCAACGATGGTCGCCATCTCTTCGATGGTAAAGGTCGCAGAAATCTCTGACTTTGGTTCAACTCCCGCTACGCGTAAGAACCAATTTGCCAGGTGATCCATAGCGTGAATGATCGGGCGAATGACATGGCCGATATTGACCAGAATCGGCGCAAGGACAAGAAGAAGACGCTGTGGATTCGCAATTGAAAGGTTCTTCGGAACCATTTCGCCGAAGACAACGTGGAGGAACAGCACTAAGACCAAAGAAAAGGTGAAGCCAACAACGTGTATCCACGAATGCGGCAGCCCCCATTTTTCCATGGGTCCCTCAACCATTGCGGCAAAAGTTGGTTCAGCAACCACACCCAAAGAGGTTGAAGCTACGGTCACACCCAACTGACAGATTGCCAGCATCAAGGACACGTGCTCTAAGGCAAAAAGCGCATAACGCGATCCTCGAACTCCCTCTTCCACCAAAGGCTCAAACTGGGAACGCCTGGAGGAGGTCGTCGCAAATTCGCCCGCGACGAAGAAGGCATTCATCGCTAGTAAAAGAAGGGTGAGGACTAAAGCAAGGGTGCTATTCACAGGAGCACCTCACCTTCGGCCTCGTGAACGGGCGGAACAACGCTCACTTGCATGACGCGCCTGCCCATCATCTGAATGACCTCAAGGCGCACGCCAGCAACTTCGCATCGATCTCCAACCTGTGGGATCGTTCCCAGTTCGGTCATGATCAGGCCTGCAAGAGTGTCATAGGGCCCATCATCAGGAAGGAAAATCTTAATCTTTTGCGCGAGTTCATCAATCCGCAGACGCCCCGGAACAAGGTAGGACCCATCAGGACGAGGACGAATACCCAGGCGACGTTGATCGTGTTCATCAGCAACATCGCCAACGATCTCCTCGACGACGTCTTCAAGAGTGACAATTCCAGAGACACCACCGTATTCATCAACGACCACTGCCATCTGCAAGCCTTCTTCACGCAACTGCACCAAAAGGGTCGCCAGATCTAAGGTCTCAGGAACGCGTGGGGCATCTGCCAAAAGAGAGGAGGAGAGGACCGGGACCTCGTCACGCTTCCCATAGGGAACCGCAACAGCCCTGCGCAATGAGACAAAACCGATGATGTCGTCACGATCTTCACCAATCACAGGGAAACGAGAATGCCCGGTTTCGTGCGCGGCACGGACAACATCAGAGGCATAGGCATCATCGGGAATCGTGTGAAGAAGCCCGCGATCGGTCATGACATCCACGGCAGTGAGTTCAGTGATGCGGATGGAATTCGTGAAGAGCGAGGCCGTCGAGGTATCCAATGTCCCTTCTTGGGCCGAGTGGCGAACCATCGCAGCTAATTCTGATGCCGATCGTGCAGATGAAAGCTCTTCTTGGGGTTCTACTCCCAGAAGACGCAATATCCCATTGGCGGAGGAATTCAGGACGACAATCACCGGCTTGAAGATCACAGTGAAGAGAGTGTTAAAGGGGACAATACGTCCCGCGGTCTTCAGGGGATGGGCCAGTGCTAGGTTTTTCGGAACAAGCTCACCAAAAACCATGGACATCACATTGATAATGACCGCCGCGACACCCACTCCAACAGCCGAAGAAATAGCAGTTGATAGCCCCATTCCAACGCCCGCCTTCGTGAGAAGATCCGCGAGCGCAGATTGCGTGGTATACCCCAAGAGAATCGTCGTTAAGGTGATGCCAACCTGCGAACCTGAAAGTTGAGTCGAGAGGTTCTTAATGGCCTGTCCCACCTGACGTGCCCGGGCGTCACCCGCAGCTGCACGACTTTCGACGACGGCCTGATCAAGGGCGACAAGAGAAAATTCTGCGGAAACAAAGATGAAGGTACCCGCGGTGAGGATCACTCCTAAAAGGAGCATTGCGATATCAAAAAGCACGCTGGCCTCCCACCATTTGGTGGTGAAGACACATCGAACTTTGGTCAGGGCAACAACTGTCACTATCCATGGTTCTTCCAGTCTATCTGGACCCACCCATCTTCGAAGTGTGAGAAAGGCCCACGCAGGAAAGGGCATTCTGGACGTGAGGGCCTAAAATAATGTCAAGACTCACATGGCCGTGTTCAGGGAAAAGGATGGTGTAACGGTGGCGGATTCCCCACGTTCACACGAATGGGTTCAACAAATGCGTCAGCAGTGGTTGACCGATCCACACAGTGTGGATGCGTCTTGGCGCGCCTATTTTGAGGGTGATACCCTCCCGGCACAGCTCCATCGAAGCCAAGCTCCTCTCCCCACTCAACCCACCGCGGTCGTCAGCGCTGAGGCCGCTTTGGCTGCTCACGAGGACAACCCGACAACGGAGCAGCCGGAAGTTTCGGTGACGCGCTCCGATCTTCCTCCCGCTCCTCCGGCGCAATCCGCCCAGGCCTCGTCACCCTATGCACGTATTCACCGCACGTCCCCAGTTGCCTCGTCTTTGTCAGAACAGACAGAAACCCAAGATGAACTCCATGTGTTGAAGGGCATTGCTCGCGCAACGGCTCGCAATATGGATGAGTCACTCACGATCCCAACAGCAACTTCCCAACGTCAGATTGCGGCAAAAATCCTCATTGAAAATCGATCGGTCATCAATGCGCATCTTGCACGCACGGTCGGCGGTAAGGTTTCATTTACCCACCTCATCGGCTACGCGATTGTCGAGGCGCTCTGCGAGATGCCGCAGATGAATGTCCGCTATTCACTCAACGATGGCAAGCCGGCTATCGACGAGCGCGCACACGTCGGTTTTGGACTTGCGATCGATATCCAGCACGCGGGCGAACGCCGTCTTGTTGTCCCCGTGATCCATCAGGCCGATACTCTTACCTTCACCGGTTTCGTCGAGGCCTATCAGGACATTGTTTCACGCGCGAAAGCCGGCTCACTCAGCGCTGAAGACTACCAGGGCGCGACGGTTACGCTCACGAACCCCGGAACCATTGGAACAACAACTTCCGTTCCGCGCCTGATGAATGGTCAGGGTGTCATCATCGGTGTGGGCGCGATGGATTACCCAGCGGAATTTGCGGGAGTTTCTCCGCGCAAACTTGCCCTTTTGGGCATTGGTAAGACGATGTTCGTCTCTTCTACTTATGACCATCGCGTGATCCAGGGCGCCGCTTCGGGTGATTTCCTGCGTCTCCTTGATCTCAAACTCAGCGGACGCGACGGTTTCTATGACCGCGTGTTTACAGCGCTTCATATCCCAATTCCCCCCTACGTGTGGGAAGCAGACTTCGAATACGATCTTGAGCGCGAAAAGGGCAAGCCCGCTCGTATTGCCGAGCTCATCCAGGCCTACCGTTCACGAGGCCATTTGGCAGCAGATACCGATCCCCTGGCTTATCGCGTCCGCCGCCACCCCGATTTGAACCTTTCAACCTACGGCTTGACCGTCTGGGACTTGGATCGCTCGTTCCCCACGGGCGGTTTCGGTGGAAGCGAACAGATGCTGCTTCGCGATCTGATTGCCCGCCTGCACGATACCTATATTCGTTCTATTGGTATCGAATACATGCACATTCAGGACCCGAACCAGCGACAGTGGGTCCAAGAACGCATTGAAGGCCCCTTTGAAGCACCTTCTGCTAAGGAACAGCGCCGCATTCTTTCGACCCTCATTCACGCTGAGGCTTTCGAAGAGTTTTTGCAGACTAAGTACCTGGGCCAGAAGCGTTTCTCTCTGGAAGGCGGAGAGTCGCTGATCCCGCTTTTGGACGAGATCTTGAATAGGGCTGCACACCGCGGGATCCACGAGGTTGCCATTGCGATGGCTCACCGCGGGCGCTTGAATGTTCTGGCAAATCTTGCTGGGAAGAGCTATGCCCAGATTTTTTCCGAGTTCGAAGGAAATCAGGATCCGCGCACTGTTCAAGGCTCTGGCGACGTCAAGTATCACCTGGGTACCGAAGGCGTATATTCCTCTGAAGACGGCGTAGCAACGAAGATTTCTCTTGCGGCAAATCCTTCGCATCTCGAGGCTGCTGACGGCGTCCTCGAGGGCATTGTTCGCGCGAAGCAAGACGTCTTGGGTGATCCTGATTTTCCCGTGGTTCCACTACTCATTCACGGTGATGCTGCCTTCATTGGCCAGGGTGTCGTTCAAGAGACTCTCAATATGTCTCAGCTGACCGGCTACCGCACTGGCGGAACCATTCACGTCATTGTGAATAACCAGATTGGTTTTACAACCGGTCCAGCTTCAGGTCGTTCAACGCGCTACCCAACCGATTTGGCCAAGGGACTGCAGGTCCCGATTTTCCATGTCAATGGCGATGATCCCGAGGCCGTAGTCCGCGTGGCTGCATTGGCTTTGGATTTCCGCGAGGCTTTCCACAAGGATGTCATCATCGACATGACCTGTTACCGCCGTCGCGGCCACAATGAGGGCGACGATCCTTCAATGACGCAGCCGGTCATGTACTCGCTCATTTCACAGCTTCCGTCCACCCGTGAGGTCTACATCCGTAACCTTGTTGGCCGTGGTCAGTTGACCGATGAAGAAGCCCGCGCGTCAATTCGCGCCTACGAGGCCGAGCTCAGTGAGATCCTTGAGCACACCCGTGAGCACGGTTGGGCCCCGCAGCAAGAACACCCCACTGAAGATGATCAGTGGCAGGTTCCCGAAAGCCAGCTTCCCGGCGCGGGAATGATGATTGGCTGGTCTTCGGCAGTCACCCCCGAGGCGCTCGAGCGTGTTGGTGATGCCTACGTGAATTTCCCGCCTGATTTCACCGTGCACCCCAAGCTTGAGAAGCTGTGCCAGAAGCGTCAGGAAATGGCAACTGGTCATGCCCCGATTGACTGGGGTTTCGCGGAGCTCCTAGCCTTTGGCACTTTGTTGATGGAAGGAACGCCTATTCGTCTCTCAGGTGAGGACGCACGACGCGCAACTTTCGTTCAGCGCCATGCAGTTTTGCACGATCATAAAGACGGTCGCGAGTTCACTCCCCTACACTTCCTTACTCCCGACCAGGCAAACTTCGATGTTTTCGATTCGCCGCTGTCGGAGTATGCGGTATTGGCCTATGAGTATGGCTACTCCATCGAGCGACCCGAAGCTCTGGTTTTGTGGGAAGCGCAGTTTGGAGACTTCGCGATTGGCGCTCAAACGGTCATCGATGAGTTTGTTTCTTCCGCGGAAACAAAGTGGGGACAGCGTTCGTCCTTGGTCATGCTCTTGCCGCACGGCCAAGAGGGCCAGGGGCCAGACCACTCGTCTGCACGAATCGAGCGATACCTGCAGCTTGCCGCGGAAAACAACATGTGGATAGTTCAGCCCTCTACCCCGGCGAACCATTTCCACATGCTGCGCACTCAGGCCTACAAGAGGCCTCGTAAGCCACTGATCGCCTTCACCCCGAAACAGCTTCTGCGTCTGCATGCAGCGTCATCGCGTCTTGAGGAATTCACCACCGGATCCTTCACTCCCGTATACGGCGAAGTCGATTCGCGGGTAGAGACAAGCCATGTGTCGCGGGTGATTTTGTGCTCGGGACGGATCTACTACGACCTGATCCATGAGCGGGAAGAACGCGGTGCGTGGAATACGGCGATTATTCGCGTTGAGCAGCTCTATCCGCTTCCTACTGAGGAGCTCCGTCAGGTTCTATCTGCATTCCCGAATGCCGAACTCCTGTGGCTCCAAGATGAGCCAAAGAATCAGGGAATTTGGCCTCACTTCGCCTTGAATTTGTTCCCCGAGCTAGGAATTGCACCGACTTTGGTCTCTCGTCCAGAGAGCGCAACGACCGCCGCCGGGCGAGCAAGCTTGCATCGCGAACAGGCCGCGGAGCTCATGCGCCGGGCCTTCGCATAGGGGGCGTCATGCGAATCTGTATTATCGGCGATGAACTCATTACCCCCATGGGAGATCCCCGAGGCCTCGGTTGGGTTGGGCGGGTATTGGCACGTTCCGAGTTCCCTTCTCCGCCAACCGTCATGACCTTGGCTGTTCCGGGAGAAACGACCTCGCAGCTTGCTGCACGCTGGGAGGATGAGGTCGTGTATCGCTTTGCTCCCGACGAGCCTTGCGCGCTGATTATTGCTGTTGGATGCAGTGATATTCCGGCCGGGATTTCAACTCCCCGCTCTCGTCTCAATTTGGCGAATATTACTGACCGGGCATCAACTTTGGGGATCCCCTCAATGGTCGTTGGCCCACCTCCGCTTGCCGGTGTGCAATCCTCTGCGGTGAAGGAGCTTTCACTGTCCTGTCAGCAGGTGTGCGAACGGCGAGATATCCCCTTTGTTGATACCTATGCTCCCCTGGTCGCTCATGACCAATGGTTTGAAGACATGGCGTCTTCATCCGTACGCAGTGCCCGTGGGGCGTCGATGCCCGGACAGTCTGGTTTTGCCCTGATGGCTTGGCTCGTTCTGCATCAAGGGTGGTTTGAGTGGATTGGCGCCCAAGAAGCCGAATCCTAAGAAATCCAGCGGAAATAAAACTGTGGGGTCCGATGCGATGCATCGGACCCCACACCCGTTTAAAACACGGTTCAGGCGTTAGGACGCTTGCCGTGGTTCGCGCCGTGCTTACGACGATCGCGACGCTTACGACCCCTCTTCGACATTGTCGTCTCCTCTAAAACTGAGATATCCAACCTGTACAGTTTTTCACACCCACAGCGTTTCTCCAAACAGAGAGCACCCTGCGAGTCGAAACTCACGATTCTGTCGAGCTCCAGCTCACCGTCACACAGGTCTTGGAAACAATTCGTGCTCGAAGAGACGCAGGTGCGGGTTCGTCAAGACAGTGTGCCAGTAGCGAGCGAACATAACGCTCGGTGCACATCGATTCCTGGCAGTGGGAACAGCGTGAAATATGTTCAAGCAGCTGCGCGCGCAGAGCGGGATCCTTCAGACAGTCGGTCGTAATGTGCTCTTGGCAGCCCTCTCGGTCGAGAAAGTCGATGACCTCATAGAGGTGGTCATGTAATTCCTGACAAGCACGATGATCATCAATCTGCATGGTATCCCCCAATACCGTATTCCGCCGCAAGTTCAGATAGGTTCTCGCGAAGATTCTTTCGCCCACGATGAAGCCGTGACATGACAGTCCCAATGGGAATGTCAAGCATCTCGGCAATTTCTTTATAGGCAAAACCTTCAACATCAGACAGAAGTACGACCACACGCTGATCCTCAGACAAAGCTTCAAGAGCCGAACGAAGCTCAGCTGACGGGATATTATCTAAAGCTTCGGCTTCCGCCGAGACAAGCCCCTTTTCGTCGTGTGAGGCAGCCGCTGCCAACTGCCAGTCCTCAACCTCTTCACCACCGCTTCGCTGTGGTGAACGCTGTGCCTTGCGGTACTGGGTAATATACGTGTTCGTCAAAATCCGATACAGCCAAGCCTTAATATTCGTTCCTTGCTGATATTGGTGGAACTTCGTGTAGGCCTTCATAAAGGTCTCTTGAACGAGATCTTCTGCGTCGGTACGATTGCGCGTCATCCCCAGCGCCGCACCGAAGAGCTGATCGACCAGAGGAAGGGCTTGTTCGGCAAAAAGCCGATCCTTTTCCTCTTGACTGATTTCTTGTGTATCACTCATCGATGTCAAGGCTAATCGCGAATACCTAGGATGGGAAAGTGGACGCGCAAAATCAGGGCGAGGCTTTTGCCTTCCCCTGACCCGTGGGCGCTGAGCCACTCTCACATCGCTTTGCATATCCACATCAACGCCTGCGATTGCTAATTATTCCGCTCCATATTCCAAGCGCAGCCAAAATTGCCCATTTTTTCTCGACGTGGAAACCGGTGCACCTGAGTATTTTTTGACACAATAGGGCTATGTCTATTCTTCGCGGTATCGCTCGTCCCCTGTTGGTTGCCCCCCTTGCCCTAGACGCACTTGACGCCTTGATCCACCCCGATCAGCATGCAGCTAAACTCGAAGGACTTCGCCCGCTCTTCAACAAAGTTGAGGATTTGACACAGGTCGATGACATCGACCCCTACCTGCGTTCCGCCGCGCGCATCAGTGCGGGCGTAGCCTTGGCTGCCTCCATTACTTTCGCCGTCGGCAAAGCCCCCCGCACCTCGGCCGCGCTCCTGGCAGGGATCGCTCTTCCCATGGCGATTATTAATCACGAGGATCGCACGTCCCTTGGTCTCAAGCTTGCAAATTGTGCAGGGCTTGTTTTTGCGGGGATGGACCGACGCGGTCGCCCAAGCGCTGCCTGGCGTCGCGATGAGAAACGCCGCGCACTTTCTCAGCAGACGATTGCAGCGGGCTTAGGACAGTGAAGCACTGGGACGCACCGCGCGTACACGAGCCACTTAACACTCAGGTTGAAATCCCAGGCTCAAAATCTCAAACTGCCCGAGCTCTCTACCTTGCAGCAACCGGTTCTTCACCCTGCACCATCCACGGACTGTTGCGCTCCCGGGACACAGATCTCTTTGCCGAGGCCCTAGTAACCTTAGGTGCGCAGATTTCGTTTCTTGGTGAGATGTCGGCGCGCGTGATACCAATGGAAATCGGCTCAGCTACCGAAGAAAAACGGCAGATCGACTGCGGCCTTGCAGGAACTGTCATGCGTTTTCTTCCTCCCCTAGCTGCACTCTCTCCCATCCCCACGCGCTTTGATGGCGATAAACAAGCCTATGCGCGCCCTCTCGGCGCCCTTCTCGATGTCCTCGAAAATCTGGGGGCACACATCACCTATCACTCAGAGCACGGTCATCTCCCCTTCACCATTAAGGGGCCACTGCGCTACCACCCCGGTACGGTCACCGTTGATGCCTCGGCCTCTTCTCAGTTCTTTTCTGCAATGCTGTTGATCAGTCCTCTCCTTGGCGGAGCTACCATTCGCAGCGAGCAAGAACTGATCTCTCTTCCTCATATCAACATGACCTTGGACATGATGCGAGCAACCGGGATTACCTGGTCAAAAATCAGCCGAAGCGAGTGGAAGATTGAGGAAGGCAAGCCCACGGCCTCGGAAATCAAAATCGAAGCGGACCTTTCAAATGCGGGTCCCTTCTTGTGCGCGGGAATCCTCAGCGGCGGAAGTCTTGCCATCCCTCATTGGCCTGTGAACTCCACACAGCCGGGAGCAATGTGGCCAAAACTTTTTGAGCGCATGGGGATTGACACCCGATTGCTTGTCGAAGGAAGCGAAAACGGCACCTTGTTTGTCGACGGCCACGGCCCAGGCACTTTCCAGGGGATCACCTGTGATATGTCCGCAATGGGCGAGATGGTTCCGACCCTTGCTGCGCTCCTGCTCTTTGCACAAACTCCATCTACTCTCAGCGGAATCGCGCACCTTCGCGGGCATGAGACTGATCGTTTGGAAGCCATCGCGGACTCCATTCGATCCCTAGGTGGCTGCGTCGAAGTTTTTGACGATGGCCTCACGATTTGGCCGCGCCCGCTTCATGGCGCCAAGCTGCGCTCCTTCGCAGACCATAGGATGGCAACTTTCGCTGCAATCGTTGGATTGCTCATCGATGGGGTGAGCGTGGACGATATCGCGTGTACCTCAAAAACTCTTCCGAACTTTGAATCTATGTGGCAGAGCATGCTGGAGAATCGAGGCGCAAATGTCTAGACGCGATATCGGCACCGATGACCCGCGCGTGAAGGTTCGCCCTGGGAAGCGCTCGCGGCCACGTACAAAAGTTCGCCCTGATTGGGGTAACAAGCCAATCGGTCAGGTAATCGGTATTGACCGTGGCCGCTACCTGGTTCGCTATGAAGATATCAACCTGCGCTCTGTTCTTGCCCGCGAGCTCAAAAAGGGAAGCGTTGTCGTTGGTGATCGTGTCCGTTTGACCGGCGATCTCAGCGGCCGCGTTGATACCTTGGCCCGGATTGTTGCTGTAGAGGAAAGAAGCAGCGTTCTACGCCGCTCTCTTGAGGATGCTCCCGATCAAAAGGGAGAAAAGATTATCGTTGCAAACGCACAGATTATGGTGATTGTGACGGCTTTGGCCGATCCTCCTCCGCGGATGGGAATGATTGACCGCTGTTTGGTTGCCGCTCACGAGGCGGGGATGCGTGCCGTTCTTTGCCTCACGAAAGCTGATCTTGCTCCGGCCGAAGAATTCCTTCGCGCGTATGCGGATTTTGATCTGACAACAGTGGTGACCTCGGTTGCCGCTGGCGATCAGGGGCTTGACGAATTAAGAGAGCTTCTCGCCGGGCATTTTTCCGTTTTGGTTGGCCACTCCGGAGTTGGAAAATCAACGCTCATTAACGCGCTGATTCCACAGGCCCAGCGCAGCGTGGGAATGGTCAATCAGGTGACCGGGCGAGGTCGACACACATCAACCTCTTCGCGAGCCTTCGAGCTGCCTGGCGGTGGCTGGATCGTTGACACCCCCGGTGTGCGTTCCTTTGGACTCGGGCATGTCGATACCGACGATGTACTTGGCGTTTTCCCCGACGTCGCCGAGGCTGCGCAGTGGTGCCTCCCGCTGTGCACGCACCTCGAGGATGCCCCCTCATGTGCACTGGATGCGTGGGCACAGGGGCGTGAGCCCTTCAGCCTTCCTTCTTCTCCTTCCGAGGCCGAGGCAGAACGCCAGAGGCGTACTTCCCGGGTCACTTCCGTCCGTCGCCTTTTGGATGCGGTTGCAGGAGCAATGCGCATTTCGAAGGCTGCACGCTGATTTCGAGGGAAATTTTCTGGTGCTCCTCCAAAGTGACTCAAAATGCCGGTGGGGCAGTTCATACTAGGCACATGCGAATTCTTCACACTTCCGATTGGCATTTTGGCCGCAGTCTCCACGGTCAAGATTTAGGTGATGCGCGCGCTCTTTTTTGTCGCTGGCTCATCGACACCGTGAAGACGCAGAACATCCAGCTGGTTCTGATCTCTGGCGATGTCTATGACCGAGCTATTCCTCCCGTCGGTCAGATCAATGAAGTGATGAACCTTCTTGAAGAACTCAGCTCCATCACTCACGTATTACTCACATCAGGAAATCATGATTCCGCGGGGCGTCTGGGAATGTATTCGCACTTCCTTCACGGAAATATCCAGGTGTGTACGCGTGTTGAAGACATTGGCACCGCCCGCGAATACCTTGGTATCAATGGCGATCCAGGAGTTTTGGTCTACCCGATCCCCTACCTTGAACCAGATTTGGTTCGTTCAGCATTGTCCCCCACTGATCAGCCGCTTGAACGCAGTCATCAGGCGGTGATGGATGCAGCAATGAGGCGTATCGGCACTGATCTCAAACAACGACGCAGTGAAGGGGATTTGCGCCCAGCTGTGGTGATGGCCCATGCCTTCATTGTCGGTGCTGCGCCTTCAGACTCGGAACGCAACATTGAAGTTGGTGGAGTCCCCTCCGTATCAGCCGAAACCTTCGAAAACTTTGGTGGCGATCCCCAAGCACCAACTCCTGGGCTGAGTTACGTTGCTTTAGGACATTTGCATCGGCCTCAAGCTATTCCCTCTGCTCAGGTACCTATTCGCTATTCTGGTTCACCCATTGCCTATTCATTTTCGGAAGCTCCTGGGGATAAAAGCGCTGTCATCATTGACACTCATCCGGAAGATGAAAAGCTCACGCCGCATACTCAAAGGGTTGAGATTTCTGGTATTTCAACACCTCTTGCGCTTTCAACGGTTAATATCCCATCCGCTCATCCCCTTGTTGTCCTCACGGGCTCAATGGGTTCTCTTCTCGAAAAAGCAAGACAGACCGATCGGGAATCCTATGTGTCTCTGACCGTTACCGATGATGCACGACCTCAGTCAATGGTTTCCCGCCTTCGCGCTGCATACCCACACGCGCTCTCGATCATCCACGCGCCAACACATACACCGATCCTGGCCGCGCCTCAACGTGACCTCGCAACAATAGATATTCGTTCAACCCTTGCGGACTTTTTCTCTCAACAGGGTGGGCAACCGGTATCAGCAGAAGAAAGCAGCGTTATCGATCAGGTTGTGAGCAAGGTGAAAGAAGACCTCCAATGAAGCTACTCACTTTGGAACTCAGCGGGATCGGTCCATTTGCGTCACGTCAATTTATTGACTTCCAGCGTTTCACCGACGCGGGACTCTTCCTTTTACGTGGAGCAACCGGTTCGGGAAAATCGACACTGATCGACGCCATCGTGTTCGGGCTCTACGGAGATGTCGCAAGCGGGAGCGACGGGGCG
Organism: Actinomyces sp. oral taxon 181; assembly: GCF_018370895.1. Lineage (NCBI taxonomy): Bacteria > Bacillati > Actinomycetota > Actinomycetes > Actinomycetales > Actinomycetaceae > Actinomyces > Actinomyces sp. oral taxon 181. The sequence goes on from NZ_JAGYZL010000018.1 coordinate 18,748, forward strand.
AAAAACCGACTACGTTCGCTGTATTGCGCGCCCAACGACCCCTCTTATGTGGAAGTGGTCTTTGAAGTATCTGCCGGGATTTACCGAGTTCACCGAACCCCGCAGTATGTCAAAGAGGGACGCGCAACCCCGGTTAATGCAACAGTCACCTTTGAGAAGGTGGTTCCCAGTCCTTCGGATCCTTCTGGTTTTTCAACACTCGAAGCTCTGAGCCGTTCCATCCCCGAAGCGCAATCAATGATTACCTCGCTCATCGGATTGACAAAAGAACAATTCCTGCAAACTGTTGTTCTTCCACAGGGACAATTCGCGCGCTTCCTCAGTGCAAAATCCTCGGATAGAGAGAAAATTCTCCGAGATATTTTCGGTACTCAGTATTTTCAAGATCTGCAAAACGCTTTTGTCGAAGAAGCAAAGTCAGCAGATGAATCCATCACGCGGACACGCCGCGATTTTTTGAGTGCTCTGGGAACGCTACAGAGTCAGATCACAGACTCTCCCCTGGGCCAGTCTTTTTCCGAGGATCTCACGAAGCTGAGCGAAAAACTTGAAAGCACCGATGAATACGAAGAGTTAAACGCTGATCTGCTGACGCTCAGTGGGCAGCTGAATGATCTACTGAAGAAACAGTACGATGATGCCCAGCGTGCTCTTGAAACTGCTCAGGTCCTTCTTGATCAACGAAACGCAGAGTTGAACGCAGCCCAAGACCTTCAACAACGCTTCAACGAATACAAGTTGTTAACCGCCCAGCAGGCCGCGCTTCTTTCACAAGAAAGTCAGATTGATTCCCTCATCGTCAAGGAAACGCACCTGCAAAGCCTCGAGCCTCTTAAAGCTCCCCTGCAGCAATTTGACTCTGCACAGTCAAAACTCGCACAGGCCTGCTCCTCTTTAGAAAAGTTCATCTCGCTCCCTGAGCGGATGGATGGCGCACTGTTCGATACAACTCAGGCCCACACCGAATTATCCGCGGGAAACAGTGAACTTCTTGCTGAGTATGAAAAGGTAAGCGACGCAAGTCACGTCCACCAGCAATTAGTCGATGCACGCGCGGAATATGAGCGGTTGACCGCCCAAGAAATCCAGGCACATCAACTGATCAAAGAGCTGAAACAGCGCTCAGATGCACTGCTTAAGACCCGCACAGAACTCACGCAGAAAATTGAGGCCAGCCAAGAGGCACGTTCTGTCCTTGCATCCTCATCAGCTCAGCTCGACGCACTGAATCAACGCATTGATGCGGCCGAAAGAGCCGATATCCTGCGTGCTCAACTCATCGGCCTGGCTGAGGAAATCCAAAAAGCACATCGGACTGCCCGAGAAAGTGGCATCGCTGCTCTTCTCGCACGCGAAATATGGCTCCAAGAAACTGCTGCCTCATTGGCTGCCGAACTCGAAGAGGACGCCCCCTGTCCCGTCTGCGGCTCAACCTCGCATCCTGCCCCCGCACAATCAGATAGCGACAATACAATGAGTCGCGAGAAACTTGATGAACTTGAGGCACTGCGTCAAGATGCCGATCAGCATCTTCATGAGCTCAGTACCCAGCGCTCGCAGTGCGTGGCGCAGATTGCCGCACTCAATGAACAAGCTGGATCAGATAGCGAATCCCTACGCATTCAACGCGATAGCCTCAGACAAACCATCGTCCAGCTGAACTCTGTAGCAGAAAACTATCAGGCACTGAGCACAGAATTTGAAGCTACCTTAGAGAGCGAAAAAGAAATCCTGAGTGCACGCGCCTCAACGCAAGAAAAACTCGCAAACATTAATTCACGAGTACAGGAAGTCAAAGCTCAAGTCAGCGCATACGAAGCATCCCTCGCCCAAGCTTTGGGGGACTACACCTCGCTCGAAGAGTGGAAGGAGGCCCTTGAGCGCAAGCACGATCATCAAGATGCTTTTTCACAAGCTCTCAACTCCTTCGATCAAGCTGCGCAACTTCTCCAGAGCAATCAGGAATACCTCAATACCGCACTCTCAGAGTCCGAATATGAAGATGGACATATAGACCTCAATCAGATTCGTGAAGAACTCAAAGACCTTCCTCAGTTGGAGGGACTCAGCCAGCAGATTCGCCATCATCGCCAGGAACTTCATACGGTTCAGGCACGTTTGAATTCGGATCGTTTTTCTGGTTTAGAGACGGCAGAGGCGCCCGATCTTGATGCATGCAAAAACGCACGAGAAGAGGCACGAGAAGAAGAACTCCGAGCCAGTTCCAGCCTGGCTAGCATCCACGCACTCACAAAAAGTATTCACCGCTCACAAACCCAGCTTCACTCTGCACTGACCGAGCTAGGTAAAGCGCTTAAAGAAGGATATCCCCGCCTTCGACTTGCCCAGCTTGCAAGTGGAAACGGTCAAGCCAGTGTGCATCGAGTACCGCTGAGTTCATGGATCCTCATGTCTCGTTTTGAAGAATTGATCTCCGCCGCCAATCCGCGACTAGCAGAGATTTCACACGGACGCTACGAACTTCAACGCAGCGACACAGACCCCACACGATCGCGCAAAAACGGCCTAGGCCTGCTGATTTTCGATCATGAGGCTGAAGATACTCGCACCCCTTCGACTCTCTCGGGTGGAGAAACCTTCTATGTCTCCCTGGCATTGGCACTTGGCCTTGCAGACGTAGTTATGGCGGAAAGCGGCGGCATCATGCTTTCAAGCATGTTTATCGACGAGGGGTTCGGTTCCTTGGATCTCGACACCCTCGACATCGTGATGGCACAGCTGCTGGCCTTACGTCAAAGCGATCGATGCATTGGCGTCATCAGTCATGTCGATGAGATGGCACGGCAAATCGCAGACCAAATTCAGGTCACATGGAAAGAAGGCCGGGGCTCAACCCTGAGCATCAGAGGGGCCTAGCCGTCAGCGCATCTGGCGAAGAATACGGATGACGTCCTCACGCTCTTCCGGGGCGTACCATTCCATGCTTTCATCCCACAGCCTGGCAACAGCCTCGTCCGCCTCGTCTTGAGTCTGTGCGTCAAGGACTGCACGGACCTTCTCTGAAGCATCGGGATGATCGATAAAGTAGGCGGCAATATGGCTTTCAACCGGAGCGCAGGGCTGTGTCTGAGCAACCTGACCATCGTAGGGCGCGACGGAAACGCCCTCGATATCTGCAGCGATAATGCAACGACTGGGCGCACCTTGTTCATCGCGTAGTAGCGCCAAGGAATCAAGGGCAGCTAAATCGCGTGCATCGTCTTCGGCAAGTTCTAACTCTTCACCATGCAACGAAGAGGAAGGGTCGACACAGTAGGCGGGCCGGGGCGCCAAGTTCCCCTCTTCCAATTCGCGAGCAAGAACAGGGTAATAGATTCGCATATCACAAGTTTATGCACGAAAGTGCGTACTGTCTTAAGCCACCCACATTCATCTGAAGAGGTGTCAGACAAGAACGAAATGACATTAAGTGAAATGAAGTAGCAGTAATCAAATTGACACGAGTGACATTATCCGAACTTAATCGATCGTCCATGATTCCAGCGAAGAGCAATCAACAGGCTTTCATCTGCACAAATAGCTCAAAAGTAATTGCTTTATAGGCTCCAAAAATCCCGAAAATAATGGCATGATTATAGGTATGAATCAACGATTCCTCACTCTCGCCGAGGTCGCCGAGACACTCAACATTACGCTTTCCGCTGCGCGCTCACTGGTAAATTCCGGCGAGCTACCGGCAATCCAATTGGGAGGCAAGCGTATGTGGCGTGTTGAAGAATCCGTCCTCGAAGAATTTATCCAAACCCAATACGAGCATTCACGTGCACGCTTAAGCCACACCGCATAACCCTAGGAGATGTCAGATGTGGGCAGAGATTTCTCTGCCCACTTTTTCGTTCGAAGGATGCATGATCCTAAGTCTTTTCACGGCAAAAAACAGCTTATCCACAACGCTAAATCTGGATGTTTTCCCATGAGCAGCTGCACGTTTTCTCAATTTTTACTGAGATTGAATAGATCCTTGTTTTGTTGCCACTGATGTATACGTCTACCTTGACGACTTCATTTTCATATAAAAATTGATAAAACTAAACAACATTCACGCCGGAGATACATTCCCTAAACAGGCATTTCGCATACACAAGCATTTTATAGTTGGATTGACAGCTCAACATAATTCCTCAAGACTCCACAGTATCCGCCTCAAAGACGAGGCGTCTCCCCCCATGAATACAGCCGTCCAAGGAGTCTTGACAATGCCACGACAGTCGAGAGTATTGCTCCCACCAGCAGACCATGCTTTCCGAATCAGCTGGGACCTTTCGCGAGATACTCCTGTTAATAGCCCAACAACGCTGAACTCGTATCTCAATGCCGAGAATCCTCTGATTCCACAAGAACAAGAAATTACGAATTTATGCCAGTGGTCAATTGGACTAGCTCGCGGCATTATGGAGGTCCTTCTCCACCTTCGCCCCTACGAACAACTCCGACGCTGGCTGGTTCCACCGCTCTACCGACGACTTGTCACCATTATCGACAGAGATCCACGTAGCTTTCGACGCGAGCCTTGTCGCCCCGTTCAATGGCATATCAGCCAAACTTCAGCAACGGTCATCGAATCCTGTGTGATCATCGCACAAGGAGAAGGCCGTCATGTCATCTCCATGCGTCTGCAGACTTTTAAAAACAGATGGATCGTCACCGCATTGGATGTCTTGTAAGGACACTACAGATAAAACAGTGGCGGCATGCACCGCGTGGTGCATGCCGCCCTCAACAATCAGTCACAGTGATCGATCAGCGCTTCTTACGCTTCTTTGCTGCGCGACGCTGAGCACGATTGCTTCCCTCAGTTGTCGAGGTCGTCTCACCGTCTTGATCTGGCGAAGAATAGCTCAGACGCGCAGAAGTCTTTTCCTGTCCCACATCGCCCATAACGGATGCGGAACGCTCGATAGCCCGCTCTTCGGTCTCAGCAGCTTTGCGGCGTGCATCCTCGCTGAGTTCAGCCTCAGATACGCCCTCTGCCTGTTCTTCGACCGCCGCGCGTTCACGAGCTTGCTCATACGCCAACTGGAATTGACGTGCGTAGGAGAAGATTTGCTGAACGCTTTCCTCGCGAATGCGATCCATCATCGTGTTAAACATCCGCGCACCCTCGTCCTTATATTCGACAAGAGGATCACGCTGACCCATCGCACGAAGACCGATACCCTCCTTCAGGTAATCCATCTCGTAGAGGTGTTCACGCCACAGACGATCAACAGTTGCAATCACCACTCGTCGTTCCAGCGTACGCATCGGTTCATCACCGAGCTGCTGAATGGCCAACGGGTTGTGGTTGAGCTGCTCTTCTGCTTCTTGGTACTGGGTTTCAATGTCGCCCAAGACCTCGCGCATCAAGTCATCGCGGGTCAGTGAGCCCTGCCCGCCATACTGCTCCTCAACTTCCTCGGGAGTAACCGAGGGCGGGTAGTAACCGCGCAGGGTGTCCCACAGTTCCTTGAGGTTCCATTCACGAGGCGACAGACCGTTGGTCTTTTCAGCGATGATCCCAGACACCAAGGACTCCATGAAGCCCTTCATCTGGGGGCCCAAATCCTCGCCTTCCAGGACGCGACGGCGCTGCTCGTAGATCAGCTCACGCTGGTCAGTCATCACATCGTCATACTTCAAGACGTTCTTTCGAATCTCAAAGTTACGAGCCTCAACCTGGTGCTGTGCGGAGGCAATCGAACGGGTGACGATACGATTTTCTAGCGGCTGATCCTCAGGGTAAGCACCCGAGGCCATGATGCGCTGAGCAAGGCCTGAGGAGAAGAGACGCATGAGGTCATCTTCCATCGACAGGTAGAAACGAGACTCACCGGGATCGCCTTGACGACCGCTACGGCCTCGAAGCTGGTTGTCGATACGGCGGGACTCGTGGCGCTCCGAACCCAGCACATACAAACCGCCCAGCTCGCGAACTTCTTCGCGCTCGGCCTCAACTGCGGCCTCGGCCTCGGCAAGGGCTTCCGGCCACGCGCGACGGTATTCTTCTGCGTCAGCCTTCGGGTCCAGCCCACGAGCGGCAAGGTTTGCCTGAGCAAGGAACTCGGAGTTTCCACCGAGCATGATGTCGGTACCACGACCAGCCATGTTCGTCGCAACGGTCACTGCGCCCTTACGGCCAGCCATCGCAACGATCTGCGCTTCACGCGCGTGCTGCTTGGCGTTCAGAACCTGGTGCGGGATCTTACGTTCTTTGAGCATCCGCGACAGAAGCTCAGACTTTTGAACCGATGCGGTACCAACCAAAACTGGCTGTCCAGCCGCGTGGCGCTCTTCGATATCATCAATGATCGCGCGGAACTTACCGGCCTCGGTCGGATAGACCAGGTCGCCCTGATCCTTACGAATCATCGGACGGTTCGTCGGAATCGGAATAACGCCGATCTTGTAGGTCGAGGCGAATTCTGCAGCTTCGGTCTCTGCAGTACCGGTCATACCCGAACGCGAGCCCTCGGGGTACAGACGGAAGTAGTTCTGAAGAGTAATAGTTGCCAGGGTCTGATTCTCAGCCTGGATCTTCACGCCTTCCTTCGCTTCGATCGCTTGGTGCATACCGTCGTTGTAGCGGCGCCCAGGAAGCACACGGCCGGTGTGCTCGTCAACGATCAGGACCTCTCCCCCGTCAACGATGTAATCGCGATCGCGGTGGAAGAGTTCCTTTGCTCGAATAGCGTTATTGAGGAACCCAATCAGCGGAGTATTAGCTGCTTCGTAGAGGTTCTCGACACCCAGTTGATCCTCGACCTTATCGATACCGGGTTCAAGGACACCGATGGTCTTCTTCTTCTCATCGACTTCGTAGTCCTCGTCGCGAACCAAAATATTGGCGATGCGGGCGAACTCTGTGTACCAGCGATTGACATCGCCGGATGCGGGGCCAGAGATAATCAGAGGGGTACGAGCCTCGTCGATCAGAATCGAGTCGACCTCATCGACAATCACGAAGTTATGACCACGTTGGACCATATCTTCCGGACGCTGCGCCATGTTGTCACGCAGGTAATCGAAGCCGAATTCATTATTCGTACCGTACGTAATGTCAGCGTTGTACTGCTCGCGGCGTTCTTCCGGCTCCTGTCCAACCAGCACGCAGCCCACGGTGAGTCCCAGGAAGTTGTAGACGCGAGCCATCAGATCAGATTGGTACTTCGCCAGATAATCGTTCACGGTCACAACGTGAACGCCCTTACCGGTCAGTGCACGCAGGTAGGAGGGCATAGTCGCAACTAGCGTCTTGCCTTCACCGGTTTTCATTTCTGCAATATTGCCTCGGTGGAGGGCAATACCACCCATGACCTGAACGTGGAAGGGACGCTGACGCAGGGTGCGCCATGCTGCTTCGCGAACGGTTGCGAAAGCCTCAACCAGGATGTCATCCAAGGTTTCGCCTTCATTGAGGCGCTCTTTAAACTCCTCTGTTTTTCCGCGCAATTCCTCATCGGTGAGGGCTTCAAAGTCTTCTTGAAGAGCATCAACTTGCGAGGCGAGCCGGTCGAGTTGACGCAAGGTGCGTCCTTCTCCAGCTCGGAGGATCTTGTCAATAATGGACACGGGGACTCCTGGGATTGTGACCGGATGATCCGGGCGTGCGTCGAGCACACTTCTCCTAGTCTACGAATTTCCGTCGGCGCTTTCGACTTCATCCCAACAACCGTGTCGTTTTTCTCTGCAAGCCGATTGTTCTGAACTTGTTCATCAGTGATGCAAAATCAACCCGACAACTGATATCCGACAACTCGAAGCGCAAGCAATGGTACGCTGTACAAGTCAGGAAATTACGCACGTAGAAATGGGTCTACGCGCACAACCTCGCGGTCTTCTCTTCTACGACGAGGAGCAGGTCCCCAGGTGCGAAAGAGTCTAAGCATGTCCGAAATTCAATCGCCTCACCCCGACGCTGGAGTGTTCGCACACCGGAGCGCGATACAGTCGCCCGCTCCAGCACTACTTTCGCGCACCGAAACAACGATGGAAGCGATCGAGCAGTACATCGTCGCCAATCACTTGCAACCCGGAGATCCTCTGCCCACAGAGTCCGCTCTATGCGATTCTCTAGGCGTATCACGTTCATCGGTACGCGAGGCACTGCGCCAGCTCAAGGCTCTTGAGATTGTTGATGTCCAGCAAGGACGCGGCGCTTTTGTCGGCGACATGACACTTCGCCCCTTGATCAAGACCGTTTTCCTTCGCTCCTCTACCGCTCCTGATTCCGCCGAGGCCTTGTCCCAGGTTTTGCGGGTCCGCCAAGTTTTGGATTTAGGTTTGGCAAGCGAGGCAATCCAGGCACTTCAAGGCACGCATGATGATCATCTCCATGAACTGGTCGACCAGATGATCTCAAAGGCTCAGCGCAGCGAGTTCTTCATGGACGAAGACATTGAATTTCACACCGAACTCTTGAAGAAGATCAACAACCCCCTTGCCGAGCAGCTGGTCAATGCCATGTGGATGATTCACATGATGGCTCTGCCACAGATCCATCGGGGTTTTGAAGGTCTTCCGGAAACTGCTCGCGCTCACGAGGCCATGCTGGTCAGCGCAGAAAACGGCGATCTTGAGGGATACCGTCGCGCTGTCTTCGCGCACTACGATCCACTGAACCAGGCCTTGGATTCTCTTTCGCAAGAAGACAACCCATCCGCTGGTAAATGAAAACTTGAGGGGTGTGGGGAGCCTGCCGAAGC
>NZ_JAGYZL010000018.1:27482-28363 GCF_018370895.1 Actinomyces sp. oral taxon 181
CCCCCCCCCCACCCCTCAAGTGCGCGTTTTATTCGCCAGTTTGGAGAACCGTCGCGTTCAGACGCAGAACACCATAGGTCCAGCCGTGGCGATGGTAGACGACGCAGGGCTGCATCGTTTCTTCATCGACAAAGAGGAAGAAGGGGTGCCCCACCAGTTCCATCTGATTCAATGCCTCATCAACGCTCATAGGCACCGTCTCATGAACCTTCTGGCGGACGATAATCGGACTATCTCCCAGCTGCTCCTCGCGAGCTTCTCCAACTTTCAGATCCCCCGCACTCTTCAAAGATGTCGGAGCCTGTTCAGCAAGTTCCTCTTCTTCCCCAACGCTTGCGGGAAGAACATCTAAATCGGGAGCCAGAATTTCTTCCGTGCGGTGGTGATCCTTTGCTCGATCACGCATACGGCGAAGGCGCTCAAATAGCTTTCCAGCAGCAATATCGACCGCGGCGTAGCGGTCTGCAGATTCTGCCTCTGCTCGAATAATTGGGCCTTTGCCAAAGACTGTTAGTTCAATCCGCTCTGCTGTATCAGCCTGTCGCGGATTCTTCTGGTGGGTTAACTCAACATCAACCCTTTGGGCACGAGGATAAAACTGCGTAACCTTCGCAAGTTTTTCCTCGATGTATGCGCGGAAGTTCGGATGAATCTCTGCATTACGTGCAGCTACTGTGATGTCCATATTTCTCTCCACATCATGAAATGCGACCACAGTCGCGATCGAAAACCCGGCGACGTCATTGCCCCGGAGTGTCTTGAACTACCACCCCCGATCAGCATGTGATGGAAAACCATCACTGGAAGAGATGCATCGAGTATAGCAGATAACGGTGACCTGCGTCATAGAGCGACACTATCGTCGCGACCGCGCAATACAC
>NZ_JAGYZL010000028.1:0-1412 GCF_018370895.1 Actinomyces sp. oral taxon 181
TCCGATACCGGCTCCGCCTGTGACCCCTGCGGTTCCGGGTCCGCCGACGGTGGCTGGGGGAGGTGTGGCTTTTTCCCCGATGTCCGCTCAGGGGAAGAATCGGGCGAAGCTGCTCGGGGTTCTGGTTGGTGTTCTCGTCGTGCTGGTGATTGCTGGCGTGGTGGCGATCAAGGTGGCGAATAGTTCTCGTACGCCCGAGGCCGAGGTGCGCAAGTACCTGGACCTGCTGGCTGCCGGTAAGGCGAGCGCGGCCACGGCGATGGTCGATCCCGGGGTAGATAACGATCAGCGTACTTTCCTGACCGACGACGCCATGGCTTCGGCAACCTCGCTGCTGGTCGTCGAAGACGTCGTTGCGGACAAGAACAACAATTCCGACACGCGCACGGTGACCGCGACTATGCAGCTGAACGGGGAACGCTTCACCCATGCCTTCAAAGTCACCTCGGATAAGCCGACGATGGGCGTTTTGGATAACTGGAAGATTCAGGACTCGCTGGCAGTGCCTGTGACCGTGGACGGTGATGGAATCGATCAGTTCTCCGTCGGTGAGACGAAGGCCTCCGTTGACAAAGCAAGTCTGTACATCGAAGGGCGTTCCTTCCTCTTCTATCCGGGTACATACAATTTCACACCTGTCGCGCCGAACGAGTATGTTGATACGACTCCCGTCTCCGTCTCCGTGCTCGATAAGGTGCGCACTCGAAATCAAGATGGCCAGAGCGACGTTACCTTCAAGGCGACCTATAACGACAAGCTGGAAGCTGCTGCTCTCGAAGCAGCTCAGGCGCTCGTTGAAAAGTGTGGGACCTATCCCGGCAATCAGGGGGATGACTGCTCGAACCAGATTCGGGGAAAGAGCGTCACCGCTATTTCCATCAAGGAAAAGCCGACATCTCTTGAAACGTACGGCTGGGATCCAACGTCATTTTCCGGGAGCGTGACATATACGGTCACGACAGAGGGGACGCTGTTCGCAGGAACGCACGACGTCGGCTCGACGGTGAACGTTGACGCGCGTTTTGACGACAACGGAGTGCTGAAACTGACCGCCGATGGCAAGCCGGACTTTAAGGTGCGATTCGCCTTCTAACGTCCGCTTTGGCCGTCCCTATACACCTGGTGCCCGTCCGCAGGAAGCGGACGGGCACCAACTATCCGCACTTCGATCCTTCTTTGACTCGTTGCATGCGTGGCGTGATACTGGGCACGTCTGAGCGACCGGATTGCGGGGTGCGCAGGCTACACCGCAGTCCTGGCTGTGGTTTGTCAAACGTTGTGAGGAGTGCATGATGAGCACCGAGAAGAACAATGCGAATGCGGCTCCGATACCGGCTCCGCCTGTGACCCCTGCGGTTCCGGGTCCGCCGACGGTGGCTGGGGGAGGTGTGGCTTTTTCCCCGATGTCCGCT
>NZ_JAGYZL010000019.1:0-24881 GCF_018370895.1 Actinomyces sp. oral taxon 181
AGCCTCGAATAAATGCCTACCCGCGACCGACAAACCACTCACGCAAAAGAGCAATACGGGCCTCGATCTGCTCCGTCGTTGCTTGAGCAACTTCTGGTCCACCAGCCCTGCGTCGCAGTTCTGCGTGAATAGTTGCGTGAGGCTGCCCCGAACGCCTAGACCACGAGGACACCAAGCGAGAAAGCTCCTTGCGCTTAGCTGCTCGCAGTCGGTGTGCCGGGATGTTGGCATTCTCTTCACGTGCCCGCCGCGCACTCGCTTCACGTCGCTGAGTCGCCAGCTGTTCTTCTTGACGCGCTCGAAGCAAAGTGGTCACTTGTTCGGGTTCTAGAAGGCCCGGAATTCCCAAATATTCTTGTTCCTCGACAGAGCCGACATCGGCCTCGGTCCCCCACGCGGCACCATCAAAAAGCACGGAATCAAATTGCGCATCCGCACCCAAGGCCTCGAATTGATTGAGAAGATCACTCGAGGCGCTCTCACGCTTATTCGCCTGAGCAACCATGGCATCTTCGGGGTTCCACATGTCCCCCTCTTTCGAGGGAGGCCGGTTGAGTGCATGATCGCGCTGAACTTCCATCTCCCCGGCCAAATTCAGCAAGGGAAGAACGGAAGGAATGAACACCGTCGCGGTTTCGCCTCGGCGCCTGGCGCGCACAAAACGCCCAACCGCCTGCGCAAAGAAGAGGGAAGTCGAGGCGTTGGTTGCGTACACCCCAACACTCAGGCGCGGAACGTCCACGCCTTCTGAGACCATGCGCACAGCGACCATCCATTTATCGGTCGATTGACGGAATTCGTCGATGCGCTCAGATGCGTCAGCGTCATCGGAGAGAACAACCGTTGGACGCTGCCCCGTAATTGTTCGTAGCTGGCGCGCGTATGCACGGGCTTTATCCTGATCAGCCGCAATCACCAAACCGCCCGCGTCGGGAACCTGGCGCCTGACTTCCTCCAAGCGTTGATCGGCAGCTTGCAGCACTGCGCTGATCCACTCCCCCTTCGGGTCGAGTGCGGTTCGCCAAGCTTGCTTCATGAGGTCTTTAGTGAGGGGCTCGCCCAAACGCGCAGTATAAATATCGCCCGCATTCGTTCGCCACGACATCTGCCCCGAATAGGACATGAAGAGGACCGGTCGGACAACGAAGTCGCGCAGAGCATCGCCGTAACCGTAGGTGAAGTCGGCTTTGGAGCGCTTGATTCCCTCTTCGTCTTCTTCGTAGCGCACAAAAGGAATCGCAGAAGTGTCGGAGCGGAAAGGAGTACCGGTCAACGCAAGGCGACGCGTGGCCTCGTCGAAGGCGTCACGAACACCATCACCCCACGAGAGGGCATCACCCGCGTGGTGAATCTCGTCAAGAATCACCAAGGTGCGGTGAAGGCGCGTCCGGGCGGCGTGAACCATGGGATTGGATGCAACCTGTGCGTAGGTGACAGCGACCCCATCAAAGTGCGAACCCGCCATGCCTTGAGAGTTCGAGAACGCTGGATCGATGTGGATTCCAACGCGCCCAGCGGCCTCTGCCCACTGGCTTTTGAGGTGCTCGGTAGGGCAAACGACCGTAACTTTTTCAACAATGCCGGCTCCCATGAGTTCGACGGCAATCCGCAGGGCGAAGGTCGTTTTACCCGCGCCGGGGGTAGCAACCGCAAGAAAGTCTTGTGGTGAAGCCACCATGTATTGTTCCAGGGCTGCGGCCTGCCACGCGCGCAGACTTCCAGCTGTTCCCCAGGGGGCTCGGCGTGGGAAGGCAGGAGGAAGAGAAGTGGCTGCGGAAGAAGATGCGTGCGATGGCCCCTGCACAGTGGGACTCACTCCGCGGAACCCCCCTGGCCGTTCCCATCAGAAAATGGCCAATTCCTGCCGTTCTTACCCATGGAATCACGCAATTCCTTGCAGGTCGGGCAGACGGGGTATTTCGAGGCATCTCGAGTGGGGATCCAGACTTTTCCGCACAGGGCAACGACCGGCTGGCCGGTAATCATTGAGGAGTCGGCCTTATCACGGCGGACAAAGTGTGCGAAGCGATCGCCATCTCCGGGACTCTTCTCTTGTTCAACCTCGGTGCGCTCAAGCAAGCCTGTCGACGACTGGGTTTGCGGGCCTTGAGGCGCGGAAGGTCCCTGGGGTTCATCAAGAAAAGACATGTCCCCTATTGTAGGACGCGGCCGCTTCCGATGTTGATCAGAAACGGCCGCGAACACGGGAATTACGCTTGATGCTTAGCCCACACCTCGCGGTAGAAATCCGCAAGTTCCAAGCCCTGAGCTGCGGGTTCATCCAGAAGGACGACCGCATTGGGGTGCATCTGCAAAATGGTAGCGGGCCAACGGGCAGAAATCGCACCCTCAACCAGCTGACGGACGGCCTCGGCCTTTCCCGCACCGGTTGCAATCAGCAGGGCTTCTCCGGACTCCATGATGGTTCCCAGGCCCTGGGTGATGCAGTGGGTAGGAACCTTCGTAATATCGCCGTCGAAGAAACGAGCGTTATCGCGGCGAGTCTGTTCGGTAAGAACATCGACGTGAGTACGCGAGGCGAAGGACCCACCGGGCTCATTGAAGCCGATATGTCCGTCTGCACCGATTCCAAGGATCTGGAGGTCAATGCCGCCGGCATCGCGAATTGCCTTGTCGTAATCAGCCGCAGCCTGGTCATTGTCACCGGTCCAGACGTTGGGGCCGTGCGCGGCGCCCTTGGGGAAATCAACGCGATCAACGAGGAAACGGTGAATGAAGTTCGCGTAGCCCTCGGGATGGTCTTCGGGCAGGCCAACGTATTCGTCAAGGTTGAAAGACTGAGTGTTCGCGAAAGAAATTTCGCCGGCCTCGTAACGCTTGGTCAGCTCATCGTACAGGGGCAGCGGAGTCGAGCCCGTCGCAAGACCAAGTACTGCAGAAGGCTTGCGCTCCAGAAGACTTTGAATGCGATCGGCTGCGACGACGGCAATATCTTCGGGCGTGGGCAAGATGGCAATCCGCATTGGAACTCCTCATTGATGTTGGGATCGCGAGGCGCGGGCAGAGCTCTGGCCGCAAGAGTATGGGGTTTCGAGGCCAAGCAACGAACACGCCTGTGTGTACAGTTTGTGCGCCTTCAGCTTACACCCAGCTCTGTTGCCAAGCGAGCTAACTCATCTCCCGGCGTTGAGATGCGTGTGTGCCCCGGTCGGGGGACCGGGGCACACACGAGAGTGAAAATATCGATGCAGGAAACGCATCGAAGTTTCAGTATTTTTCAGCGCAAGGCTGAGTTCACTTGGCGACAGCCTTCTTCAGGGTGGAGCCAGCGGAGAGCTTGACGCCGAAGCCTGCGGGGATCTTGATCTCTTCGCCGGTGCGGGGGTTGCGGCCGGTGCGTGCTGCACGCTCAACGCGCTCGACGGAGAGCAGGCCGGTCACCTTGACGGTCTCACCCTTGGACAGGGACTCGACCAGGACATCCTGGAACGCAGCAAGGGCGGCGTCAGCGTGGACCTTCGAGATGTTGGCGCGCTCGGCGATCTTGGCAACAAGTTCAGTGCGGTTGACGGACATTGAAAAACCTCATTCTTGTCGGTTATGGATGCCACTTCGGTGGCTTCAGGGAACAGATTAAGGAATAAATGGCACTTTTGTCAGTTTTTCCGCGACTTTTAAGGGCGTGTCTTAATTTTTTGGAGTTTTTTGGGCGCTTTTTGTGTCAGGCAACACAGAATCGCTCTTCTTACGCATCTGTTACGGCTTGATCACACTTCGATGACAATTTATGAAAAGCGTCTTCGAACCTGCACTTAAAGAGGTAGTGTGCGAACTAGTCGATGAAGACCGATTGGGGATGGCTGCCATGGGAGTTTTCTCTTCACTCATCGGGGACATCCCCGGTGATCTTCCTGCAATAGATCACCTTGCGGCTCGAATTCATGACCAAGCGGAAGTAGTGCAGATTGTCGGCGACGAGTTCCGTACAACGATACAGAAAACAACGATATGGGCCGGCCGTTCTCGCGAAGCCTTTGAAGAGTCAGCGAATAGACAACAATATCGTTTCGCACACCTGTATGAGGGGCTTGAAGCAGCTGCATCCGATATTGCCGGGTATGCGCGCGAAGTCGCAAGCGCCAAACACTACGTCCACAATCGATTGCTCCCCCCGACTGGCAGAAATGGACCGAATCTATGAGGCTGCTTCGAAGAAAGAGCGTCCGGTCATTTACGCGAGCTTTTCGCACGAATCCGAATCGATCGCCCATGATTACTACGTCCGCATTGAATCTTTGAAATGGGCGGCAGAGATTCTGTCACAAGCATTGCATGAGGCATTGAGGCTCGAGCCTGTCTCGCGCGATAGATCCGTAGCAGGAACAGCTAATGACCCCTCACGTACACAGCGCCTCGATGAAGCGGATATCTCCCGAATCAACACAGAACTGTCCCTTTTGAAGAGCGGAAACTACAACCTTCACCAAGTGCGACAGGGAGCGATTGGTGACTGCTACTTTATTTCGGCAATTCTTGCACTTATGAACACCCCAAAAGGACAGGAACAGTTGGCGAAGGGAGTAACTCAACATTTCAATTCTTCAGGTCAAGTAGATGGATACATGGTGCGAATCTATGACAATCCGCTACTCCCCTCAGCAGGCAGTTATTCACTCGTGCTGGTACGCGAGACCTATGCGAATGGAGCAAACTCCGGAGGATCCGCCAGTATCGTTAGCATCTACGAAAAAGCATATGCCCAGCTCACACCTGGAGGCGTCAACGAGAGTTCCTTTCTCAACGGGGAAGGCATCACTTCCAACACTAACGGCCAAGGACTGCTGCGAGTCACGGGACGCGGAAGCCATTTAGTCAATTATCAAGAGGCGTCAATCAAGAGCATTTTCGGGTCAGGCCTGAGCTACGATGCTCAGGAACGCCAAGAAGTTGTAGACGCACTCCAGTCGGGAAAGCCGGTAACTACAGCAACGGTGTACGCACCGATATTTGGGAATGAGAATTCCCAACCGGCAGAAGTATCAATTGATGGACACCCAAGCCGAATCGATCTCTATGCACGGCATTCGTACATGATTAAAAGCGCGAATGAAACATCTGTAACACTCATAAATCCACACGGAGAAAACCGGTTGTCGTTATCGCAAACGCCTACGGATCACGGTGAGTTCTCGATGTCGTGGAGTGAATTTGAGAAGTATTTTGGTTATATCACGATCGGAGAAATTCCTTAATGATCAATAGATATCCAACAGCCCTGCTTCTGAGCAGTACTCTCACAATCCCACTATTACTTGGCGGATGCACACAGCATTACGAAGTGAAGGAACCCATGTCACAACCCTGCCAAACAGTCGCAGTACATTCCAATACCATTTTCCGTCCAGTCCGAGGAAGCCAATTTCCCAGCTTCATACTCAACGATGCACGAATTGAAAATGGACAGATGAAGGCAAACATCGGAGGCGGTTGGCCCGAGCATGTGGGCTTGCCCTCATACGGAGGAGACCTTGTGGAAGGAGAGCCTGTCACAATACCAGGCACCGGGACCTTCGAACTCATCGGCATCACTCTTTCACGCTGGGGCAACTCACCAGAAACCATCACTTTCTGCTTCACACCCGACCCCAACCTGCTCGACAACGCCAAAAAACACCTACCACCAGGCCAAACACTCCCACCCCAAGACGAGAACTAGGAAAACCCCATGCCGCACCAATCAACACCCACCACCATTGCATGCGACGTTACTGAGATGACACAACTCGCCAAACGCCTCGGCGACTACTTCGCTAAGATCCAGGAAATCACCATTCCCAGCGAGCACATCAACTTCGGATCTGCCGACGTGCTTAACGCCTACAGAGGTTTCAATGTTGATTTCACAACGCGACGTGACATCCTCAGCGTTTGGCTCAACGAGACCCCACATGCCATCTACAAGACACGAGATCAATTCATTCATCACGAAGAAACAAGCATTGAGGCCTTCGAAAAAGACAAAAGCACCTACCTCTAGAAAGCTATCCTCTCTCGCTTCTGAGTCAGGAGAACATAATCCCCTCACAGACACCGTTATCTTGGGCTTGCCACGTTCGCATTGCAATGAATGAAACAGATGATCAAAGGCGATTTTGCACGGCGAGTTCTCGATGACGTGGAGTGAATTTGAGAAGTATTTTGGTTACATCGCGATCGGAGAAATTCCGCAATGATCAAAAGACAGCCAAAAGCCCTGCTTCTGAGCAGCACTCTCACAATCCCTCTATTACTTGGCGGATGCGCACAGCATTACGAAGTGAAGGAACCCATGTCACAACCCTGTCGAACCGCAGCAGTACATTCCAACGCCGTCTTCTACCCAGTCCAAGGAAGCATCGATCCGAGTTTTGTCTTTTCAGGAGCCTGGATTGAAAACGGCAGAATGAAAACAACTCTAGATGGCGGGTGGGCATACGATCCTCCACTACTTGGTTATAACGGTGACCTCATTGAAGGAGAGCCTGTCACAATACCTGGCACCGGGACCTTCGAACTCATCGGCATCACTCTTTGACGCTGGGGCA
Organism: Actinomyces sp. oral taxon 181; assembly: GCF_018370895.1. Taxonomy (NCBI): domain Bacteria; kingdom Bacillati; phylum Actinomycetota; class Actinomycetes; order Actinomycetales; family Actinomycetaceae; genus Actinomyces; species Actinomyces sp. oral taxon 181. Next base: position 6,546 of record NZ_JAGYZL010000019.1, read on the forward strand.
ACTCACCAGAAACCATCACTTTCTGCTTCACACCCGACCCCAATCTGCTCGATAACGCCAAAAAACACCTACCACCAGGCCAAACACTCCCACCCCAAGACGAGAACTAGGAAAAGCTCATGCCGCGAGAGCAATTTATGCTTGAATCATGAATTCGTCCATGCTCCGGCCATCATCCCTATCCCACGATTCCAGCATCGCACTCGTGGTAATTTTCATTGGCTTTCTGAGTATTGCAGCATTTAAGTACTTCATTTTGTGGACCCTCAAAGAAACAGACTATTCCACCCAAAAGAAACAGGACATTGTCAATAAATGGGGGATCCTCCCCTACATCGCGCTGAGCATCTATTCATTGACACATGCGAAAGCACTCTTGTTTTGCGCATCAGAGTGCACCTTTCACCTATCCAATGTCGCTATCACATTCTTCTTTCTCCCCACACTTATGACCATTGCCTACATCGTGACAGAGGTTTCTTTCGTCCAAAGCGCCATCATCTGGATTCTCGATAAAGTCATTCCTGGGCGACGAAGAACTCAGAATCGGACAAAACCGCGACATAGGAAATAGAGCGGGCAGCTGAATCCTTGAACTTCAGGAAGGGGAAGAAATCACACAGCAAGTCCACCACATCAAAAACTGCTGAGCGTACACTGAAAATATCCCAACACATGCAGTATTCAATTTGAAGGATATCCGCCCGTGCGCTCGATTTCTTCCACTGATCTTGATTCAACAGATCCCGTTTCCACCCCTTCACGTGACCAGCAAGCAACGGCCTCACCCCGCCGAAAACGAGGAATCCTTGTCTTCTCAGGGGTGGCCATCATCGCGATTGCAGCAAGCGGAGCTTATGCCTTTATCGCGCATTCGACTGCCGCGGCCGTGAAAGATGTTCAAGCTCAATTAGTCGCTGCGGATAGCGACTTCACCGCTGCCCGCGAGTCCGCACAGGCTTCCATTGCCTTGGCTGGCGAATACGGCCTTGAGTCAGAGAACGTCACCACACTCAAGTCTATTTACGCGGATTCGGACGCGACTGTTACCGCTCTGGCTGATGCTCCCAACAACGCGAAGGCCAGTAACGAAAAGATCGAATCCTTGAAGAAGGTCCTCGATCAAGCTAAGGCCTCCGCCAGCAAGCTCAACGCTGCTTTGGCCCCCATCGCAGGTGAACTCGACGACCTCACCATTAAGAAGCTCGATGAAGCCGCTAACAGGGCAAACCAAGCGCTTAACGACGCGAAGAATCTCATGAGTGAAACCGATGGGAAAGTCAAGGACAATGCGACCCGCGACGGCCTACAGTCCACCATCGACGACACCGCTAAGACTATTGATGAAGCACGCGAAGCTGTGAAGAACCGCTCGCACGTGGGCGATGACCGCAAGTGGAACGTCGATGAGGAAAAGAAGCTCACCGATTCCGTGAATGCTTTGGGTGAGAAGTCGAATCAGGTTCGCGACTCACGCACCCAGTGGGAAGCCGAGCAGGCCGCACAGGCTGCTGCCGCCTCATCTAACGCTGGCGGTTCTTCCTACAGTAACGGTGGCGGCTCTCATTCTCGTTCCACTGGTTCTACTGCTGGTCGCTCGTACAGCAACAACGGTGGCGGCTCTGCCGCACAGTCATCCGGTTCCACTGGCGGCTCTCAGGGCCGCGCTACCGGCGAGAGCTACTGGGTTCACACGGAAGAAGTAGACCCCAGTCTTGGTTGGACTTGCTCTGGCACTCTCGGAAGCGACCCCAGTCGTTGTTGGGGTCACGACGGCAAGGAAATGCACCGTGGCGCAAACGGTGTCTGGCACTGACCTCACTTCTCAACCAAAAGCACAACCACTCCAATAGAAAGCAGGCTAACTATGGCTACTCAGAACACGTTCACTATCGTCGGTGGTCTCACTGCCAGCCCCGCCCTCGGCAATCAATTCACGCGTCGAAGCTAGCGTGCCGGGAAACTGAATAAACGCAAGCGCCGAGGCCTCGAAACCCCACATGGATTTCAGGCCTCGGTGCTAGTTTGTATCGAATCAGTCGTCGTAGTGTTTGGTGCGCTCGATATCCTCTTCGATCTGCTCGCGAGTTACCCCCCGAACATCAAGCTCCGCCAGCGGCGTCATGCGATCCTTCTTGATGAGGTGATATCCCAGCCAGACTCCCAAGAAGAGCGGAACACCAATGTATGCCGAAATGATCTCCCACATCTGGCCAAGGAAGATCGCCTCATAGTTTTGGCCAAGCAAAACGATGAGGCACATACCGAAAGCCAAAATCGGTCCGAAGGGAAAGAAGGGGGCGCGATACGGCAGGTCCTCGAGCTTGTACCCCTGAAGAAGGTAGGCGCGACGGAAGCGAATATGACACGCCGCAATACCTAGCCACATAAAGATTCCCGAGACGCCGACGATACTCACCAACCAGGTGTATGCCGTTCCCTCACCAACCAGCGCCGTACAGAAGCCGAGAGCAGAAACAGCGGCAGTGGCGAGCATTGCATTGAGCGGGACTCCCCTCTTCGTCACGTGACAGAAAACGCGGGGGGCTTGACCAATGAGAGCCATCGAGTGCAGCATTCGCGAAGAAGCATAGAGCCCCGAGTTACCCGCCGAAAGAATAGACGTCAAAATAACCGCGTTCATCACGGCCGCAGCCGCTGCAATGCCCAAACGATCGAAGACCAAGGTGAAGGGCGAGTATGCGATATCTGATTCACTGCTGCGCAACAGATTCGGGTCAGTCAGCGGAATAAGGGATCCAATAACTGCGGTCACCCCAATTGCGATCATCTGCATATGTCACCGATTTAGCTTGCGAACCAAATCGGTACGTTCATGGTCAGGGTCCGAATCGGAACCAGATAAGTGTTACGTCTCAGACGTGTTGAGTGTTGAACGAGAAGGTAATTCGTTCATTATCGAATTCATCAGAATTATCGTGGCCAATATCTAATGGTTCACGAGAATAATCGATTTGACCTCTGGCGAAAGAGAGAGACGTACTTCGTTCCGCGCATCTTCATTGAAAGCCCAGCATTGCTATAGAAAGAACTCGGGGCCTGTGTCGTCGCAACACCGAACACAGGCCCCGAGCCTTCTTCTTTCTCCTTTTCCCCCAAAAGCCGAGGGAGGTACCCATTGCCTACACCACACAACCGGGAAAATTACCGGGTTGTCTTAGGGCGAGAGTAGGGTATCTGCTCAGTCTCTCAGGCGGTCAAAACCTGAGCGACAAGCATGAGGCCACCGAAGCCGAAGACGAAAGCAACCATTGGCCAGACGAACTTGAGCCAGTGAGAGTACTTCATGTCGAGCATCTGTAGCGTTGCCATAACCAGGCCGGTCGGAGCGAGGAAGAGCATCGCGTACTGCCCCCATTGGTAAGCACAAACGATGATCCAACGAGGCATACCAACGGTATCGGCCAGAGGAGCGAAAATTGGCATCGACAGAACGGCAAGGCCCGAAGAGGACGGGACGATGAATCCAAGGAAGAAGAAGATCACGAGCATCGCCAAGATGAACAGCGGACCGCTCATGCCTTCAACCATATTCGAGGAGTAGTACAGCAGCGTATCGGAGATCTTGCCTTGCTCCATGACGTAGTTGATACCACGAGCAAGACCGATGATCAGGGAGACACCCACCAAGCTCGACGAACCTTCGGTGAATGCATCAACCAGAGCCTTTTCGTTCAGACGGCTCTTACCGAAGAGCGAAAGGATCATAATGACAATCGTGATTGCGAGGAAGGATGCGGCCATGGTCGGGAACCACCAGCCCTGGCTCATAACACCCCACACCATGATTGGGAATGCGGCAACGAAGAGGACAAGGATGAGCTTCTTTTGCCAGTTAAACTCAAAGCCTTCATTATTACCCTTCAGGGCCCACTGAGCACTGAATGCTTCGTGATCTTCCCAAGTGTAGGATGCTGCAGGATTAGCCTTAATCTTTCTTGCGTACCACCACAAGTAGCCGATGACGACTGTCGCGCCGACAACACATCCAACAACACGCCAAATCAAGCCTTCAGTAAAGACAATGCCAGCGGCGTTAGACGCAATAACCACTGAGAAGGGGTTAATGGTCGAGAAGGTCGTTCCCATAGAGCCCGCTAGGAAGATGGCACCGACACAGATGATCGAGTCATATCCTAGCGCTAAGAAGACTGGGACAAGGATTGGATAGAACGCCACCGCCTCTTCTTCAAGGCCACAGCTTGTTCCGCCGAGCACCATCAGAAGTGAAACCATGAAGACGAGCGCAAACTCACGCCCCTTCGTCTTCTTCGTCAATGCTAGAAGGCCGGCTTCAAAAGCACCGGTAGCATTGACGACACCGATCAGACCACCAAGAACAAGGATGAAGACAATGATGTCGGCAGCTTCAACTGTACCGGTCACCATACTTTGGGTGATATCTGCAATTCCTTGGGGAGTCGAATCGAGACGCTGGTAGGTTCCGGGAATCGAAATTGGTTTTTTCAGAGATCCGCCAGTGAACTTTTCAATGCCGATCTTGACATTGAGTTTATCGAGTTGTTCCTGTGTTGCGGGAAGACTCTCGACTTCACCTTGAGGAGAGGTGACTTGAAGTGTCTGGCTCGAAGAATCGAACGCCAGCTTAGAGTAAGAACCTGCTGGGACCATCCAAGTTGCCGCAACAGCGATCACGGTAAGAATGAAGAGGATGGTGAATGCAGAAGGCACATGTAGTTTAAAACGCCGCTTTGGCGCTTCTGTTTGCGGAGTAGCTTGCGGATCCGCAACTGCTGTTGATGTCATTACAGACTCCAATGTCCTTTACAACGGTGTAGGTATAAAAATGTGCAACGCATTGCTGCCTCCACTCTGATTTCGCCAAGTGGAGGCAGCAACACGTGTGAGCACTACTCCGCGAGAATGCGAGTACCCGTTTCGCCTGCAAGCGCTTCCTTTGCGCGCTTCAGCGAGGTGATCAGGGCGCTCTTTCCAGCACTGCCCTCAACAAATCCCATGCAGGCCTCGACCTTCGGGAGCATTGAACCAGGCGCAAACTGGCCTTCATCGATGTAACGATGGCAATCTGCGAGCGTCATCGTTGCCAGATTTTCTTGATCCGGCTTGTTGAAGTTAATTGCAACCTGATCAACCGCGGTCAGAACAACCAGAAGATCAGCATTAACTTCCTGTGCCAGCAGTGCTGCCGAGCGATCTTTATCGATCACCGCAGGAACACCACTGAGCCCCTCATCGGTCGACACAACCGGAATACCGCCGCCACCAACGGCAACAACGATATGACCAGCATCGATCAATGACTTAACAACGGGAATCTCCACGATCCGAGTCGGCAGCGGGGAGGCAACCACCCAACGCCATCCACGTCCGGCATCCTCAACGTATGTGTTCCCCGTCTCTTCCATCAGAGCCTTGGCCTCTTCTTCGGTGAAGAAGGCGCCCACAGGCTTTGAGGGCTTAGAGAACGCAGGATCATCTGCGTTGACCTCAGTCTGTGTCACAACTGAGGCGCAGTGGCGGTCGATAGAACGAACAGAAAGTTCATTATCAATCGCCTGCTGGAGATGGTAACCAATGTAACCCTGCGACATTGCACCACATTCCGGGAACGGAATACTGGGAGTGCCGCCAACCTTAGTTGCCGAGTTATCAGTTGCAACCTTGATCATTCCGACCTGGGGACCGTTACCATGCGTAACGATCACATCATTGCCGAGCTCAACGAGATCAACAATTGTCCGAGCGGTCTCCTTGATCAGTTCAAGTTGCTCAGCGGGGGTATTACCAAGGGCATTACCACCAAGTGCGATTACAAGTCGCTGTCCCACAACAACCTCACTTCAAGGTTGCGTACATCACGGCCTTGATGGTGTGCATGCGGTTTTCCGCCTCATCAAAGACACGGGACTTCGAGGATTCGAACACTGCATCCTCAACTTCCATCTCGGTAACACCGAAACGCTCGGCAATATCTGCGCCGATTGTGGTCTTGGTGTCATGGAAAGAAGGCAGGCAGTGCATGAAGATCGACTCAGAATCGGTCAGGGCCATGAGCTTCTCGGTCACGCGGTAGGGGCTGAGCTCCTTAATGCGCTTCTCCCACAGCTCCGCCGGCTCGCCCATGGACACCCAGATGTCGGTGTAGACCACGTGAGCACCAGTGCATGCCTCAACCGGGTCATCGGTCAGCGTGATGCTTGCACCGGTCTCCTCGGCGATCTCACGGCACTGTGCAACAAGCTCGTCAGCGGGCATAAGGTCCTTCGGACCACATGCAACGAAGTGCAGACCAAGCTTCGAGCAAACAACCATCAGCGAGTTAGCAACGTTGTTACGAGCATCGCCCATGAACACGAACTTTAGGCCCTTGATTCCCTGAGGGAAGTTCTCCTGAACGGTGAGCATGTCGGCAATCATCTGAGTCGGGTGGAACTCGGTGGTCAGACCGTTCCACACAGGAACGCCGGCATTCGCCGCAAGATCCTCAACGATCTCCTGAGCGAAACCACGATATTCAATACCGTCGTACATGCGGCCGAGGACACGTGCGGTGTCCTCGATGGATTCCTTCTTGCCCATCTGAGAGCTGCCCGGGTCCAGGTAGGTGACGCCCATACCAAGATCCGAACCGGCGACCTCAAATGCGCAACGAGTACGCGTAGATGTCTTCTCAAACAGCAGAACAATATTCTTGCCTTCGAGGTAACGGTGGGGCGTCCCAGTAAGCTTCAGTGCCTTGAACTGGCTCGAGAGGTCGATGAGGTAGCGAACTTCATCAGAAGTGAAATCGAGGAGCTTGAGGAAATGGCGTCCACTCAAGTTAACTGGCATGACTTGTCCTTCCTGACAATCCATAGAAAACACCGGCAACCACCTTGGTACCGGACGACAGGTTGTAACCCTGCTCATAGGAAAGCTACACGTGTACCCTAAAAAAATGCAAGGCTCAAAACAAATTGTTAGAGGCTGTTAAGTAATCTCATTTTAAAGTTAGAACAAAGGATCCTTCTAGCGAGTCCTAAACATATTAAATTTCAACATAAGCAACAGCATAGTAGCAGTATCACAATGCAACCCAAGCTAAAGTTTAGGAAAGATGGCTTTTTCGCTTCAAACTGACTTTTTCAGAGAAAGCACAAACAAATCCATTCACACAATCGCTAAGAATTGAGCAAATTTGGCTCAAATTTAATGACAGTGTTCAAGAAAAATAGTCAAGCTTCCACAAAGGTAACCTTTAATAAAAGCAATAATAAAAGCTTGACTTTTTTCATCTTTCCAGACAGAAACTCATCGACTTATGCTACGCTCCGCCGCCTCGACGACGTTCATCAGCAAAAGCGCGCGCGTCATTGGCCCCACTCCCCCAGGATTCGGCGAGAGCCAGCCTGCAACACGGTCAACACCGTCTGCAACGTCACCCATCAGACATGCCTTCCCGCTTTCCGGGTCAACAACGCGAGAAACACCCACATCCAGCACAACAGCTCCAGGACGGACCATATCCGCAGTAATTAAGCCCGCATAACCCGTCGCAGCAACAACGATATCTGCCGCCCGCGTGTGCGCTGCTAGATCCCGTGTTCCGGTATGACAGATTGTCACCGTTGCATTGATGTCTTTACGCGTGAGCAACAGCCCAATTGAGCGACCAACAGTCACTCCACGTCCTACAACGCACACATCAGCACCATTAAGATCGATCCCATTGCGCTGAATTAACTCAATGACAGCACGCGGCGTACACGGCAGAGGAGAGGTAATAGCTTCACTCCCCCGCAGCACCAATCGGCCGAGATTTGTCGGATGAAGACCATCGGCGTCCTTGTCAGGATCCACAGCCTCGAGGACACGGTTCGCGTCTACTCCACGCGGCAGAGGAAGCTGAACTATGAACCCCGTACAGGTAGGATCTGCATTCAGACCAGCCACGGCCTCGAGAATCTGATCCTCACTGGCGTGAGCAGGAAGATCCACGCGAATCGATTCAATTCCCACCTCGGCACAGTCCCGATGCTTTCCATCAACATAGGCAACGGATCCCGGATCCTCACCAACCAAGACCGTTCCAAGCCCTGGAACAACTCCGCGAGAGCGCAAAACTTCAACCCTTGCACGAAGTTCATCTTTGATCTGAGCCGCACATGCTGTGCCGTCCAGAACACGAGCATCGCCTTCCCACGGAGCCCTCATTGATTCAGCCCCGCATAGAGAGGATGGGCATCCGTCAGAGCACGCACTCGCGCACGCAGAGCCTCAACTTCCACCTGTCCACTGGCCCCTTGAATCAGAGCCGTAGCAATAATGTCACCGACCTCTTCGAAATCAGCAACGCTAAACCCACGCGTCGCAAGCGCGGGAGTTCCAACACGAAGGCCCGAAGTCACCCTAGGCGGGCGAGGATCGAAAGGCACGGCATTGCGATTGACCGTAATACCAACCTCATGGAGAAGGTCCTCAGCTTGCTGTCCATCCAGCGAAGAGTTCACTAGATCAACCAGAACGAGGTGCACATCGGTACCACCCGTCACCAAGCGAATCCCCGCGGCCTGAGCATCGGGAGCTAATAGGCGTTGCGCAATGGCCTGAGCGCCGTCCAAGGTACGCTGCTGCCGATCGCGGAATTCCTCGGTCTGAGCAACCTTCATCGCAATGGCTTTCGCGGCAACAACATGCATCAACGGACCACCCTGCTGGCCGGGGAAGACCGCACTATCCAGCTTCTTGCCCCACTGCTCTCCCCGCGAGGACAGGATCATTCCCGAACGCGGGCCACCCAAAGTCTTATGGACAGTCGTGGTCACAATATCTGCGTGAGGAACCGGTGAGGGATGCAAACCAGCGGCAACTAAGCCCGCGAAGTGGGCCATATCAACCCACAACACAGCTCCGACCTCGTCGGCAATTTCGCGGAATGCTGCAAAGTCCAGATGACGCGGATAAGCCGACCATCCCGCGATCAAGACTCGCGGGCGTTCGCGCAGTGCAGTCTCGCGAACTTTTTCGGGTTCAATACGCATCGTCTGAGGATCAACCTCGTAGCCAACAGCATGATAATTCTTGCCCGAAAAGTTCAGGCGCATTCCATGAGTGAGGTGGCCGCCGTGGGCAAGGGAAAGGCCGAGGAGAGTATCGCCGACATTCGCCATTGCCATGAGAGCGGCCGCGTTTGCCTGGGCACCCGAGTGAGGCTGAACATTAACGTAATCCGCGCCTTGGAAGACTTCCTTTGCGCGTGAAATCGCCAGAGATTCCGCAACATCAACGAACTCGCATCCACCGTAGTAGCGACGGCCCGGGTAGCCCTCCGCGTACTTGTTTGTGAGGACAGAGCCTTGCGCCTCAAGTACCGCACGCGGAACGAAGTTTTCCGAGGCGATCATTTCCAGCGTGTGCTGCTGGCGTTCCAATTCGCTATCCAAAACCGCCTGGATTTCAGGATCGAGCTGGCGCAGTGGGAGGTCATTGAGCGTATCCATTGCGAGTCCTTGCAAAGTCGTGAGCCGGGTAGTCCCCGAATTTTGCCTTTACTTTACCCCACGACGAGGCCACTTCCGAGGTTTCGTCCAAAATCGTCCATTTCGTAGGAACTAAGGCCTAGCTAAATTTTCTTAATTACGATAATCTTTCTCAAAGTTCGGCTAAACGAACTTTTTGGCGAAGAAAGCCATAATTAGATAACACCCCAATGAAGAGGAACTTCAATGTCCGCCGTTCACTCGCGTTCATTCCTTACCGCCACAGCAGCCTGCCTACTGGGCGCGACCTCGATCGCCTCGTGCTCAACTGCATCTTCACAGTCAGGCTCCACCCCACTCTCCCTCGTCGCAAGCACCACCCAGATCTGCGACTATGTCACCCAAATTGCGCAGCAGCCCTCGGCACAAAACTCCATCTCGCTCGATAAAACTGATGCCGCGGGAACGCAATCTCATATAGGGGCCCCAGCCGAGCAAGCCAGCACAAAAGTGCAACTCACGTGCCTACTTGCGCCCAATGCCTCGGCACACGAGCACGAAATGACTCCCCAGCAACTGCAAGCCCTTACGCAAGCGAAAGTTTTTCTTGTCTCTGGAGTAGACCTCGAGCATTTCCTCGATCAGGCAGTGAGCGCTTCGGGCTTCAAAGGAACGATGGCGGTGACCTCGGGTGTTCTTAGCGCACGCGATATCGAAGATCCGCAGAACCGCCCACAAAGAGACAAACTGCTTCCCTACTCGGTTTCCCGAGGCAGTCATACAGTCGAGGTTGCACCCTGGCCTTTCCCGCCAGAAGAAGGAGAAAGCGAGCCGGAGTTCGCATACGATCCTCACGTCTGGACCTCTCCAGCGAACGCTGCACTGCAGGTCCGCAACATCGGAGAGTTCCTCTCAGCAGCGGACCCGGATCACGCCGAGGCATACAGCGCGGCAAGCGAAGAATACGCAAAGCGTATCGATTCCCTCGACGCGTGGGCAAAGGCCAGCTTTGATAGCGTTCCCACCGATAAGCGCGTCCTTTTTAGCTCCCACGACGCCTTCGGATATTTGTCGAAACGCTACGGCATTCATTTCATCGGTGCAGCACTTTCTGATTTCAACGAACAGCAGGATGCAACCGCTGACCACATCGCAAAGGCAAGCGAGGAAGTGAAGAAATCTGGAGCGAGCGCGATTTTCGCAGAGAACTCCAATAACTCGAAGTCAATTGAAACGATTGCACGCGCCGCGGGAGTCAAAGCCATCATCGGCGATGACGCGCTCTACGGAGATTCCCTTGGACCCGTGGGCAGTGAAGGCGAAACCTACATCGGCTCGATCATCCATAACGTCACAACCATGACACAAGCCTGGGACGGAACGATCGCTCCCCTGCCTTCGGAGCTCAAGCATTAAGCGATCATTATGAACGCAGATGCTCATATGCTTTCAGACCCTGACGAGGGCCGCGATGTTGGCGCCACTGTCTTCTCAGCCAAAAATGCCAGCATCGGCTACTCCCAGACACCGGTCCTGACGGGAATCACCCTCTCGCTCAGCCCCGGACATGCCCTTGCTTTGATCGGTCCAAATGGATCGGGAAAGACAACGCTCATGCGAGCGCTCTTGGGAAGCGCTCAAGTCATATCTGGAGAAGTGAGCTGCCCGCTGGATTTCCTCGGCTACGTCCCACAAAACAGTGATATCGACTTGAGCTTCCCAATCAACGTTCGTCAGGTCGTCGAAATGGGAATGTACCCCAAGACAAAACTTCTACGTCCACTCAGTCGTGAACAGAAAGAAGCGGTCAGTGCAGCATTAGAACAGATTGGCTTAGTCGAGCGTGCCCGCGAGCGCTTTGGGACCCTTTCCGGCGGCCAACGCCAGCGCGTTCTGGTCGCGCGCGCCTTGGTCGCCAAGCCTCGCATGGTATTGCTTGACGAACCCTTCAACGGTTTGGATGAGCCCAACCGCGAAGCTCTTCTCTCGCTCATCAACCAAGCAAAAGCTCAGGGAACCGCGTTCATGATTTCAACCCATGACTATCGGGTCGCAACTGAGGTCTGCGATGAGAGCCTCATCGTGGCTGGACGCCAAGTTGCCTACGGGCCAACCTCCCAGGTTTTCCGTCCGGAAATCATCAATGAAGCTTTCGGCGGGATTAACAATGTTTAACGCGATCGTAAGCGCTCCGCCCCTGTGGCAGTCTCCATTTTTCCTTCGCCCCCTACTCTTCCTTGTACTCTTCGGGATTGCATCGGGCGCGGTTGGGACCTTGGTGAATCTTCGCAACTGGCAATTCGGTGCCGAGGCCTCGGTCCATTCGATCTTCCCGGGGATCGTCGTTGGCGCGGTTTTCGGCGGTATCGATTGGATCCCCGCGGGCGGGGGAATCTGCGCGATATTCGTTGCTGCCGCATTAACCTGGGCGATGCGCCGCCGCGCACACGAGGCCGCCGCAGCAGTTGTCCTGACCTCTTTCTTCGCGCTCGGCGTCATTATTTCCCTCAAGAAGGGCGATATGTCGGGCCAAATGGAAGCGCTGATGTTTGGCCGCCTTCTGGAAGTTACTCCCCAGCGCATGGCGATTTCCCTCATCTTTTGCCTTTTTGCCTGCGTCCTAGTCGTTCTTTCGTGGCGCGCTCAGCTCATGTGCGCCTTTGACAGTGCGGGAGCACTCGCCGCGCGAGTACCCACGAGGCTGTGCGATGCCTGCCTCAACGCCGCGATGTGCGCAATCGTCGTCGCGGGGGCCTCGGCAATCGGTGTTCTTTTGGTCGTGGGGTACCTCATTGTCCCCGCACTCGCCGCCCGACTTCTTTCCTCTTCACCGAGGCAGATGCTGGCTTATTCGGTACTTCTTTCCTGCGCAGGTGGGGCGCTGGGGATGGTAACTCTCCTGGTTCCCCTTTCCAGGCCTACTTCACCTCAAGCCTCGGTTGCTCTGACCCAAGTGGCTCTGTGCGCAGTCATCGTCGGACTGCACAGAGCACGAAAGAAAGTTCGGACATGTTAGCGATCCTTCTCCTTCCTCTGTGCGAGCTGGCGCTGCTAGGAATTCTCTCCGGAATCGTTGGGACGATGACTGTCCTGCGCGGGCGCGTGTTCTTTGCTGAGTCGATCACGCACGGAGCCTTTCCGGGTGCGGTGATCGGTGTCGTGTGTGCATCTGTTTTCACTAGGGATCACAGCATTCTTGCCCTCTGTGTTTTCTTGGGCGCACTGGGTTTGTGCTTGCCGCTTTCTGCATTGATGAGCGCTTTGGCACGAATCCCAGGAGTCTCGGGCAGCGCTGCTGCCGGGGTCGTCTTGACCTTCAGTTTTGCCTTGGGCTATTTCCTCTCGAAGTGGTTTGCTCCCCTGCCCTTGCAGATTTCGAGTTTCCTCACGGGCTCAATCATGACCGTTACCCCGGTGGATATTGCGCTTGCAGGCATGGCATTGGTCTGCGCGCTATGTATTCTTACCTTGCGCGGACGCCACATTCTTCTCTTGTCTTTCGACGCACAGGGATACCGAGCAGCCTTTCGTTCCTCCCCCGGCGCCTTTGTGCTCACCGACGCGCTTATCTCTGCTCTTATCACGGTTTGTCTCATCGTGATGATTCCCGCGGTGGGCACACTGCTTCCCTTGGCATTGCTTATTGCACCAAGTGCCGGTTTGATGCGTTTTATTGCCCGACCCGGAGTCTTAATGGTCGCTTCAGCGCTCGCAGCTCTTGTAATTTCTGCCTGTGGTTTCACAATTTCCCTCATTCTTGAGCTATCAACGGGCGGATGCATTGCTTTAGCGGCAGGAATTTTCTTCTGCGGGTGCGTGACGTGGGAGGCTTTGTCATCGAGGCCAAAAGCCAACTAACACCCCCGTACAGCAGTGCGTTATACAACCAAAATTAGGCATGAAAACATGCGCCTCACTCAACAAAAGGGGCGCCGCAATGCGGCGCCCCTCATGCAGTTAGACCAAGAAAGTCAGGCGAAGCAGCTCTTGATCAAACCGTAAATTTCAGCGAACTTCACTTGATGAAGCCAAGCTGCTTCACGGTGTTGTATTCATCCTGCAGTGCAGCAATGTTGTGCTCGATGCCAGCGCGAGTTGCCTCAGAAACCTCCAGGCCCTCGACAACCTGCCACTCGCCACCATCAGAGGTGACGGGCAAGCCGAAGCACAGGCCGGCGGGAACACCATAGTGCTCTCCATCAGTCATGATGGCGGCGGTGGTGAACTCACCTGCGGGGGTTCCCAGAACCCAGTCGTGCATGTGGTCAATTGCAGCGTTTGCTGCGGAGGCGGCCGAAGATGCACCACGAGCCTCGATGATGGCCGCGCCGCGCTTAGCAACGGTCGGGCGGAAGTAATCCGAGAGCCAGGCCTCGTCAACAAGACCGGACGCAGCCTGTCCACCAACGGTCGCGTAGGAGACATCGGGGTACTGGTCAGCAGAGTGGTTACCCCAAACAACCAGGTTCTTCACGTCGGCCACAGCAGCACCGGTCTTGTGTGCCAGCTGCGACACTGCGCGGTTGTGATCCAGACGCATCATGGCGGTGAAGCGCGATGCGGGAACGTCGCCTGCTGCGTGAGCAGCGATGGTGGCGTTGGTGTTGGCCGGGTTGCCAACGACCAGGACGCGCACGTCTTCAGCTGCACCATCGTTGATGGCCTTGCCCTGAGGACCGAAGATACCGGCGTTTGCCTCGAGCAGATCGGCGCGCTCCATGCCTGCACGGCGAGGCATTGCGCCCACGAGGAAGGCAGCGTTAGTTCCCTGGAATGCTGCAGTGGCGTCATCGAAGATATCGACACCGGCGAGCAGCGGGAATGCGCAGTCATCCAGCTCCATTGCGGTGCCTTCAGCAGCCTTCACGCCCTGGGGGATCTCAAGCAGGTTGAGCTTAACGGGGGTATCGGGTCCGAAGACAGCTCCCGAGGCGATGCGGAAAAGAAGGGCGTAACCGATGTGTCCGGCTGCACCGGTGACGGTGACAATACGAGGTTCTGCCATTGTGGGCACTCCTTCAGTTATTTCGTGCGGCTATCCATCGCCGCAACGACCTGATGATCGTTACTCCTCAAGCCTATTGCCTCGAAGGACTAATTCGCGGTGTCAGCAGTCCCAAGTACGACAGGAATCCAGCATTTCTACCTATGATCTCCATCACAGAGAATCTTTTAGTGATCCATAAACACCCAAGTCCCACTCAGCTGCAGGTCGGCGGACCTACTATGTCTAAGTGAGCGATCCTCAGAATTCAGCCCCAGACACCTTCGCTTCGCGCATCGGCCGCATATGCACCGTGCATAGAAGTGCACTTGCTATTGCCGCAGCAATCGTTGGCACATTTGCCGGATCCGCAGCGGTCCTCTTCAATCTCATGATTGGCGCGTGGACCTGGGTCACTACCGGGTACTGGGACTACACGCAGCACATCGGCCAGGCACACGGACGACTCAATATTCCGGCCTGGATATTCCTCCTCATTGCTCCCGTAATCTCGGCTTTCATTTACGGCCCGCTCATCTCACATTTTGCCCCTTCTGCAAAGGGGCACGGGATTCCCGAGGTTATGCTGGCCGTCCAGAAAAAAGGGGGATATATCCCCGCAAAAGTCGCAGTTGTCAAACTACTCGCTTCTGCCCTCACCATCGGAGGAGGCGGTTCTGCAGGGCGAGAGGGCCCAATCGTCCAGATTGGCGCCTCTTTAGGTTCCTCGTTTGCTTCACTCCTGCATCTTCCCAAGGAACGAGTGATCCTTTTAGCGGCCTGCGGTAGCGGGGCGGGAATCGCAGCGACTTTCCATGCTCCCCTAGCCGGCGCTTTCTTTGCTTTGGAGGTAATCCTCACCCAATTCACTGCCGAGGCCTTTGGCTACGTTGTCGTTTCCTCTGTCCTTGCCTCATTGGTCACGCGGGCCGCCGTTGGAGATCATCCCCTCATTGATTTAGGCGAGACTTTCCCCTTGCAGTCACTTCCCGATATCACGTGGGTCGCCATCCTCGGTGTCATCGCGGGACTTATCGGACTCGCTTTCTCAAAGTTCCTTTATCTCAGCGAGGACTGGATTGATGCTTTCTGGTCACATATTCCCCTCCCCAACTGGTGCCGCGCAGGGGTCTTGAGCATTGCTTTGGGAGCAGCACTCATCGCTTTTCCTTACATGTACGGTTCGGGCTACCCCATCGAAATTTCTGCGATTTTTGGCTCTTACTCGATACCTTTCCTCGCTCTTCTATTAGTCGGAAGAATTCTCTATACCTCATACACCATCGGTATCGGCGGATCAGGAGGAATTTTTGCCCCAACGCTCTTTATGGGAGCAATGACGGGGATGGTCTTCGGCCAACTTGTTTCCCCTTGGGCAGTTTCTCAAAGCGCGATCTTTGGCGTCATCGGAATGGGAGCAGCTTTTGCTGGAGCAGCACGCGCACCAATGACCGCGGTTCTCATCATCGTCGAGATGACCGGTCAATATTCTTTGGTTTTACCAATGATGCTCGCTGTCATCATTGCCACCTTCACTTCGCGACTTTTCACCCGTTCAACGATCTACACAGAGAAGCTTCGTCGCCGAGGTGACGTCCTCCACGAACCCGTCGACGACACCCTGCTTGGCCGCCAAAGCGCAGGTCAACTCATGACAAAGCCAAGCCAAGTATTGACAGATGACATGACGCTTCTACAGGCGCAGGAGTATTTCCAAGCAGCCTCTGCCCCGTCTCTTCCTGTCATCGCCGCAACAGACCGCTATCGTGATCAGCCCCGTTACTTGGGCATGCTCACTGCACATGAATTCAGCTCTTTCCTTTCACGCGGACTCCCCCCACACACACGAATCTCCTCTCTTGCGCTAGACACGTCTTGTTCACTCCCCATGTCAGCTCGTCCCTCCCTGATCCTTTCTCGCATGAGCGCAGACGATAATCCCTGGGCGCTCGCGGTCGTGGACGAGGATCTCACCACTCCTCATCTCCTGGGATGGATTACCCAACAGAGCCTCGTGAAGAAAATTGCTACGCAACAGAAGCGCGCAATCTCAGCAGGACATAAAACATCATGGGGATCTCGTTGGAAAGAACACCATTCTCACGCTTCTGGACACGTAGACTGAAGGCATGTCTGAAACACCCGCACACCCGGAACTTCCAGCCGAGAACACCAACGCTTTGCCCGCAGAACCAGCCTCAGGTAACGAAGACGTTATCGACGGCGAAACCCACGCCTTAGAATGGCATGCGCCCGTCCTGGTTCGTATTGACGAGCACACAACAATCCCTCATCTATTAGCCAAGCGCGTTCAGCGCGCACCCCGACGCCCGCTGATTGCACGCAAGCTCGAAATGGGGTCAACATGGCAGAACATGACTGCCGCAGAGTTCTACGAAGACGTCCAGACCACCGCAGCTGGGCTCATCGGTCTGGGGCTTAACTATGGTGATGCAATCGCGATCATGTCACGAACACGCTACGAGTGGACGCTCCTAGACTTTGCCGCATGGACCGCGGGGTTACTCCCCGTTCCGATTTATGAAACGGCCTCGGGTGAGCAGATTGAGTACATCATCAAAGATGCAGACGTTCGTGCCGTAGTGACGGAAACAGTCACCCAGCGCGAACTGGCACTAGATGCATGTCACCGCCTTGGTAAAGATGACATCACAGTGCTCTCTCTTGACGCGGAAGCAATGCAGACGATCCGAGATGCGGGTATCACAGTGCCACGCGCGTCTGTTGCAGCCCGAACTCAAGCACTGACTACCGATACCCTGGCAACGATTGTTTACACATCGGGGACAACGGGACGCCCGAAGGGCACTGAAATCACCCACGGCAATTTCACTGAGCTCGCGCTCAACTCCCACGCATGGATGCCTGAAATTGCCATGGGGCAAGATTCACGTTTGCTCCTTTTCCTTCCCCTCGCCCATGTTTTCGCGCGCTTCCTCCAGGTATTCCAGCTCAGTGGCGAAGGAATCCTTGGCCACACCCCTGATATCAAGAATCTGCTCTCGGACCTAGCGACTTTCAAGCCTTCTTATCTGCTTGTTGTTCCTCGTGTCCTTGAAAAGATTTACAACTCTGCCGATGCGAAAGCTGGTCGCGGTGGAAAGCAAAAAATTTTCCGCTGGGCTGCAAATGTGGCTGTCGAATACTCGCAGGCACTTGAAACTCCCGAAGGTCCCTCACGCCGCCTAAAGATGCAGCACGCTGCCGCTACTCGCTTGGTTTATTCAAAGATTCTGCAGCTTGTCGGCGGCAACGCTCACTACATCATCTCCGGCGGCGCTCCCCTATCGCAAAGACTTGCCCATTTCTACACCGGACTTGGACTTCCCGTTTTGGAAGGCTACGGCCTGACAGAAACTGTGGGTCCTCTTTCCGTGAATACACCCCGCTTGTCAAAGATTGGCACCGTCGGACCAGCGCTTCCTCCCCTCTCGGTGCGTATCTCCGAAGAAGGAGAAATCCTTATTAAGGGGCCATCGGTTTTCCGCGGCTACCACAACAATCCCGAGGCCACTGCCGAGGCCTTTACCGAGGACGGTTGGTTTAAGAGCGGTGATTTAGGTTCGCTTGACCGCGATGGCTACGTCCGAATTACGGGTCGCGCTAAAGACATTATTGTCACTGCTGGTGGGAAGAACGTCGCACCAGCATCACTGGAAGACCCCTTGCGTGGGCATCCTTTGATCTCACAGGTGATTGTTGTGGGCGATAAGCGTCCCTTCATTTCGGCACTCATCACTCTCGACCCGGAAATGCTTCAATTGTGGCTCAAAAACCACGGATTGCCTCCCATGTCAATCAGCGAGGCAGCCACGAATATCGAGGTGCTTTCAGCTCTGGAACGTGCCGTTGAGCGTGCGAATGAACATG
>NZ_JAGYZL010000005.1:0-113685 GCF_018370895.1 Actinomyces sp. oral taxon 181
TCGACCACGACTCCGGCTCCGAAGCCCACCCCGTCCACGACGACTCCGGCTCCGAAGCCCACCCCGTCCACGACGACTCCGGCTCCGAAGCCCACCCCGAGCATCACCACGCCCGAGCCGTCCCCCTCGACCACCACCTCGGTGCCTCCCGCACCCTCAGAGTCGAATCCTCCCGCGGTTCCGCCGACCACTCCGGATAAGCCGAAGAACCCCAAGTCTTCCCTGGCAAAGACCGGTGCAGACAGCGGAATTCTGCTGGGCCTCGGAATGGCAGCACTGATCGCCGGTGGCGCTGCAGTTGCAACGCGTCGCAAGATGGGCTGAACCATCTAGCGCACTGACGCTATAACGCCGGTCCCGGTGGCGAGAAATGAACTGCGCCCCGAAACTTGGACGCGTTTAATGGTAGCTGTTATGCGGCTTCCTGTAGGGCCTGATCCCGGTATTCTGCCGGGGTCAGGCCCTTGAGCTTTACTTGGCGTCTTACCGTGTTCCAGTGCGTGATGTAGGCGTCGAGGTCGGCTTTGAAGCTCTCGAAGGTCTGCCAGTCTTGGCCGCGGAAGAATTCGTCCTTGAGGCGTCCGAAGACCTGTTCGGTGGCATCATTGTTCTCGTTATTGCCCTTTTCATGGGAATCGCGGAGAAGATATCCAGTATGCCAAGCGGCGACAACTAAGGGTCGTCGCCCGGCCGCGCCCGCCAGCGTGAAGTTGCCCCGGCCTCGGTGCCCCCTTGATAGGGTGGAGGCCTGACACGATCGCCGGACGGAGAACGCCATGACTGGCCACAGCGGTCCCGCATCTGCGCCTGACAAACGAGTGTTGCGAACGATGCACAGGCTGTCCTTGTTCTGCGCACTCACCGGACTTGCGGTGCTGATCGGGGGTTTCATCGTCCTGTCGACCTCGGTTTTTGACGAGATGAGTGCCCGTGCTCACCTCGTCATTCCCGGTGAGTCTGCGGCGATGAGAGACGATGAGTTCATCCGTTCTGTCCTGCCCATAGCCGGCGTCGCGGGGGCCATTCATCTGGCGGGTGTCATCGCCGGGTTCGTGGGGCGAAGGTACGCCGAGGAGCGCGCGGAGCTTGGGCGCTGCGCGCTGGGAGTGGGTGTGAATGCTTTCTTCCTTGGCTGCGCCGGTATCATCCCTGCCGTGGGCCTTACTGACAGCCCAGGCAGTCTCGCTGTTCTCCTCGCTGTGTGTGGCGGTGCGGTCCTGTCTGCGTGTTTCTCCCTGTTCGAACGCTTCTTTAGCAGCGCGGGTGCGAAATCGGTTGGGGTGGGTGTCGCGGGCTTGCTGATGATGGGTGGAGCGATGCTTGTCGGCCTGGTTGCGGCGGTCCACTACGTCGCTACGGCGTTGGAAGACCCGTTCTTGCCCGGCCTGATTGTCGTGGCCGTCTGCTTCTACATGTCCGTCCCGGCGGGCCTCGTCCAACTTGCGGGCTTGATCATGGGAATACGTGCGCGTCGGCGCGCTGACAGCGAGGCTGAGCGGGCACTCGCCACGTGGGGAATAGTCCTGAATGTGCCCCTGTGCTGGTGCGTGCTTTTCCTCCCCCTGCTGGTTCTCATCTGAACCTGCCCGGCGCTTTGCTGGCGATGGCCGAGGTGTCGCCTTTTCGTTGTAATATCGGGCCTGCGCTCGCCTGAGGAGGCCGTCGCTGCGCGCGCTTGTGGGGTGAGCGTGTTTTGCGTGGGAGTTGCCTTGTCGTTAGTCTCAATTCTTGAAAGACTTTTCGGTACGGGGGATGTGTGGGTTCTTCACAGTCTCCTTGCCGTATGTCGGTGCAATAAAGGAGGAACCTAATGAGCACCCCTTATCCTCAGCAGCCTGCGGGGCAGCCCGCGCAGCCTGTGAAGCGTCGCGTGTCGTACAAGCTGGCGGGCATTTTGTCTGGAATCGGGGCACTGCTCGCCGTCTCTCCCTTCCTCGCCGGGTTCGTCATTGAGCTCATCCCGGGCGACCACGGAGACGGTGGAGACGGCCTGTACTGGCTCGCGGTCGGGATGATTTTCTACGTTTCGCCGTTTGGCCTCATCCTCATCGTTGCAGGCATCGTCGCCGCTATCGTCTCAGCAGTGATGAACTCTTCGTCGAGGAGCTGATCCCGTCAGACGACAGGCCCCGCGCAGCCACCGAACTGAACTGCGCACCGGGACTGTGTTTTATCCCGGGGGCGGAGTAGTGATACCCCTTGAGTCTTCAGGGAGCTTCTCGATGCCCTACATGGCCTTACCCTGAGGTGGATACAAAAAACACCGTCAGCAGGGTGTAAAACCCGTCTGACGGTGTTTCCGTATGTCTTAAAGCGGAAGAGCTCAGCTACTTTCGCGATTGCGAGGAAGGGGACGTCCAGTAGTCCTCGTCATCCCAGTGGTCATCCTGGGAATCCTGGTCATCTTCGGCGTAATCAGCGTAGCGTGCGTACAGATCGTCTTCGTCTGACTGCTCTTCGCTATGCGTCTCATGCCCGGCTGCAAGCTCCCTTTGGAGTGCATCCAGGTCGGTGTCAGGGCTGAAATACTTCAGCTTGCGTGCGACTTTCGTCTGCTTGGCCTTTTGACGGCCGCGCCCCATGGCGTCGACCCCCTCTACTTCGGTCGGGTCCGCACAAGCGGTGCCCTAGGTGTTCAAAATGTTTCGTGGGAACATCATACCTAAAAACGATGCCCGATCCCCACCCGAAGTGTTGGATGGGGCCAAATTACGCCTTCAGCGGGAGTTTCGAGAAGCCGAACGCCTCACGCGCGAAGTAATACGCCACGCAACAAGACCGACAACCGCCACGACAGAGCACGCGGCAATTCCCAGAGTACGAATCGCGTCAGTGTCACCTTCTCGTGCCAGTTCCCAAGTTGAGCGAGCGCGTTCCTTCAGCTCTTCAACCTTTGCCTGAGCATTCTGCTTTGCCTGCTCAATCTGGTACGAAGGGTGAAGTTGTGTCACAAGCTGATCAACCGTGTTGGTGAGCTCAATACGCGTCATACGTAGCTGGGCTTCAATCTCATCTGCGCTCAGGTCCGCTGGAGTCTGCTCGTTGCTCACTTTTGGGCCCCTTTCTTCACGGCATCCACATCTTCCTTCAGGCCCTGCTGGGGTGCGGGAATGTGCTGGCTGGACTTCTTCAGCTTCGAGATGCCAACCAGAGCGAAGATGATCACGATCAAGAAGATCACCCCGCACACAATGAGTGACGCTGCCCAAGCGGGAAGGACCAAAGCCAGCGCAAGCTCTGCGCTGTGCAGAAGCCATCCCAAGCCGTAGAGGGCGAAAACGCCCGCAACAGCAAGTGCGATGATCCCCGCTTTTGTGAAGTTGAGGAAGGTCATCGCCTTGGTCTTCGTCAGTTCAATTTCTCCGCGGATGAGCGTGGAGATTTGCGCCGTCATACGGCCGAAAAGCTCGCCAATGCTGGGGGGTTTGGGCTCAGACGGAACCTGCCCCAAAGAGGGACGGTAATTACTCATACCTTCATCGCTTCCTACGAAGATGGGCACCGAAGTGCAGTCACTCTTTAATTTTGACACGAATACGTGTCACTTAGCATCCGACTCGGGTGCAGAATCCTCATCCGGTATTACCGAACCGGGGAGCTCGCCCAAGATTTTTTGTGCGTGTTCGATCAGTGCGAGTTCCTCGGGGCTTGCCTCAGAAGCGGCAGGTAAATCTTCGTTCAGTTGTTCTTTGAGTTCATCACCCAATGAAGCGCGCGCCTGATCAATGCGATGGAAACGCTGTGCCTCAGCAATTGCGGCGAGAGCAATCTCTGCGGTCTCAGGATTGTCATCCCACTGTGAAGTCACTGGCTCGGGGAGCGGAGAGTCTGCTGTGCGCACAACCCGAGTAGTCAGCGGGTGCCAATTGGGCGTAATCGCGGGCTCCTCTTCCTCGATCTCCGAGGCCGAGCTGGATTCCTCGTGACTGCTCTCCTTCGCAGGGCGGGCTTCCTCTTCTGACGCCTCGTCGTTTTCGTGGGGAAGGCCGGGGGTGCCTACCGCGGTGCCGACGCCGGCGGGGGAGTTGGCCTCGTCGCTGGGGGAAGAAGGGGGAAGAATCGGATCGCCCGCGCGTGGGATCGGTCCAAGGTAGGAGGAAGGGTCTTCGTTGATCGCCTCGTAGGCCATGGAGATGAATTGCGCATCAACCTTTTCGGTGTCTGCGGCGACCGTACTATTCGCAATGATGAGAAGGCGATCGGCGCGCTCGGCAGCTTGAGCAAGATCGGTAAAGAAAACAACACATGCGCCGCTGGAACGCAGGGGTGCGAGCGCATCGAAGAACTCGTCAAGGAAATCACCCTGGTCGACATCGGCGGGAAGGTCACTGATAATCACCAGATTTGCGCGGTACACGATCGCGCGCAGCACCTGAAAATCCAGCAGTTTAGAGGCGGAAAGATCACTGGCGGAACGCGTGAGATCAATGCCAAGGCGAGAGGCTGTTGACTCGATGACCTCGGGATCAAGGGTTTGCCCCATCGTTGCGCACGGAATCACCAAGTTTTGGAGGAGTGTGAGGGAGGGGTTGAGGACTTCGTCCGGGCTGATCAGGGTAGTCCTGCTGCCCGTGGGCATCCACACCGAACCTTCATCAAGCGGGCTGATGCCAGAAAGGACGCATGCGACATGATGGCGGCGTGCAGCCTGGGGGTCGAAAACAGCAACCGTTGAATCGGCGCGGAAGGCAAGATCTGAGCGGTCGAGGTAATGGGCCTGGGTTGAGGGATCAATAATGGTTGCACTTCGAGCGAAGTAGACGACTTTGCCCCCAGCGGTACCGGCTGCGGTGCCCTTACGCGTTTGCCACCAGTGACGCTTGGGTCGGGGGGCGACAAATGCTGCGCGTTCTTCAGCAGTGGGAGCGTGAGTTGTCATGCTCCAATTGTGCCAACAGCCTTGCGAATTGATGCCGCGCGCGCGCCGGAAGTGGCGTTTTATTGCGGAAGAAGTGAGGCGAATATGTGATCGATGCGCTGTTGTAATAGAGGGGTCAGGCTTTCGTGGATGCGCTGACGAGGCATGGTTGCCAGAGGCTCCAGAGCAATGATGTAGCGCATGGTGACTACGCCGTACAGCATGGAAAGGACGATCTCGAGTTCCTCGCCAAGGCGTCGAGCACGTTCAGGGTCTGCGGCAAGGAATTGACTGATCTGCTCTAAGACATCGCTGCGGATATACGTGCGAAAGCGCTGAGAGGTTGAGGTATCGGTGATCAGTGCGCGCATAAGCGCTAAGAGGGTGTCTGAAGTGAGCGTGTGCTCATAGAGGTCCAGGATGTAGTCGACTAGGCGTGTGGCCGCTCCCTGTGGGCCTGGGGTAAGAAGCGCGATGATTTCCGAGGCCGGATCGAGGGGAAGATCCATGCAGGCGCGGAATAGTTTCTGCTTAGTCCCGAAATAGTAGGTGATGAGCGCGGGGTCGCATCCGGCTGCTCGGGCGATTGAACGCAGGGTTGTGTGGTCGTAGCCCTGAGAGACGAATTCACTTCTGGCGGCAGCGATGATGTGCTGTTTGACTTCGCCGCGGCAGGCGCTGGGGCCACGGTGGATTTTAGATACAGATGATGTTGCGTTATTTGAATCAGAAATTTCAACACCTGATGAAACTTCAGGGTTAGTTGTCAGGGAATCTGAAGGCACTTTTCGCTGTTTTTCCGCCCTTGGTTGATGCATCGTCGCCATGAGCTCAGTCTAATTTCAACAGTTTGGAAATTAGAAATCAGGGACATAGCGTGCCCAACATGGATACGCAGATCATTGAAGGCTCGCGTCTACACGTCGAAAGCACGCCCGAGCACCCGTGCCAGCTTGGTATTGACGTGGGGTCAACGACGGTCAAAGCCGTTGTCTTGGATGGCAATCGCATCCTCTTCTCCGACTATCGTCGCCACAACGCAGACGTTCGCGCCGAACTCGGCCACCTCCTTGAAGACATCGAGGACATTTACCCGGGATTGGTCGTCCAAGCCGCGATCACCGGCTCGGGTGGTTTGACGACCGCTCGAGCAATGAAAATCCCCTTCGTCCAGGAAGTCATCGCAGGAACGGAATCCACTCAGCGACTCCACCCAGAAGTTGACGTCGTTATCGAATTGGGTGGTGAAGATGCCAAGCTCACCTACCTTCACCCCACCCCTGAACAGCGAATGAACGGAACCTGCGCGGGTGGAACCGGAGCCTTTATCGACCAGATGGCCACGCTTCTCCACACCGATGCTTCGGGGCTCAATACGCTGGCCGAAGCACACACCCAGCTTTACCCCATCGCCTCTCGCTGCGGTGTCTTTGCGAAATCGGATATCCAGCCACTGATCAACCAGGGCGCCGCGCACGAGGACCTCGCGGCCTCGATCTTCAGCGCGGTCGCAACCCAAACGATTGCCGGCCTTGCCTGTGGCCGCCCCATCCGCGGAAACGTCATGTTCCTTGGCGGCCCGCTGCACTTCCTCCCTCAACTTCGCGAGGCCTACAAGACTCTGCTCCCCAAGGCAGACTCCTTTATCACCCCGGAAAACGCGCAACTGTACGTCGCAATCGGGGCCGCGCTCTTGGCCTCGAAAGAAGCAAAGAAACGAGGCGAAGAAGAAGGAAACGCGCTCGAGCAACTGATCGACCGCCTCGCCACCGCCCACGTCGAGGCTGAATCTCCGCGCATGCGGCCCCTCTTCGCGACCCCAGAAGAGAAGGAAGAATTCGTCCAGCGTCACGCACAAGAAGTCATTCCGAAGGCTGATCTCTCTCAGGCACGCGGGCGCTGCTGGCTCGGAATTGATGCGGGTTCAACCACTATCAAGGCTGTTCTCATTGACGAAGATGACCGTATTGTCTTCACCCACTATGCCTCCAACGAAGGTGACCCCGTCGCTGCAGCGGTAGAAATTGTCCGAAGGGTCCGCAGTGAACTGCCCGAAGGCACCGTGATTGGCCGATCCTGTGCAACCGGATACGGCGAAGGTCTGGTCACCGCAGCGCTCACCATGGACGAGGGCGAAATCGAAACAATGGCGCACTATCGCGCCGCGGAATTCATCCAGCCCGGCGTCACCTCGGTCATCGACATCGGCGGCCAGGACATGAAATACCTGCGGATCAAGGATCACGCAGTCGATTCCATTTCCGTCAACGAGGCCTGTTCCTCGGGATGCGGTTCCTTCCTGCAAACCTTCGCGCAGACCATGGGAACCGATGTGCGAAACTTCGCGAAAATGGCCATGGAATCAACGAATCCCGTGGATTTGGGAACGCGCTGCACGGTCTTCATGAATTCCTCGGTCAAGCAGGCGCAAAAAGAAGGTGCGGACGTGCGCGATATCAGCGCCGGTCTGTCCTACTCCGTCGTGCGAAATGCCCTGTACAAGGTCATCAAGCTCAAGGATCCCTCGGACCTGGGCGAACGCGTCGTCGTCCAGGGCGGAACCTTCCTCAACGACTCGGTGCTTCGCGCATTCGAGCTGCTCACCGGTCGCGAAGTTGTTCGCCCCGATATTGCCGGACTCATGGGTGCTTACGGAGCGGCGCTCACGGCCCGCATGCACGACAGCGGCGAAGGTGAGTCAACACTCGCGCGTGTGGAAGACCTCGAAGACTTCCAGGTCGAGACCACGCGCAAAACCTGCCGCCTATGTCAAAACCACTGCCAGATGACGATCTCGACCTTCTCCAATGGAGAAAGGCATGTGTCGGGTAACCGTTGCGAGCGCGGGGCAAGCCTCGAAAAGGTTCCACGCAAGTCGGACCTTCCCAACCTCTATGACTGGAAGTACAAGAGGATCTTCGGATACCGACGCCTCACCGAAGCCAAGGCATTCCGTGGAGACATCGGCATTCCCCGTGTTCTGGGCATGTACGAGAACTACCCCTTCTGGTTCACGATGCTCACCGAGCTCGGTTTCCGCGTGATGATTTCGGGTCGAAGCAACCACGAGCTATTCGAGCAGGGAATGGAATCGATCCCTTCCGAAAACGTGTGCTATCCGGCCAAGCTCGTCCATGGACACATCGAATCCCTGCTGGACAAGGGGATTACAACGATTTGGTACCCCTGCGTTGATTTCGAGCAAAAGCTCACCGACGCGGATAACAACTTCAACTGCCCGGTCGTTGCAACCTACCCCGAAGTCATCCGCAACAATATGGAACGCCTGAATGAGCCGGGCGTGAAGTTCATCAGCCCCTTCATCAACTTCGGCAACCGTGATTACCTACCCGCCCACCTCGTGCGCACCTTCGCGCAGTTTGGCTACGACATTAGCGTTGAAGAAATGACCCGTGCACTGGATAAGGCGTGGGAAGAAGACGCCGCGGTCAAGGCTGAAATCAAGGAAAAGGGCCGCGAAGCACTCGAGTGGATGCGCGAACACGGAGTGCGAGGAATCGTCTTGGCGGGCCGCCCCTACCACCTCGATCCCGAAATCAACCACGGTATTCCCGAGGTCATTGTCGGACTGGGAATGGCTGTTCTGACCGAGGACTCCATCATTGACCAGCGCCTGGAGCGTCCTCTTCGCGTGCGCGACCAGTGGTCCTACCATTCACGCCTCTACGAGGCCGCTGCCCGCGTGGGCGATGAACCTGACCTTGAGATGGTTCAGCTCAACTCCTTCGGTTGCGGCGTTGACGCAATCACCGCCGACCAGGTTCAAGAAATCCTCGAGGGGCGGGGCGACGTGCACACGGTCCTCAAGATTGACGAGGTATCGAACCTGGGCGCTGCAAAAATCCGCCTGCGTTCCCTGGAAGCTGCGGTTTCGGAGCGAGGAACCATGGCCTCGGGAACGATCGACACCGCGGTGCACGAGGACCCGGCTTCGGTTGCCGCGCGCGAAGAATCCGAGCAGGTCAAATCTGGACACATCGAAGCGCGAGCTGTCTTTACCGAGGAAATGCGCGATGCGGGATACGAAATTCTTGCCCCGCAGATGTCGCCTATCCACTTCCGTTTCCTTGAGCCGCTGTTCAGGCGTGCGGGGCTCAATGTCCGAGTCCTTGAGCACACCAGTCGTCAAACCATGGAAACGGGTTTGAAGTACGTCAACAACGACTCTTGCTACCCGGCGATTGTCGTCATCGGTCAGCTCATTGACGAATTTGTGTCGGGTCGAGCAGATCCCGATAAGACCGCGGTCGGTATCACTCAGACGGGTGGTATGTGCCGTGCAACGAACTATGCCGCACTGTTGCGTAAGGGTCTGCGTGATGCGGGATATCCGCAGGTCCCGGTCATTGCGCTTTCCGTTCAAGGACTGGAAGATAACCCCGGCTTTAAGATCGGAATTCGCCATATCCACAAGGCGATTCAAGCCTTTGTCATCGGTGATGCGATCCAGTCCATGCTTCTTCGCGTGCGTCCTTACGAGGCCGTGCCCGGAAGTGCGATGGAACTGTACCGCCGCTGGGATCAGATCGTGCGCGAGTGGGTCGTGAGTGATCGCTCTGAGACTTTGGGACGTGTCGGCCCGACGGGTCTCCTGACGGGGCGGCTGCGCTATTCGACGCTGATCAAGCGTTGCGTTGCTGAGTTCGACGCCCTGGAATTGCGTGATATTCCGCGTAAACCTCGCGTTGGGCTGGTGGGAGAGATCCTTGTGAAGTTCCACCCCGATGCGAATAACCACGCAGTTGACGTCATCGAGGCTGAGGGCTGTGAGGCTGAGCTTCCCGGACTCATGCAGTTCTTCCACAATTCGGTTGCGACCGCGGAGTGGGACTACGAGAACCTGGGGATCGACGGCAAACAGCGCAAAATCTTACCCATGGCTCTGTGGCTGCTCAAGAAGTATGAAATCCCAGTTCACAAGGCTTTCGAAGAGACAAATGGGAAGTTCGAAGCCCACCGTGACATCGAAGAGATGATCTCGCGCTCGGAGGACATTGCACGCCTTGGGAACCAGGCCGGTGAAGGCTGGTACCTGACGGCGGAGATGGTCGACATGATTGAACACGGATGCCCGAACATCATCTGCGCACAGCCTTTCGCATGTCTACCGAACCACATTGTTGGAAAAGGCATGTTCCGCGCGCTGCGTAACCGCTACCCGCAGGCGAATATCGTCGCTGTCGACTACGATCCGGGCGCCTCGGAAGTCAATCAGCTCAACCGAATCAAGCTGATGCTGGCAACCGCTGTGCAACAGCACAATGCCGCCGAGCGCGATGGTGAAGACGATGGCGTGCTGCAGTTGGTCGGGATCGATTTCGATACCGAAGACCTGGGCGGCGAGGCCGTCGCTGGTGCCTCCTGTGGTGGTTGCGGGTGCGGATCCGGTGGTGGTTCCTCTGATGGCGAGGGACACCGCGTGGTCGGCTTGGGCATGCCCGCGATTCCGCCGAGGCGGGGTGCTGCTTTCCGCTGAGGTAAGTGTGAGCTTTCCTAGCGGAATATTCTCACGAATAACCGTGTTTAAGTAGCGGATATTTTCTGAAACGGAAGGGTAACAATGCGCCTCTCAGCACTGGAACAGGTTCCGCTTTTTAACGGCTCGACTCCGCATCAGGCACTTGAAGACATGGTGTCCTTGGCTCGCGGACTGGAAGAATTGGATTTCCATCGCTTCTGGATCGCAGAGCACCACAACACACCGGTCTTTATGTCCTCTGCCCCTGAGCTGGTGATGACTCACCTTCTGGACCGGACCTCGCGAATCCGTATTGGTTCGGGTGGCGTGATGGCCATGCACCAGGGAAGCTTGCAGATGGCAGAAAAGTTCTTCACCCTGGCAACTATGTTCCCCGGCCGTGTTGACATGGGATTGGGACGTGCCCCCGGCGGTGACATGATCTCCGCCCGCGCACTCAACCAGGGGGCAACGATTGATCCGGGGGCGATCAATGCTCTGATCGATGAAACTTTGGCTTTCATGCGAGGAACCCTGCCCGAGGGACACCCCTACACCTCTGTTGGTGTCTACCCGCGCCCCGATGAGCTTCCCGAACTGTGGTTGCTGGGTTCTTCAGGTCAGAGCGCGGCCTGGGCGGGGACTCGAAACATGAACTACGCCTACGCGCAGTTCTTTAGCGGTCAACAACAGCCCGAGGTCATGGACCATTACCTTGCACACCTGCCCGAAAACCTGGGTGAGGGCCAAGGGCAGACTCTTTCCGCGCTCGCGGTGAGCGCTGCAGAAACTGAAGCAGAAGCCCTAGAACAAGCACTTCCCGCCTTGAGTTTCCGTATGTGTTTACGACTGGGACGCCCCGTGCGATTCCAGCGCCCCGAGCAGATGAACGCCGAAGATCGAGAGGACGCACTGCGATGGGCACAACGCGATCGTTCGATCATCATCGGTACCTACGATCAGGTTGCTCAGACGATTGCGAACTTTGCGCGGAATCACCGCGTTGATGAAGTCATGCTGATTAGCTATATCGCTGATGTTCAGCAAAAGCTCACGCAATACCGAGAGCTCCAGACACGTCTTGGATAACTCCCGTAGATAAGGTTGTGGCCCACGCCTTCAGGCGGGGGCCACAACCTTTAAAAAGCAGTGATCACAGGGCTGCTGCGAAACGCTGTGCGACGTTCTCCCAGTTCACAACGTTCCACCAGGCCTTGACGTAGTCGGCCTTGACGTTGAGGTAATCCAAGTAGAACGCGTGCTCCCACATATCCAGCATGAGCAGCGGAACAGTTGCAACGGGGATGTTGCCCTGCTGATCGGTCAGCTGGTAGGTCACCAGGCGCTTGCCCAGGGCGTCCCATGCGAGCACGGCCCAGCCGGAGCCCTGCAGACCAAGAGCTGCGGCAGCGAACTGTGCCTGGAACTTCTCGAAGGAGCCGAAGAATTCGTTGATGGCGTCGGCCAGATTGCCTTCGGGGCGAGAGGCGCCGTCACCGGTCATATTCGTCCAGAAGATCGAGTGGTTGGTGTGACCACCCAGGTTGAAAGCCAGGTTCTTTTCCCACAGGTTGATTGCGGCAAAATCACCGGCTTCGCGGGCTGCTTCCAGCTTCTCCAGTGCAGTGTTTGCGCCGGCCACGTAGTTGGCGTGGTGCTTGTCGTGGTGCAGCTCCATGATCTTTGCAGAGATGTGGGGCTCCAGTGCCGCGTAATCGTAGGGAAGTTCAGGAAGGGTGTAAACGCTCATCGGTCTCTCCTTACACTTAGGGGTTGATACCCCAAGCCTAGTACTTAAGTCCCTATGTGTGAGTACAGAGGTGGGCGAGTTCACTCAGCGCTCATTGCGCCACGCAAAAGGGGAGCGGGCAAAGGCTCAGTGGCCTCGGCCTCGGCGGAAAAGGTGGGAAACCCCAACGACAACTCCAGTGATCAGCGAGCCGAGCACAATGCCAAACACTGCTGCACATGTGGTCTCAACGAGCCAGCCAAGGAAACCGCCGCCCGAAGCGAGCGTATGCTCGATCGTCGACACCACGTTGTGGAAGATCTCGACGCCCACCTTCGCGAGGTTTTCGATGACCAAGTGGCCACCGACCCACAGCATTGCAACCGTTCCAACAACGCCGATTGCGTTGAAAACCTTGGGCATCACGCGCACAATTGCGCGGCCGATATTATCCGCGGGACCGGGGAGATTATCGTCCGGATGAGTCGCGCCCTTGGCCAAGCGAAGCCCGAAATCATCCATTCGTACCAGGACCGCAACGATCCCGTAGACAAAGAAAGTCATGAAGAAAGCGACCGCGATGAGGACTGCAACGCGCATCGACATGGACTCGGTGCTCAGTCCGTCCATAGAGACCAGCATGATCTCCGAGGAAAGAATGAGGTCCGTGCGCGAGGCCGAAGAAATGATGCTTTTTTCGAGGTCTTCCGCGCTTTGAGGAGCCGTGTCTTCGGCTGAGCCTGCGTGTTCGGGAAGCCAGTGCAGGGCCTCGAGAACCTTCTCGCCGCCCTCAAAACACAGGTAAGCGCCACCCGCTATCAAGAGGAAAGGCAAAACCTGCGGCGCAAACCACGTGAGCACAAGCGCGATAGGCAGAATAACGACCAGCTTGTTGATCAACGAGGCCTTGGCGATTTTCCCGATAATCGGCAGCTCGCGCTTGGGGGACAGCCCGGAGACGTACTGCGGAGTAACAGCGGTGTCGTCGATGACGACGCCAACCGCTTTGGCCGATACCTTCACCGCGCTCGATGCGACATCGTCAATAGACGAGGCCGTGGCTTTTGCGAGGGTCGCAATATCGTCCAGAAGTGCTACCAGTCCGCCAGACATCCACTCATCCTTTTCCTTGGGGACACAGGCATTCTAATGGGGGAGGTGAAGGATCTGCGCAGTGGGGGAGCTCGTGGGAATATGTGCCTGAGAACTTGCGTGAATAAGTCGACGCAGATGCAGGTCAGGCGTGAGAAAGTAATGCTATGACGGAATCACTGATTGACACTCTTCCCAGTCCGACACCGGGATTGGAACCCGGACTGATCGCCCGCTTGGCCGCAGACCTGGGTAGCGCCGGGTGGAGTGTCGACGCGATGGAGACCATGATCAGCCCGGTGGCGCGTGCTGCGCTCATGCGTAATCAAAGGGTTCCGGCACTTCGCGAACTTCAGCGGAAAGATACCCCCGCTGCGGTATTGACGCGCTTCTTTGTCTTGGGCTGCGCGGAAAGTGGGGATGTTCTTGCGCAGGCACTGCCCACTCTCGGGGTGCGTGGCGCGGTCGACCTGGGATTGATTTTTCCCGCACTCGATGCGAAATCACCAGAAGGACAGCAACTTTTCAAAGCAAATTACGACCTGCGTCCTCACGCGGCGCAGCTTCAAGGTGGCCTCAAAAACTGGTGGATCCTGTCGGACCTGGGTGAAGACGTGACGGGTGAACCCATTCGCCCGGACCACGTTCTGGGAATCGGCGGGGCAACGACCTCTCTTTTGAAGGCGACGCTTCGAACTCCTGTCGAATCCGCCTTGGACCTGGGGTGTGGATGCGGAATCCAAGCCTTGTATTTGGCCACACACGCTACTCGCGTTGTCGCAACAGACCTGTCGGCGCGAGCCTGTGAGATCACGCGCTTCAATGCCGCGCTCAATGGCGTCGAATTAGATGTTCGCCAAGGATCCCTCTTTGAACCGGTCGAAGGCGAAGAATTTGATCTGATCGCCTCGAATCCGCCCTTTGTTATCACTCCAGATTCACTGCGCACCTTGGGGATTCTGGAATACCGGGATGGTGGAATGAGCCGCGATCATCTGGTGCGCACGGTGATTCGGGAAAGCCCGAACTACCTCAAGCCCGGCGGCGTGACGCAACTCCTTGCGAATTGGGAGATTCCCGGACGATTGGGACACCCTGACGACTGGGAAAATGTCGTGCGCTCATGGGTCAAAGATCTTCCCGTCGACGCATGGATTGTGCAGCGCGACAGGCTTGATCCCACGCACTATGTTGAAATGTGGCTTCGCGATTCTGGTCAGCAATTGCATCAGCGCGAAGACTACGAACGCGAATACGCCCAGTGGCTTGATGATTTCGTTCAGGCAGGAGTCGTCGAAATTGGCATGGGCATGGTCGCCCTGCGAAAGCTCGAGACGCCGCGCCTAGGGGGCTGCGAATGCGATGAGCTTGAAGGGGGAGAATCCCCATCCGGCGAAGACGTTCAGCGCGCGCTTGCATCCTTGCGGCTTCCCGAGGATCTCGCTGGCCTTCACCTGTGCTTTGCTTCCGATGTGACGGAAGAACGGCATTTCCTACCCGGGGCACAAGACCCCTCCGCCTTGGTTCTTCACCAAGGGGGAGGACTTGGACAATCGGTTGCCTCGACCACTGCTTTGAGTGCCTTGGTTGGTGCTTCAGATGGCGAGCTCAGCGTCGGTCAAATCTGCGGGGCTCTTGCAGCCCTATTGGAATGCGATTCCCGGCAGCTTCAGGACGAACTCTTCCCGCAGGTGCGCACCTTAATTCGTTGGGGATTCCTTCGAGTCGAATCAGACCAGGAGTAACTGCGATGCCTCTCCCCGCGCCTTTGACGCATCAGCCACCCCTGTGGCTGTGGCTCCTTGTCGGGGCTATTGACCTAGCGATTCGATTGATTGCCTTGGGCGTAGTCCCGAAGCGGAGGCGCGCATCCACGTCAACCGCGTGGCTTTTGCTCATTTTCTTATGGCCAATTGTTGGCGTCCCGCTATACCTATTTTTCGGTTCATGGTGGGCCATGGGCAAAGCTCTACGATCGGATCCGGCGGCGCACCAACTGGTCAAGGGAATCTTGCGCGGTGATAGTGGAGGCGAAAGAGGCCTCGTTAATGACGGAATGGATGAGCGCACAGCCTCGCTGATGCGGCTTAACCAAAAACAAACCTCTTTCCCGCCCAGCCATGGGCGTGTTCTGCAGCTTCTTGGCGATACTGACCAAGCTTTTGAAGCGATGGCCCGCGAGGTCGATCAAGCGACTCATCACGTGAATGTCCTGTACTTCCAGACCTCGTGGGATCATTCCACTGATCCGCTCTACAAAGCCTTGGTTCGTGCCTGCGCTCGCGGGGTCAAAGTTCGACTGCTGATAGATCATCACGGGCTTCGCACTATTCCCGGATGGCGTGGTTTCAGTCGAATGCTCGACGAGTCTGGGATCGAATGGCACCTGATGCTGCCCATGAGCATCTTTAAAGGTCACATTCGACGTCCTGACCTGCGTAACCACCGCAAGCTGCTCATCATTGATGGCCAGAAAGCCTTCATCGGTTCGCATAATTTGGTGGCATCAGACTATGACACTCCTGCCTACCAAAAGGCGGGAATTGAATATCACGATACTTCCGTTGAAGTAAGCGGTGCAGTGGTCCGCCAGGTTCAAGCTGTTTTCGCTTCAGATTGGTTCTACGCCACCAAACAGGAGCTTTCGCTTGAAGAACTTAATCTTTCCGTAGATGACGAAGCACATGAAAACGCCATGGGGCAACCGATGCAGATCATTCCATCAGGCCCCTCGTATCCCTCAGAACCGAATCTGCGGATGTTCATCTCGATGGTGTCACAGGCTCGGCAGCATGTATCTATTGCCAGCCCGTACTTCATTCCGGATGAACCCCTGCTTGCCGCACTCACCGGCGCGGCAATGTCAGGAGTTCGCGTAGACCTCTACGTTTCAGAGCAATTCGACCAATTCTTGGTAGGACATGCTCAGCGTGCGTACTACGAGTCTCTTTTGATCTCCGGAGTGAATGTCCATCTTTATGTACCGCCTCATATGCTCCACTCGAAGTACGTCGTGGTTGATGGGGAGCTTGCCGCAATCGGCTCATCGAATATGGATTACCGATCCTTTGGCTTGAACTACGAAGCCATGCTTTTGGCTCAGGATCCTTATCTTGTCCAACTTCTGGAGGGGAATAACAGGCGAATCGAAGCATCTTCGCGACTGCTCAGCCTTGAGGAATGGAAGGCGCTTCCCTGGTACAAGCACTACGTCGATAACATCTGCCGTCTGGGTAGTGCGCTGCTCTAAAACCGCGGGAGCTACTGGCCGTAATGGTAGCGGCAGGAGATGATCCAGAGGGTTTTACCGTCGTCACTAATCTGGTAGATCAGGCGGTGACGTGAGTCGATTCGACGTGACCAGTACCCCGAGAACTCGTAGCGGAGGGGTTCAGGTTTGCCAATGCCCTCGTTCCCGTTGCGCTGGATGTCCTTGATGAGTGCGTTGATGCGTTTGAGGGTCTTGCGGTCCTCAAACTGCCACCAGACATAGTCGTTCCAGGCTTCCTCGTCCCACGTGATGTGCATGGTCAGTCCTCGTCGGGCTCAACGAGGTCGTGGACGACACCCTCACCAGCGCGGTGACGTGCGATCGATTCGCGCAGGTGGCGGGCGTTTGCGGGGGACTGCATGAGGTAGACGGTCTCCATGAGGGACTCGTACTCGTCAAGGGCCATGATGACGGCGCTCTCGTGGCCTTGGCGGGTGATGATGATTTCTTCGCGGTCGTTGACGACCTGATCGAGGACCTCGGCGTAGCGTGCGCGCGACTCGCTGTAGGTCATGGTCTTCATGGGTGCTCCTCTGCTCTCCTATGTACAGAATATTGTACGGATTCTTATGGCATGTCTCTACTTGGCTTTCTGTCGATGGATATGGTGCGCGCCCGCCCGCAAGACGCCGGTTAGGCCTCGGGAATTATCCACAGAAGACGCGCGGGAAAGCACATCGGTTCCCGGAAAGCCCCGTAACGCGGTAAGGTCCTACCCAGTGGTACTCCGGCGGCGCTCGCCAACGGAGGACCAGCAAAGCGTGCTACAAATACGAGGTAGCAACGGAAGGGACAAACAATGGCAGCGACCAAGCTGGTGATCGTGGAGTCTCCCGCCAAGGCGGCGACGATCGAAGGATACTTGGGACCCGACTACCATGTGACCGCCTCGATCGGTCACATTCGCGACCTTCCGCAGCCCTCGGAGCTGCCCGCCGACATGAAGAAGGGCCCCTACGGGCGCTTCGCCGTCGACGTCGAGGACGGATTCACCCCTTACTACGTTGTCAATCCCGACAAGAAGAAAAAAGTCACCGAGCTCAAGAAGCTCCTGAAAGAGTCCGACGAACTCTTCCTGGCAACTGATGAGGACCGCGAGGGTGAGGCTATCGCTTGGCACCTTCTCCAAGTTCTCAAGCCCAAGGTTCCCGTGCGCCGCATGGTCTTCCACGAAATCACGAAGGAAGCAATCCAACGCGCTCTGGAAAATACTCGTGAGCTCGATACGGACCTTGTTGACGCCCAAGAAACTCGCCGAATCCTTGACCGCCTCTACGGCTACGAAGTTTCGCCGCTGCTGTGGCGTAAGATTCGTCCTTCCCTGTCCGCGGGCCGCGTGCAGTCGGTTGCGACGCGCTTGGTTGTTGATCGCGAGCGCGACCGCATGGCGCATGTGAGTGCTGAATACTGGTCGATCGATACCCAATTTGCCGCTTCGGGTCAGTCTTTTGGCGCAAAGGTTTCGCATATTGACGGTTCTCCCGTTGCAACCGGTTCTGACTTTGATGAAAACGGTCGCCTTTCCGCGAAGGCCAAGAAGAACGAGGCCTTCCACCTAGGTGCCCATTCCGCGCCGCTCTTCGCCGCAGCGCTCGAGGCCGCGCGTGATTCCGCTATCGATTCCGTCCAGCAGAAGCCCTACCGCCGCCGTCCTGCAGCTCCCTTCACTACTTCGACGCTGCAGCAGGAAGCTTCCCGCAAGCTTCATTGGAATGCTTCTTCGACGATGCGTACCGCTCAGTCCCTGTACGAGTCGGGCTTCATCACCTACATGCGTACCGACTCTACGGCCCTGTCCTCGCAGGCCATCAGGGCTGCCCGCCAGCAGGCTAAGGAACTTTATGGGGCCGAGGCCGTGGCTGAGAAGCCGCGCATCTACGGCACCACCTCTAAGGGTGCGCAAGAAGCTCACGAGGCCATTCGCCCCGCTGGTGATCACTTCCGCACCCCCGCGCAAGTTGCCTCGGTTTTGAATCGTCAGCAGCTTGCACTTTATGACTTGATCTGGAAGCGAACCGTCGCTTCACAGATGGCCGATGCCCTTGGCTTTACCGCAACCATCCGCGTACGTACCGATGTCGAGGTCGAAGGTCAGCATCACGCAGTGCTCTCCAGCGCCTCGGGAACGGTCATTACTTCCCCCGGCTTCCGCTTGGCCTACCAGGAAGGTCAGGACAAGGGACGCTACGACGCGGAAACGACCGATGCTGAGAAGACCCTCCCTCAGGTGAGCGAAGGGGAAGTCGCGCTGCTTGAAGAGGCGCAGGCACAGGGACACCAGACTCAGCCCCCAGGCCGCTACACCGAAGCGACCTTGGTGAAGACCATGGAAGAGCTTGGAATCGGTCGCCCCTCGACCTATGCGGCAACGATTCAAACCATCGGTGATCGCGGCTACGTCACCCACCGAGGCCAGTACTTGGTTCCCACCTGGCTTGCCTTCTCGGTCACGCGACTGATGGAAGAAAACCTGTCGAACCTGGTTGACTACGACTTCACGGCATCGATGGAAAACGATCTGGACCAGATCGCTGCGGGAAGCGAAGATCGACACGAGTTCTTGAGCACCTTCTACTTCGGTGCAGACGGTAAGGGCGACGCTGACGGCCTGAAGTTCCAGGTTGAATCCCTGGGAGACGATATTGATGCCCGCGCGGTGAACTCCATTGACATGGGAAATGGCGTCACCTTGCGAGTCGGCCGCTACGGACCCTACATGGAGAAGGCCGATGGGACGCGCGCAAATGTGCCGCCCGAGGTCGCTCCCGACGAGTTGACCGAAGAGAAGATCACGGAACTCTTCGCGCTTGCTGCAGATGATGGACGCGAACTGGGAATCGATCCCGCAAGCGGACACATGCTGGTTGCAAAGAACGGCCGCTACGGTCCCTACGTGACGGAAATTCTGCCCGAAGAAACCGAAGGAGCGGAAGCTTCTGAAGACGGGAAGCCCGCGAAGAAGACGCGGAAGAAGGCTGCGGCAAAACCGCGCACGGCCTCCTTGTTTAAGTCGATGGATCTCGCGACAATCACGCTGGAAGACGCGCTTGCGCTGCTCTCGCTTCCGCGTGAAGTTGGCGTTGATCCCTCTGACGGTGAGGTCATCACCGCGCAAAACGGTCGCTACGGCCCGTACCTGAAGAAGGGAAGCGATTCGCGCACCCTTCCCAGCGAGGACCAGCTTCTGACTATCACCTTGGATGAGGCGCTGGAGATCTACTCTCAGCCCAAACAACGAGGCCGCGGGGCAGCAAAGCCCCCGCTGCGTGAGTTCGGCGCTGATCCGGTGTCGGGGAAGAAGGTCACCGTCAAGGACGGTCGCTTCGGTCCCTACATCACCGATGGTGAAACCAATGTGACCGTTCCTCGCGCTGAAACCGTCGAGGATCTGACCGCTGAACGCGCGTATGAGCTGCTTGCAGATAAGCGCGCGAAGGGTCCGGCTCCCAAGCGCACCCGCAAGTCGACTGCAAAGAAGACAACAACTCGACGCACAACGAAGAAGACTTCGGCTAAGAAATAACGAGAAGGAATTTTCTTTCGCCCACCCGCTGCCAAAATGGACGCAAATGCGGGTGGGCACTGTCAAGATAGAGACATGAGATCAATGGGTAGTGGTGCACAGGCGGGGCGCGGACTCTTCATCACCTTTGAAGGTGGTGATGGGACCGGTAAAAGTACCCAAATTCAGCGGGTTCGCCAGTGGTTTGAAGAACGCGGACAACAGGTGGTTGTCACGCGAGAACCCGGTGGAACAGAGCTGGGGACGACTCTGCGTCAATTGGTTCAGAACGGACCGGAAGATGTTGACCCACGCACCGAAGCGCTGCTGTATGCCGCTGATCGTGCCTACCATGTCGCGACCCTGATCAGGCCGGCCCTTGAACGCGGGGAAATTGTTCTGGTCGATCGCTACATTGACTCGTCTTTGGCCTATCAGGGAGCTGCGCGCAGCTTGGGTGTGGATGAAATCCGCAGCCTGTCCATGTGGGCAACGGGAAGTTTGCTCCCCGACCTCACTTTGCTGATTGACGTTCCACCGGAAGTTGCCGCCAGGCGTCGCGGGGGAGAACCGGACCGAATGGAACGCGAATCTATGGAGTTCCATGAGCGCGTTCGTCACCAGTACTTGGCGCTTGCGGACTCAGAAGCGGATCGTATCGTCGTCATCGATGGTGTGGGAACTGAAGATCAGGTCTTCAGTGAAATTCGCGGAGTTCTGGAAGAACGTGTTGATGCGGCATTCCAGGGATTGCCTGAAGAAGCTGCAGAAAATGCCAAGCCCGTTGAATCTCAGGCAACGCTCTGGGCTCTTCTGGAAGAGGATGGCATTCTTCTGTGAGCGTTTGGGATGAATTGGTCGGCCAGGAACACGCCCTGGCGGTATTGCAACAGGCGGCTCAAGGCGCCCGAGCAATCGTTGACCATGCCCAAGAGGCACATCCAGGTGCGGACACTTCCGGCTCCGTGCGCGCAGATGCTTCGTCGCTCACTCAGCCCACAGATGACCCATCTCGCTCAATGACCCATGCGTGGCTCATCACCGGGCCTCCCGGTTCGGGGCGTTCGGTTGCGGCAATCGCTTTTGCAGCGGCCCTCCAGTGCACCGGAGAGTTCCCCGGATGCGGACAGTGTCCAGGATGTCGGACCACAATGGCTCGGACAAACGGTGATGTCTCAATCCTCACCACGGAATCCACGCAAATTCGTATCGATGAGGTTCGCCAGATCGTCTTGCGCGCACAGACTGCACCCTCGCAGGGGCGTTGGCGGGTCATCGTCATCGAAGATGCTGACCGCATGATGGAACGCACAGCGAATGTTCTTCTTAAGGCAATTGAAGAACCGCCAGAGCGCACGGTCTGGCTGCTCTGTGCTCCCAGTGCAGAAGACATGATCACCACCATTCGTTCGCGGTGCCGGCATCTGGGACTGCGAATTCCAGATCCGCATGCCGTCGCGGACCTTCTTGTTCGTCGTGATGGTGTTGATCCTGCGGATGCGCTTTCTGCAGCCCGCGCAGCCCAATCGCATATCGGCTTGGCTCGGGCCCTTGCCAAAGACCCCAAGATGCGTCAGCGTCGCCGGCAGATCATCACTGCCCCGGCACAGGTGCGTTCTGTTGGTGAAGCGGTCTTTGCCGCAGAGGACCTCCTCTCCATTGCAAAAACTCAAGCAGAATCCCAATCTGAAGAACGCAATGCCCGCGAAAAGGCCGAACTGATGCGCCAATTGGGAATGGAAGAAGGCCAGAGTCCGGCCTCGCATCAGCGCGCACGTATCCGTGAACTCGAAGAAGACCAGAAGCGGCGCTCAAAGCGAGCCATCCAAGATTCTCTCGATCGAGCCCTCGTCGACCTCTTGGGAATCTATAGGGACGTTCTCCTGCGTCAATTGGGAACGGATCAAGAGCCAATCAATGATGACTGCCTAGATCTCATCGACCAGCTCTGCGCTCAATCCACCCCGCAGCAGACCATGAAGAGAGTCCAAGCGATTGAGGAAGCTCGAAAGCGCCTGACAACAAACATGTCAGTCCCTCTGATTTTGGAGTCGATGGCACTCTCACTTCGACCGCAGGTCTAGACATCGAATAGGGTAGAGGCATGAATTCACGCTCCCGCCTGATCGTCTCCGTGTTGATCGTCCTTGCGCTTGCCACAAACTTTGGCATCGCATACTACGCGAAGAATGCTATCGATCAGGCTGCCACCAGTGCCGCCGCAGGTACCTCGAACAGCCAAAACAAGGTGACGGTCGCGCATGCGGCAGACCCGCTTCCCGGCAAGCCGACGAAAGAGCAGTTCTACTCTCAGCCGCTCAATTGGCGACAGTGTGAGGCCTCGGAAATCACAAGCACCGGGGTATCTGCACCGCGCGATATCGACAAGTACCAGTGTGCGTCGCTGACCGCACCGCTGGACTGGGAGAACCTCGACGGGAACCAAATCACCCTTGCCTTGGCGGTCCACCGCGGGGATCAGAGTGAAGGCAAGGCTCTGTTCTACAACCTTGGTGGTCCCGGTGGAGCATCGGTGTCCTCGATTACCTCGCAGGTCACCACCTCTTTGGGTACGGGGCTTGTCTCGGCTTTTGACATCGTTGCTCTGGATCCGCGAGGCGTCGGCGCATCAACCCCTGTCCGTTGCCGAACTGATCAAGAGCGTGACGGCGACGCCGCTGGAACGCGAAACCCGATCGATCCGAATGCAAGTCCCGCAGAAATGATCAAGCTCGCAGAGGATACTTCTCGAGATCTCGCCAAGGGCTGCCAAGACCTCAGTGGTGACATCTTCAAGCACATCGACACCGTGAATGCATCGAAGGACTTCGATATGGTTCGCGCGCTGCTTGGGCAAGAGAAGTTCAACTACCTGGGCTACTCCTACGGAACCTTCCTGGGCGCCACCTACGCCGAGCAATTCCCCGGAAATGTCGGTCACATGGTCCTCGACGGTGCACTTGACCCCTCGGTCAGCGGCGATGAGCTCTCCGCCATGCAGATGCGAGGCTTCGAGGCCTCCCTGCGTCACTGGGTGGAAGATTGCCAGGCAGCACGTAACTGCCCGCTCAAGGGCGATGCAGATGCCGGCATGAAGCAGATGAAGAACTTCTTCGATCGCCTGTACAACACCCCGCTTCAAACCTCAGATCCGAACCGCCCGCTCACTCACGACCTTGCCATGAGCGCTGTTGTCGGTCTGCTGTACTCGACGCAGACGTATTCAATCCTCACGCAGGGAATGCAGCAAGCGCTGAACTCAGAGGACGGCTCGACGCTGCTCTACGTTGCAGACTTGCTGAGCGAACGCAACAAAGACGGAAGCTACTCTTCGAATTCGATGGATGCGATCGTTGCTATTAACTCCCTAGACTTCGAGCCTGTTGGTGATGCAGCCCAATGGGAGAAGGATGCGACAGCACTTAAGCAAGAGCTGATGATCTTTGGTGATCTGGCCGGCTACACCTCCGCCAGTCTTGAAGGCTGGCCGACCAAGCACGCGAAGCGCCACGCAATCAAGGCTGAGGGTGCAGCTCCCATCATGGTCGTTGGTACGACGCATGATCCTGCAACCCCCTACGTGATGTCCCAAAATCTGGCGAAGCAGCTGTCATCGGGCGTGTTGGTGACTTGGGATGGTTGGAACCACACCGCGTACTCGAAGAACGGAAGCAAGTGTGTGGCGACAGCTGTCGAGGGTTACTTCCTGCGTAACGTCGTTCCCAGTGCCGATCTTCAGTGCGGGGCTGATTCCTAAGCACTGATTCTTCAAAGACATACGTCGAAAAGACTGGGACCGGCTAGGTCTGAATAGGCTTGCCCTGTCGCCAATTTCCTCGCTGGCCTTGGCAGCTGGGCCTAGGCTCGCTAACGTTGAGCTATGGACTTCTTCGGTGATGACGAAACAGAAACCCCCGGTCAGAACACGGATAGTGTTGAAGCCGACGTGCTCATTGACACCACCATCGAGAATGCCTGGGCCTTGGTCTCTGAGCCCGGCTGGTGGATCAATGATGGACCGCTGGGCGACCATGATATTGAGCATGGCGATGACGGGCTCTACCACGTTACCGACCCGGAAGCGGGAACATGGCTTGTCGAGAAACTCGACGAAGATCCCATGGATGTCGTGCGATTCCGCTGGTATCCCGTGGCCAGTGATGAGTTCCCCGAAGAAATGCTGACGACTATCGAGGTCTCACTCTCAGAAGAAAAAGGCAAGGTCGCACTTCACGTTGAGGAATCGGGAATTGCCGCCCTCAGTGATGATGAGGACGAGGCCTACCAGCTTTGGGAAGACGAAGCTGGCTTGTGGGACCAGGCCGTTGACAGCGCGAAGGATTACTTAGAGCGTCGGTGACGCTCGATATCCTCTGCTGTTAAGGGGCCCTGCGTGGTTCCGGGAGCTTCCTCACCATCGCTCGGATTCTTCCTCATCCACGCAACCTCAAGCCCGTCGCGATACCCAAAGCGAGCCAGGTGAATCCCGACGACAAACTCAAGGTGCTCCACGGCCTCGGGAGAAGTCTTCAGCTCAAGACGCAAGTGCTGGTCTGTGCACGTGATTGCGCACTCGCCGCCGGGCATTCCCTCACGAGTGAAGATCAGCATTCCGCGCGCTGAATCCTCATCCCACTGTGCATCGATTTTTCGCCCCATGTGAGAGGCAAGCTGATGCCCATATCGACGTGCACGCTCGGTGGGAACATTGGCGACGGAAATCATCACTTCACTCATACAAGCTATTTTCTCCCATCTATCCCGATGGGGCGTGCTAGTGTGGAAAGCTCAACTGAGAGAAACGGATCACAATGAGCACCAGCGAAGACGATGAGCAGAGCTTCGGCGACGCCTCGGGCCGCGAGCTTCAGCGCAATCTAACGAACCGCCATATCCAGCTCATCGCTATTGGCGGCGCAATCGGTACCGGCCTCTTCATGGGCTCCGGAAAGACCATTGCAACGGCTGGTCCCTCGATCCTTTTGGTCTATCTGATTATTGGCAGCGCGCTCTTTCTGTTCATGCGTGCGATGGGTGAGATCCTCCTTTCGGATAAGAGATACGGCACTTTTGCCGATATCATTCGACACTTCCTTGGCCCAACTATGGGGTTTGTCATGGGATGGACCTACTGGCTGTGTTGGGTGGTTACAGGTATTGCTGACGTCGTTGCCATCACCGGTTACGTGCGTTTTTGGTTTCCGAACCTGTCCGCGTGGATTCCCGTTCTTGCTACAGCGCTCCTTCTTTTCACTCTTAATGCGATGACCGTTAAGGCTTTCGGAGAGACCGAATTCTGGTTTGCGATGATTAAGATCGTTGCAATCATTGCTCTGATTGTTGTCGGTGTCGTGATGATTGCCATCGGTATGCGTGACAG
This sequence comes from Actinomyces sp. oral taxon 181, assembly GCF_018370895.1. NCBI lineage: Bacteria > Bacillati > Actinomycetota > Actinomycetes > Actinomycetales > Actinomycetaceae > Actinomyces > Actinomyces sp. oral taxon 181. The sequence goes on from NZ_JAGYZL010000005.1 coordinate 25,312, forward strand.
CAACGGTACAGCCGCGGCGGTTTCGAACCTGTGGAGTCACGGAGGCCTATTCCCAACGGGACTGAGCGGATTTCTGGGGGGCTTCCAGATCGCAGTTTTTGCTTTCGTTGGTATTGAGCTTGTTGGAACGACCGTTGCCGAAACCTCGAACCCCACTCAAACTCTTCCCAAGGCAATCAATTCGATTCCCGTTCGTGTTGTTCTGTTCTATATCTGCTCTCTTGCGGTCATCATGATGGTGACGCCCTGGGATCAGATTGATAAGACCCAGTCGCCTTTCGTCACGATGTTCTCAATGACGGGACTGGGTGCAGCGGCCTCACTGGTGAACTTGGTGGTGCTCACTTCTGCGGCCTCGTCGGCCAACTCGGGGATCTACTCCACCTCGAGGATGCTCTTCTCCCTCTCACTTCAGGGTGATGCGGCCCCCTTCTTTGGTCGTCTGTCAAAGCATCACGTCCCCCAGAATGCACTTTTCCTTTCGTGTGTGTTCTTGCTTTCCGCCGCTGTTCTTCTGGCTTTTGGTGATTCAATCCTGAGCGTTTTCACCGTGGTGACCTCAATGTCGGCCACACTCTTCATGGTCGTGTGGGTTTTGATTGTTATCGCCTACTTGTTCTACGTGCGTAGGTACCCGAACAAGCATCGCAGCTCGACCTTCCAGCTTCCTGGCGGTGTCTTCTCGGCCTGGCTGTTCATCGCCTTCATTGCTGCGGTGGTCGTCGTGCTGTCCTTAGATATGGAAAGTCTGCAGGGGCTACTGATGTCGGCTGCTTGGATGGTTGGCATCACTGTCGTCGGCGTGATTCGTCGCCACCGTTCTCTGGTTCGCCGAGGCCGTACATCCCTCTCTGCTTGATGCGCTATGCTTGGCGAGTAAGACAGGGGAGCCCACCGTGGGCTGAGAGTGCGAATGCAGACCCTTACACCTGATCCGGATTATGCCGGCGTAGGAAGTCGCAATCTCCAGACTGCCTCCCCCGAGGCGGCCTAGCCCTCCACCATTAGCGGAGGAAGAAAATGTCTACTTTTTCGGCGCATCGTCGCGTCCGTTTGATCGCATCAACTGCGACATTTTTGGTTGCAGCAAGCTCTCTTGCAGCTTGCGCGGGAAGCGCTAAGGATGGTGCCGCAACGCAGGCTGGCACGGCCTCGGCACAGGGTGATCAAAACGTCACTATTCTTGCCTACGATTCATTCGAATTTCCCCAAGACCTTCTGGACAAGTTCCATGAGAAGACCGGAATTACTGCGAAAATCCAAGCGATCGGTAACGGCGGGGAGCTGGCCAATCAGCTGGTACTTACCAAGGATTCACCCCTGGGAGATGCAGTTTTCGGCCTAGATAATACGGTTTCAACCCGTATTGGCGGTCAGGGAATCATCGAGGATGCACATATCACCTCGCCCAACGCAGATGACAATTTCCAGGGTGAACCCGGTCTGGTTCCCATCGATCGCGGCGATGTCTGCGTGAACTACGACAAGAAGTGGTTCGCCGACCACCAGCTTGCTGTGCCGACAAGCTTCGAAGATCTAGCGAAGCCTCAATACAAGGACATGCTTGTTGCCATGAACCCGGCATCGTCAACTCCGGGAATGGCATTCATGCTGGCAACGATCGCAAAGTTTGGTCCCGATGGGTACGCTCAGTACTGGAAGTCGCTCAAGGACAACGGCGTGAAGATCACCGAGGGCTGGTCGCAGGCATTCAACGTTGACTACAGCGCTGGTGAAGGCAAGGGCAGCTACCCCATGATGGTGTCCTATGGTTCCTCTCCCGCCTATGCGGTCAATGATGCAGGAACCGAAAGCTCGACCGGTGTTATTACCGATACCTGCTTCCGCCAGGTTGAGTATGCCGGTGTCCTCAAGGGTGCGAAGAACCCCGAAGGAGCAAAGAAGTTCATCGAATTCTTGCTCTCTGACGAAGTCCAAAGCGCAATTTCGAAGGCAACCTACATGTACCCCTACAAGGGACAGGCACCTGAGGCTCTGCAAAAGTTTGGCCCTCTGACCGATAAGCCCCTGCGTGTTGATCCTCAGGACATTGAGAAGAACTCGACTGCTTGGCTCAAGTCCTGGCAAGAAACGGTCCTTGGGTGACAGATTTTCGGCAGCGTGCGCTTAGGGTGGGCGCCGGGGCAGTGGCCCTCGGCGTCCCCCTGGCGTTTCTTACGCTGTTTTTTGCGTGGCCAGCGGCGACGCTCATTGCTCAGGGATTTAGTGCTGAGGGCGGTGGAATTGACCTTTCGGGCTTAGGTGAGCTTTTGGGGGCTTCTCGAACTTGGAAGGTCATTGGCCGCACCCTGTGGATGGCCCTTCTGGGTACGATCTTTTCATTGATTTTGGGGATTCCGGGTGCCTACGCCCTGTACTGCTGTCGTTTCCCCGGACGTCGATTCCTTCGCGCAGTCATTTCGGTGCCCTTTGTTCTGCCCACAGTCGTTGTGGGTGTTGCTTTTCGCTCTCTTCTTGCGCCTCAGGGGTGGCTAGGCTTCTTGGGGCTGGATGGCACGATGACCGCGGTTGTCGCAGCGATGGTGTTTTTCAATTACTCGCTGGTTGTACGCAATGTTGGCAGTTTTTGGTCCCAATTAGATGAGCGTCCCGCTCAGGTCGCCTCATGTCTGGGTGCTCCACCACGCCGAGTTTTCCTGAGTGTCACCCTTCCGGCACTCCTTCCCGCGATTGCCTCTGCGGCCTCGTTAGTCTTCCTGTATTGCGCCACTTCCTTCGGGATTGTGTTGATTTTGGGTGGTTCGAAGCTCACGACCGTGGAGTCCGAGATCTACATGCTCACCACCCAGTTCTTAGATCTTCGCAGCGCCTCGGTGCTGTCCATTGTTCAGTTAGTCGTCATTGCACTGTCCTTGATCATCGCCGAGGCCGCGCGCAGACGTGGGAAGAACGCGGCAACTTTGGGTGCGCCTCGGGCGCAGAGGCCCGTGAGCGCGGGAGATCTGTGGGCGCTGCTTTTCAGCGGTTTTGTTATTTGTGTGCTTGTCCTTCTGCCCCTGGCCGCACTGGTGTGGCGTTCCCTTCACCGACGAGGCCGTTTCACCTTTGAGCACTATGCGAAGTTGGCAGATTCTTCCTTCACTCCCGCTCTACGTGTCTCACCCCTGCAGGCTTTGGGACATTCGCTTCTTGTCGCCCTTGCCGCAATGGTTATTGCTTTAAGCGTGGGCGTTTGCGTGGTTCTTCTTGTGACGCGTCATCCCCGTTCACGAGTGGGACGAAGTGCATTAGCTGTGGTGGAAAGCGTCTTCATGCTTCCTTTGGGTGTTTCTGCCGTGACGGTGGGTTTCGGATTCCTTATCACCATGAATCGCCAGCCTCTAGATCTGCGCAGTTCCTGGATCCTGGTGCCCTGTGCGCAGGCCGTCGTTGCTCTTCCTCTGGTCGTTCGCCTGATCGCGCCCTCTTTGCGAGCAATTAACCCCCGACTCCGCGAAGCTGCTGCAAGTTTGGGGGCCAGCGATTCTCGAGTTTTAGTAACAATCGATGGACCGGTCCTTGTGCGCTCCGTGGGTATCGCTGCGGGTTTTGCGATTGCGACGTCATTGGGTGAATTTGGTGCGACGTCTTTCCTTGCAAAGGGGGATGCAGTCACGCTTCCCGTGGTCATCTATCGTTTGATTTCGCGCCCTGACGCCTTAGATCAGGGTGTGGCGATGGCTTCTTGTGTCCTTCTTGCAGCGGTGTGTGCACTGCTGATTACCTGTATGGAATGGCTGCGTCCAGCGGAGATCGGAGACAGACTATGACCGGTTCGACAGCTTTAGAGTGCATCGATGTGAGCGTTGATTACGGTTCTTTCCGTGCGGTAGATGGTGTCTCTTTCTCTCTTCAGTCTGGTCAAATCACTGCGCTTCTCGGCCCAAGTGGATGCGGAAAGTCGACTTTGTTGCGCGCAATCGCGGGCCTCGAACGTCCTCAGCAGGGCGATATTCAATGGGACGGACAGTCAATTCTTCGCACTCCTACGTATAGGCGTGGTTTTGGCTTGATGTTCCAGGACGGACAGCTCTTTCCGCATCGCAGTGTCGAAGGGAATGTCGCCTATGGGCTGCGTCATCTTCCCGCCTTCGAACGCTCTGCGCGTGTTGCAGAGGTTTTAGAGATTGTCGGTTTGGAAGGTTTTGGCCCGCGGAGTATCGATTCCCTGTCGGGAGGCCAGGCGCAGCGAGTGGCCTTGGCCCGCGCTTTGGCCCCACGGCCTCGTCTCCTTCTCTTGGATGAACCGCTTTCCGCGCTAGATCGTTCGATGCGTGAAAGTTTGTCAGTCGAGTTGCGTGAAATCATCACAGGCGAAGGAATCACAAGCATCTACGTCACCCATGACCAGGATGAGGCTTTTACCGTTGCTGATCAGATTGGCGTGATGATCGCCGGGCATCTTCGTCGCCTTGATACTCCCGAGGCCGTGTGGGAGGACCCGGGAGACATAGAAGTTGCGCGCTTTTTGGGAGTCGAGAAGGAAGAACTGGAGCTTGCCGGCACAGAAGGTGAGCTCTGGGCGGTTGTGTGCGGTACTGTGCTGAGCCGCGGTCGGGGATTCTCTGTGATTCCCGTTCAGCTGGAATCTTCTTCTAGCGCAGAACCAAAGTTGATGCGAGTTCCTTTCGGCAATCCGATCCCTTCTGTTGGCCAGCGGGTTCAGGTCCGGGCATCTCGGGGGACAATCCACTAGGCTTCACTCGTGACCAATCCCTTTCAACACGCGACAGATTCCTATGGTTCTGTTCGTCCAAGCTACCCGCGTCAGGCGATCGATACGATTCTTGCGGGGGAGAAGGCCTCGGAAATCACCATTGCGGATATCGGTGCGGGAACGGGAAAACTGACCGCGGAGCTTCTTGAGCGCGGGGCGAAGGTGATCGCAGTTGAGCCAGCTCAGGCGATGCGCGAACAACTGGTGACGCTCCTAGGACACGATCAGAATGTGCAGGTTGTTGATGCCTGCGCTGAAGCAACTGGGCTGCCGGATGCGAGTGTTGACCGCGCCGTATTCGCACAATCGTGGCATTGGGTAGATCCGCAGGCAGCGGGGCAGGAAATGCACAGAATTGTGCGTCCCGGTGGGCAGTTGATGATTGTGTGGAATCAACTGGATGTGACAATCCCATGGGTCCACAGGCTCACGAGAATTATGCGTTCGGGTGATGTTCACCGTCCCGACCGTCCTCCGACTGTGGGTGAGCACTGGTCCCAACCGGTATTGAATCGTTTTGATTGGAATGATTCCATGAACCCCGAAGCCATTATGGAGCTGGGGACGACGCGCTCGTCCTACTTGCGCTCCACCGCTGTGGGGCGCGAAAAAATGCAAGAGAATCTGCACTGGTACCTGTATGAGCATCTGGGCTTTGCGCCCCACTCCACTGTGAAACTGCCCTATTTCACGCTCGTCTGGGTTGCAGATCGGGCAGAATGAGACATATTCAGGAGGTGTTATGGATATTTCACTCATTGGCGTCGTCGGCGCGCTGGTGATGTACGGAGTATCCGTTTCGCCTTCTCTTCTTGCCCGATCGTGGCAGTGGCACGCGGTTGCCTCCGGTGTTCTCTCGGCTGTTGGCTACATCGTTGGACTGACAATCCAGCGTTTCTATGCACTGGTTGTGCCCAGGCTTGGCGTTGAGATTACCGCTCCACAATCGGTATCGATTGCTTTTAGGGCTGTACTACTGCTGGGGTTCTTTTTGTGGTTCCTCCGCTGGCTGCTCCAGTCCTATCGCGAGCGCAAGCGTGCCAATCATCTGGTTGGAATGCGTGGTGAGACCTTGGGGGAATACCTCTTGGGAACTTTCTGCGCCTTCATTCTGATGCTGGCATTGCTCGGGATTGCTTGGGGCCTACAGTGGATTGGCCGGGCAATCGTTATTGTTCTGAGCCGGTGGATGCCCATGGTCTTCGCGCTGGCTCTTTCCCTGCTCATTCTTGTCGTCATTGTGTATGCCTTGACCTCGCAGGTCCTTTTGAAGCTGGGTATTAATTTCTTCACCCGTCATGCGCGAAAGATGAATAACCGCACGGCAAAGGGGATTGTCCAGCCCCAGGTGCCTGAGCGTTCAGGTTCGCCACAGTCGTATTCCTCCTGGCGTGCCGTGGGCGGGCAGGGCCGCGTTTTTCTTGGTCGAGGTCCTAGCCGCGCCGATATCGAGGCCGTTACGGGTTGCTCGGCTATGGAGCCCATTCGCGTGTATGCGGGGATGCCTGAAGAAGGACAGAGCCTGCAAAGCGCCGCTGATCTTGTTGTCGAAGAATTGCATCGGACGGGTGCTTTTGATCGCTCTGTCATTTTGATTGCAACTTCGACGGGATCTGGATGGGTTGACGAATGGCAGGTTCAACCCGTGGAGTACTTGACTCGCGGGAATTGCGCGACTGCCTCGATGCAGTATTCCTTCGTTCCTTCCTCGATTAACTTCCTGACGGATCTGGATGTTTCTGAAGAAGCAGCGGTCATTCTCTTTGAAACGATTCGTCGCGCGGTGGATGAGATTCCGGAAGACCGTAGGCCAGCACTTTTCGTCTGCGGAGAATCTTTAGGTGCCTATGCCTCGCAACATGTCTTCTCGGGAATTGTCGATGTTTTAAGTCGGACTGACGGTGCGCTCTGGGTGGGAACTCCGGCGTTTACGCCGATGCACGCGGAACTGACTGCCATCCGTCACCGAGGCAGTCCCGAGGTTGCTCCCGTTGTTGCAAATGGTCGCCACGTACGTTTCGTTAATGTTCCAGAGAATCTTTGGTCAGATGTTTACGGTCGCGAACTCGGCGATTGGAACTATCCCAGGGTTGTCTATGCTCAGCACCCCTCGGATCCGGTGGTTTGGTGGAATTCGGAGTTAGTGTGGCACAAGCCCGACTGGATTTCAGAAAAGGTTGATGGGGATGTCAGTCTCCGTATGCAATACACACGAGGTGCGACCTACATTCAGGTCCTCGTTGATATGCCGGTTGCGGGTACGGCTCCGGGTGGTCATGGGCACACCTATCACGAAGAACTCACTCCGCTGTGGGAAGCGATCTTAGGGCTTCGCGAGGATGAGAGAAACGCGGGATCGCACTTTGGCTTGGATTCACGGTGGATTCAGGAAGATACCCACGAAAAGATTGGTCGGGCCATTCGCGAAAATCTCTCGCGTTCTGAACGTCAGTAGAAAAAGTTAAGCTTTCCGACCGTAGATTCCGCGTTCGGCCAGCCACTGCATTTCCGCGCGAATGCGCTCGTGAATCTCGGCCTCGTCAAGGGCGCACAAACCATGCCAGGCGACTTCGGCGACGGCAAGCAAACGCGGGAAAAGCTGGTAGTACAACTGCTCACGTGTGGGAACGAATTCGCACCACAGTGCACTTTGAATGCCAATTGGCGCGGTGGCCGCTTGTGTGATCTCCTCCATGACCTCGGTGAGGATTCGTTTGGGAGTAATCACTCCGAACATTGCCGCAGGTTCATCCGAGGCTTCTCCAGCCAGGCGATTCAGATAGAGCTGGTCGCAGCATCCATAGACCCAAGGTTGTCCAGAGAGCGCTGCGCGTCGGGGTCCTTCACCGAATCCTCGCCACGCGATGATGAGAGTGTCATCAAGAACATCTGCCGGGGCGATTTCGGTGAGTTCATCCCAACCGGCAGCGCGCTTACCCAGAGAATGAAGGATTTCGAGTGCGCGTCGAGTCATGGATTCTTGGAGCTCACGTCCGCTGCGAATTCCTTGGGATGCTAGAGAATCCATCAAGGTGTGATCGTTTTCCCAGGCCTCAAAACGACATTCATCCCCGCCGATATGAATGATCTGCGATGGGAAGAGAAGAGCGACGTGGGTGAGTGCGGCATCAATCAAAGCCCAGGATTGATCTGTGGGCCAAAGAAGGTCATTACGATGGCTCCATTGCTCGGGAGGGAGCTTCGCCAATGCTGGATCTCCCAGCTCGGGGTAGGAGCGAATTGCTGCATGCATGTGGCCGGGAAGGTCAATTTCTGGGATGACCTCAATTCCTTCTGAGACAGCGTGGGTGATAATTTCCCGGATCTCATCATCCGTGTAAAAGCCCCACGTGGAGTCTTGGGGAGCGCTCGCGATCATGACGGAGCGTTTATCCGCGTCCACATTGTCGTACCAGTCGAAAGCTTCGCGCGGTAAATGCGCGCCCGTTTGAGTGAGTTCAGGGAATTCGGGGATCTGGATACGCCAGCCAGCATCATCGGTGAGATGAAGATGAAGGCGGTTGAAGCCATAGCGTCCCAGCAGAGTGATGATCTCGTGGATAAGCTCGGGCTGCCAGAATGTCCGTGCGCAATCGAGCATAAATCCACGCCACGCGAAGGCTGGTGTGCATTCGCGATCATGTGGGATCATTGAGGGTGACACGTTAATCCTCTTTAATTAGGTCAACCGACTATAGTGTTACGAATCGTAACATCAGATTCTGTGTGTGCCAAGGTCTGAATGGAGTAAAAGTGCTGAGTACAAATAAAGAGCGCGCAATTGCAGCTCTTGTGATGCAGGGGCCGCAGCATCGCGCTGCCTTGGCTCGCAGTCTTTCGGTTTCTCGCACAACCGTCACGAATCTGGTCCAGGACCTCATTGCCGAGGGATACATGGCCGATGATGGAGAATCTCCATTGAAATCCACCGTCAAACTCACGGAAAAAGTGGGTGTTCTGGTGTCGGTTGTCTTCTGGATTGATCGGACGTTAATTTCGATTGCCAGTGTTGATGGCCGCCTTCTCAATTCTCGCGAAATCGCAGAAAACCCTCACGAAAGCGGAAAAGTTCGCCTCTCACACGTCGCAGCGCCGCTGTCTGTCATGCGTGCCCAACTTGGCGATCCTGTGGTGCGTGCGGGTCATGTTGCAGTTAATACTCAGATCAACGTTCGCACGGGTGAAGTGGTCGGGAGTGCGGCCTCGTCGATGTGGAAGGGCACTAATCCGCTTAAGGCGATGGGCGCACTACTGAATGCTCCGATTTGTGTCGAGAATACGGCGCGACTGGCCGCATTTGTTGAGTATGAGCGAATGGATGAGCCGGCATCCTCCATGGCCTACGTCCATCTTTCTCACGGTATCACCATGGGATATGTGCTGGATGGGGCACTGATTCGAGGGGGGCATGGGGGAGCGGGTGAGCTGGGGCATATCAGTATTGATCCCATGGGAATTCCTTGCGAATGCTCGAATAGAGGCTGTCTGCAGCAGTATGTGTCGACCCCCGCAATCCTTGCTCGTCTTCGACCAATTCTGGGCGAAAAAGCGGGGGTATCCGATTTTGTTGATGCTGTGAATGACGGCGATCATGCTTGCGTGAGCTTGGTTGAAGAAATTGGTGAACAGCTGGGCGTTGCGATGGTCGCCGTGACGAATCTTCTTGATCCCGAGGAAATTATCCTTGGGGGAGAGCTCGCAAAGGTGGGCGCTCACCTTCTCGAGCCGCTTCGTCGCGTTGTTCGTCGCCGAGGCCTTCCTCTGTCTGCGCACAACGTTCGTTTTTCCTGTGCGGGGGAGCCGGCCTCGGCACAGGAAATGGCTGCTGCAGCCTTCCGGGTGATCGTTCACGATGAGGAAATCGTCGAATCGATAGTCCGCTCTGTTGCATAACAAAAGTGTTACGCTTCTTGACAAACTTTTTGTCGGCAGTGATACTAAAACTCATCTACGCATAGGCGCGTAGCGTTTGAGAGGAAATACAGATGTCTCAGCACACAACCAGAAGGCGTGTGATCGCCCTGGCCACAGCATGTGTCCTTAGCCTCGGCCTCGCCGCATGCGGAAAGTCTTCGACCCCCGATGCAAGCGCATCTTCTGACACCTCCGCGCTGACCGGAAAGACCGTTCGCGTGTGGTTCATGGAAGGCTCGATTTCGGACGATGCTATCGCATACCTGGAAAAGACCTTCGCAGAGCAGAACCCCGGAAACGCCCTCAAGGTCGAAATCCAGCCTTGGGATGGAATCGTATCCAAGCTGCAAACCTCGCTGGCCTCCAAGTCCGAAAGCCCCGATCTGGTCGAAACCGGTAACACCCAGACCGCGGTCTTCGCATCGGTCGGCGCATTCGCACCCGTCGATGACCTCTACAACAAGGTCGGTGGCGACAAGCTTATTCAGTCCTTTATCGATGCAGGACGTTGGGATAACAAGCTTTACGCACTTCCGCTGTATGCGGGCGCTCGCGGAATTATCTACCGTAAGGATCTTTTTGAAAAGGCCAACATCGCTGTCCCGAAGACCATCGATGAGCTGGCGGACGCGGCAATCAAACTGGGTAAGGCCAACCCCGATAACGTCGAAGGATTCTCCGGCATGTACCTGTCGGCAGTTGATATCCACGGTGTCGAATCCCTGATGTTCGCCGGTGGCGGCGACTACGCAACCTTGAGCAATGGGAAGTGGCAAGAAAAGCTCACCGATCCGGCCACCGTCGCCTCGCTCGAGCGTGTGCAGAAGATCTTTAAGGACGGCACCGCATACGCGATGGACTCCTCCGCTTCGCAGAAGAGCTTCCAGAAGTACTTCAATGAGAACAAGGTCGGTATTCTGGTCGGCACCGGCTCGGTTGCCAAGAAGATCGATAAGGAACTGTGGGACGCAGGAAAGGTTGGCGTCATGCCGATCCCCGGAGTCAAGGAAGGAAGTGTCGGACAGACCTTCGCGGGTGGCTCCTCCATTTCGCTGGCATCAAATGCGCAGAACCCCGAGCTAGCCAAGAAGGCCCTTGAAGTGATCTTCTCTGAGAAGTTCCAGACTATGATTGCCAAGGCTGGATGGACTCCCGGTAATACCCAGTACGGTTCGGCCTCGGAAGGTGCATTTGCGGACATCTCCACCACCGTTATCGAGAACTCCAAGCTCACCCCGAACACACCTCAGTGGGGCGTCGTTGCAGGCGATAACGTCATCCGAGACTTCTTCACCGAAATCGCCCAGGGCAAGGACGTGAAGACAGTTGCAAAGGATGCGGGCGCGAAGCTCGATACCACGCTGAACAAGCAGTAGGAGTGATACTCCTTCATATCTCGCGCCAATCTGAAGGATAGACAGAAAGGCACATCCAAATCGGGGAGTCGCCCGACCTTTCACGGGCGACTCCCCAAACCTTCCCAATACTCGGAGAGAGCAACGATGACCTCCTCGCAAAGCCCAGTGCGTGCGGGCAGCCCACGCAAGAAACTCACGCGCACACTGGCTCCCTTCCTCCTTCTCAGCCCAGCCGTTGTTTTGGTCCTGGTTGTTCTGGGATACCCCATGGTTCGCCAGTTCCTCATGTCGTTCCAAAAATTCGGATTGGAACAGCAATTCGGGAAGCCGCCAACATGGGTGGGGCTGGATAACTACCTTGCAATTCTCTCCGACCCCTATTTCTGGTCTGTCCTGGCAAAATCCCTTGCCTTCTGTGCGTGGACTGCGGGACTGACCATGGTCGGTGCAATCGCCCTGGCGCTCATGATGCGCGCAGCATCTCCTGCTGCCAGAACCTTCATGAACTCCACTCTGATTGTTGTCTGGGCAATGCCACTTCTTGCCTCTTTGACTGTGTGGCAATGGTTGGTCGACCCGAACTTTGGTCTGATCAACTTCCTTTTGGCATCGATTGGCCTTCCCTTCAAGGGGTTCGCGTGGCTCTCAGCTTCGTATTGGACCTTCTTCTTAGTCGCCTCGGCAATCATCATCTGGGCATCCATGCCCCTAGCAACGATCTCCATTTACGCAGCTGTCACGCAGATCGATGACTCTTTGCTTGAAGCCGCGCAGATTGATGGAGCCGGCTACATGTCACGCCTTCGTTACGTGATCTTCCCGTCGATTTCTCCGGTGATCGCACTCATTGGTGTTCTTCAGGTGATTTGGGACCTGCGAGTCTTCACCCACATCTACGTTCTTCAGCAGTCGGGTTCGATTTCGACTGAAACAAACCTTCTGGGTACCTACGTGTACCGCCTTGGTATCTCTCAGGGTAACTACGGGATGGCCTCGGCCCTTGCAACGGTCATCTTGCTGATCACCGTGGTGATTACAGCGAAATACATTCACATGCTCTTCACGAAGGGGGTCGCACGATGAGCACCGCACAGGTTCGGGAACGCGCACACCAGGCTGTGCCTCGTCCCCTCAATCGCAAGAAAATCCATCCCGGCAAGATTGCAGTCAATGCGATTTTGGTCATCACTTCGCTCGTCTGGCTCCTTCCCGTGTATTGGATGGTGAACTCAGCATTCCAAACTGAGAAAAACCTTCTGTCGAGCCCGCCGAAGCTGATACCCGCGCCGCTGACCACCGAACACTTCGCCAAGGTGCTCTCGTCTCCCGCATTTCACTCCGCCTTGCTCATGTCCTTAGGCGCGGCAGTTATCACTGTTGTGGCAACAACCCTGTGCTCACTTCTTGCAGCTTTGGCCTTAGCACGTTTTAATTTCCGAGGCCGTCGGACTCTGATCGTTGCAATCCTTGTGATTCAGATGATCCCCGCCGAAGCGCTCTTTATTTCCCAGTACAGGATGTTGGACTCGTGGGCGCTGTTGAACTCGGTTGCTGGCCTGTCATTGCTGTACGTGGGTGGCGTGCTCCCCTTCGTCACGTGGATGATGCGCGGTTATGTTGAGGCCGTTCCCGAGGAGCTCGAGCAGGCCGCAATGATCGACGGATGCACCCGAATCCAGGCATTCATGCGTGTGACCTTACCGCTTCTCGCACCGGGATTGGTATCGACCTCGGTATTTGCCTTCCTTCACTCCTGGAATGAATACACGCTGGCCCTGATTGTGCTCTCTCGCGATTCGGCAGTGACTTTGCCACTGTGGCTGCAATCCTTCCAGCAGGGCCTGCAAGGTTCGGACTGGGGCGGTGTGATGGCAGGCTCGACACTCATCACAATCCCCGTGCTGATCCTGTTCATTTTCGTTCAGAACCGGATGTCAACCGGTATGGTGTCTGGGGCTGTGAAGGGCTGAAAAATTTTTACTGGCAGCCCCATGTCGGCCTGTCAATATGCGGCAAAGTCAGCAGAGGATCAGATCAGGTTTCGCTTCTGCATGATCTTCAGGGCCACCCAACCGAAGGGAGCGCGGCCGTAGAAGGTCACCAGACGGTAGATGATCGCGGTCGGAAGAGCCACGGACACGGCGATTCCGGCAACTTGAAGGCCACCGGTGAGTGCGGCCTCGACCGGACCGATGCCACCGGGGGAGGGGACGACAGAACCCAGTGAGTTCGAGGCCAAATAGGTGATGGAGAGCGTTACCAAGTTCAATGATCCGCCCATTGCGGTTAGGGACGCCCAGAAGGCTCCAACGAAACCAATATTCATGAGCAGGTTTCCACCGAGTACCGCGAGGAGGCGCTGAGGCTGACCGGCAACCCACAGAAGACGCGGATACACCTGCTTCCATGTTGGCTCGATCTTCGACCAGATGAACTTTCGGATCTTCGGAATCGAAATGCACACGATGACAATCACAGCTACGACAGCGGTTCCGGCAATAATCGCGCCGTAGGGGAGTGAAACCGACAGCGACGAACCCGAGAAGAACAGGACGATGACCAACAATGAAACGGTCACCAGGAACTGGGAGATCTGCTGCAAAGTGACGGTGGTGACGGCAGCGGCTGTCGACATCTTCTGCTTTGTCAGGAAACGCAGGTTGAGTGCCGCCGGACCGATTCCAGCGGGGGCAACAAGAGTGATAATCGAGGCTGCGATCTGAGCCAAGATGGCATCGCCAAATTTGACCTTCTCTTGGCTGAAGGCAACCAGGGGAACGGCTCCTCCGACCCAGGTTGTTGCTGCGAAGGCGAAAGCGACAACGATCCAAATCGGGCTTGCCTGCTTCACCGCAGCGACGATATCGGAGAAGTTGAGCGAACCCATCAACACGACAACCGCAACTGCCAGAACACCGAAGGTAATCATTGTCCTGGGGGCGAAGCGCTGAAGGTTTGCGGGCTGAACGGATTCTTGCGGGGTGTCGGCGACGATTGCCTCGCGCAGGCGATCCAGAAGGTCGCTACGTCGAAGAGCGGAGGAAACCTCGGAAGGAAGAACCGGCTTTTGAAGAACCGGTGCGCAGGCGACCAATTCCGCCTCGCTGAGGTTTCGCCGTGCCGAGGCCAGAGCTCGCTCAGGCCCAGCATAGATAGCAAGTAGGGTGAGGAGCTGAGCGATATCAATGCGTTGGTTGAGCTCAGTAGTTGCAACCTCGCCTTCATCCCAGTGGATCAGCCAAACCTCTGAGGACTGGTCGAGTACGACGGATGAAGGGGCGATGCGGCGGTGGCTGATCGCGTGAGAGTGCGCCAAGAGGAGCTGCTTCCATGCCTGATCAAGAATGTCATCGCTCAGTGCGTCGGTGTCGGCTAGATCCTTGAGGGAAGCTGTTGGGGGAAGGGCTCGCATCGCCGTCATGATCGAGTCCCCAGCTTGAGCAATACCCATGGGCTCAGGCAAGCGAACACCGGAACGTTTAGCTGAAATAGCGGTCAGCATGGAGCGCTCTGCAGCTGCTTTTACCGAGGGGGATACCCAGCGAGAAATCCCGCGCAGGCGAACGTTGTTCCATACTTCCAGGAGTGTGCCGGCCATACCGCGGCCCGGATCCAAAATAGTGATTTCGTATGGGACGCCGTAGGTATCCCAGACCTGGTAGTGGCGGTTTCCGTCGGCCGGTGGTCGGCGAGCAATCGTGTATTCCGCTGAATCAGCTTCAGCAGTCCCCATACGGAAGTGGCCGCGTGGTGTTTCCGTAACAGCCCATGTGTCTAGCGTGAGTCCTGCGGGAAGAAGGTCTGTGCGGATGATGCGTGAGGGAATAATCCGGATCGAGAGCAGCGCCTTCACAATCTGGCCGCCCGAGGCACTGCGGTCTTGGAAGCCCAAGAAGAAACGCGATGAGACACCAAAAGTGCGACCAAGAAGAACGGAGATTAACGCGGATGGAAGAGTGAGTTGCCCGCGAAGTACCCAAATGACGATGATGATGCCCAGAGCCCAGTAGGACCAGCGGACTGAACGAAGTGCTTCCGCTTCACCCGCAGCTGTGAAGAGGGCAATGAGAGCGATTGCGACCAGGTTGATCGCGATGTGCGAGGCCGTCTGTCCGTTCTCCACGTTCGTGACCCTGAGTGGACCAGTGATGGTTTCAGGAAGTTGGCGAAGTCCCAGCAAGATGACATACGAGGCCACGCCAGCGATCATGGCGGTGGTGAGAGCTTCGATGGCAGTGGAGATCTGTCGGCGGAAAAGCAATATTCCAATGACGGCGATCGGGGTGACCAAGATGGTCAGGCCCTCCAAGAGCGACAGGGGCATCAGGAGGAGATCGCGGATCACTGTGACTCGTAGAACGTCTTGAGCGACGCCTTCTGTCGTTGAGGATGCGACGAATCCCAGGCCCCACACAAGGACAATTCCCACAAGGCACATGATGGCCTCGTAGAGATCAGCCCGGCGCCGGCGACGGGAAAGCAGGTGATCGGCAAAGAAAACAGGTTCGGGAAGCCGAGAGTGCAAGGAAGTGGATGCAGTCGATTCAGGGGGATCTACCAGTGGTTCCACAGAGGATGTGGGGGCCTCGGTTATGTCAGACGTGACCAGTTCCTCGGAATTCTCCATGGATGACATCCTATCTGTTGTGTAAAGACCGGTAGGGTTGATTCAAGTAACATGCCGCGCACTTTGTCATTCGTTGTACCCAATTGAAGGAATTCTGCATGCTGAACGCCATCCTGGTGAACGCCTCAGGGCTTGACACCTTCATTCACTGGTTTAAAGACCCCGAAAGTCTGCTGGTCGCAATGGGACCGTGGGTTCTGTGGGGGACGATGCTCATTGTCCTCATTGAGTCGGGTGTTCTTTTCCCTGTTCTTCCCGGAGAATCTCTGCTCTTCACAGCAGGTTTGCTGCACGATCGACTGGGCCTGCACCTGCCAACCCTGATCATCATGGTTGTTGTTGCAGCCTTCATTGGCGCGCAAATTGGTTACTTCCTGGGTGCGAAGTGGGGGCGCAAGCTCTTCAAGCCGGATGCGCGGGTACTAAAGACCGAGCACTTGGAGAAGGCTGAGCACTACTTCCGTGATTACGGTGGTCGTTCGCTGGTGATTGGTCGTTTCATTCCCTTCGTGCGGACCTTCATTCCACTCGCTGCGGGAATTGCACGCTATCCCTACAGTAAATTCCTGCTGTTCAATACCCTGGGTGCACTGCTATGGGGCGCTGGCTTCATTATTGTCGGTTCGCTGCTGGGTAATGTCCCCTTCGTTCACGACAACCTCACGCTGATCTTGGGCGTCATTATTCTGGTTTCGGTCCTACCAGTGATCCTAGAAATCATTGGGCAGAAGCGTAATGGTGGCGTTCAAGCCAAGGATGCGACTGAGAATGTCGTATCCGCGCAGGAGGATCGTTCCGAGTGAGCACCTTGCGAATCGCATTTCTTGGCCCATTTGGAACCTTTACTGAGCAGGCCCTGCGTCAGGTTGCTCCCGAAGGGGCAGAACTCATTCCGCTAACCTCCCCTCCTCTGGCGATGAAGGCTGTGCGTGAGGGAAGGGCAGACTGGGCAGTTGTCCCCATTGAAAACTCCATCGAAGGAGGCATCAATGCGACGCTCGATGCCCTAGCAGACTACCCTCAGCTGGTGATCCGTGCGGAAATGCTGGTGCCCATTACCTTCCACCTGGCTGTTCGACCCGGTACCCAAGTATCGGATATTCGCAAGATTGGAACCCACCCGCATGCGTGGGCGCAGTGTCGAAACTGGGCTGAGGAAACCTTCCCTGGCGTTGTTCACGTCCCCACGACCTCGACTGCTGCAGCGGCCGAGACCTTGGGTTCGGGCGAAAGCGCATTCGATGCGGTTCTGTGTAACGCAACCTCGGTGGATCGTTACGGTTTGGAATCGCTGTTCACGGACGTTGCGGATAATCCGGGTGCTATCACGCGTTTTGTGTGCGTGAGAAGGCCGATTGAAGGAGCTTTGACAGCTCCGACCGGACATGACAAGACGACCATTCAAGTTGCGCTGCCTGTCAACCAGGCGGGATCGCTCATGCGTTTGCTTGAACAGTTCTCGGTGCATGACGTTGACCTGTCACGAATCGAATCGCGTCCCAGTGGCGATGGTTTGGGTGCCTATACCTTCTCGATTGACATGGTTGGACACATTGCTCAGGAACATATTCAGGCGGCGCTGCGCGGGTTGTATCGCGTGTCTCCGGATGTGCGATTCATGGGCTCGTACCCCAGCTCGACGGTCAATAGCGCGGATGTCCCTCAAGATGACGAGGACTATCGACGCGCACGAACCTGGGTGCGCGAGCTCCTTGCGGGCGTCGAGCAGGACTGAGTAGGTAAAACAAAAGGACCCAGCTTTCGCTGGGTCCTTACTACGTGCGCGAGGGGGGAGTTGAACCCCCACCCTATCACTAGGACACGGACCTGAACCGTGCGCGTCTGCCTATTCCGCCACTCGCGCGTACGTGGAAACTTTAGGGAATGAGGACGCAGAAGTCAAACCGAAGTGTGAAAGGCGGCAAGCATCACCTTGAGAAGTGCGGAGATGCTCTTCCCGTAGCTGATCGCCACCCGTGCGCGGCCGGATTCCGCTCTTCTTTTACTTCGCAAGGAAGCGCTGGACGAAACTTTCGGGTAGATACAGGTACTTTTCTGTAAGCCCCATAAAGGTTTCGAAGTCGATCTTGGGATTGCTGAAAAGCTCGTGAAGTTCGGGATTATCACCCCGGGTAATCGGGCCGAATTCTCCAGTGGGTAGGCAGTAGAAGATATCGCGACTGATCGCGAAACCGTTGTTATTACCGAATTCTTCCATGACCGCAAAACGCATGTAGTCGGCCATCTGGAGTATCTGCCGTGAGATGTCTTCCGCATCGATGGGCGCATAGAGCAGGACGGAGCGTTGTGGAATGGCGAAGAACAGTCCGTGGGGAGCGTTAATGTGGAGATTGTTTACCAATGCGCCGATGTTTGCGGCCTTGCCGGCAATAAATGGAGATTCTCCCAGAAGTTCGGTGAATGGACCCACCTGTTGCTTGGTATCGATTGGCTCGTTATCAGTATTGATCTGACCGTAGTAGAAGAGCTCGTCGACTGAAAGCGGGTAACGCGCAAGGCTTTGATCCGTCACCAATGACACGCTGTTTGGAAAATCCAGATAGAGCGCTTTGGCTAATCCGGCGGTGAATGGGCGAATGTAGGTGATGGGGAGATCTGAGCTCTGCCCGTCCCGGATGATGCGTGTGCGAATTCGTCGGCGAAGCTCATCGGGATCATTGAGTGACTTTTCGGGCATCCGCAGGGTCTCAATCATGAATGCGACCCAACGTTCAATCCGTTCCTGATGCTGGGCTGGGTCGGAACGCGAGAGATCTGACAGAAGGTTTTCAACGTTGAAGCGCATGGTGTCGACGGTCAGAATATAGCCGTTTGTTTGAGGGTCGATTTGGGGAGTCGCATTGATGCCAGCGTCTTCCAGGCGCTTCAAAAGGTAGGGGAAAGTGCGTTGAATCAGTTCATTACGGTCCATGGACTAAGTTTATCGTTTTTCATATTTGAAAGAGTTGGATTGAGGCCGGATGAAGACTTTGATGCAGGTCTTTTCTGAGGGTAAATTTGTCTGACGAATATGCTGCGTTTTTGGGCTTGACCTGTCAGACTTATTCGTGCGTGTCCCAACGACGGAGACATCATCACAGAAGGATGATCACAATGACAATCCCATTCATTATTGGTGCTTACGCCTCGCATCCGGCGCCCGAGCTGCAAGAGGATTACTACAAACTTCTCGCACAGCAGCCGTGGATTAACGGCCTCGAAATGCCCTATCCCGGACAGATCGCCACCGACAACGAACTTTTGGCCGGTCTACTCTCCGCGGACTGGGATTTCAACACTATCACCGCCATCCCCGGCACCATGCAAAACGTCGGCAAAGACGCGAACTTCGGTTTGGCCTCGCCAGATCGGGACGGTCGCGAGGCCGCGCTGGCTTTCACCCGCCAGCTGCGCGAGGACTTGGGTAAGTTGTGCGAGCATGCTGACCGCAACGTGGTGACGCGCGTCGAGGTGCACTCGGCTCCGACGCGAACCGCCGAAGGGGATGCCTTCAGGCGTTCACTGGAAGTTCTACGCGAATGGGACTGGTACGGTGCGAAGCTCGTGATTGAGCACTGCGATCGCTTCATCCCAGAGCAAAAGCCAGAAAAGGGATTCCTCTCGATCGAAGAAGAAATCCAGATCGCTGCGGAATTTGAGGTCGGTGTCCTGATTAACTGGGGACGCTCCGTTCTAGAAGAACGCAGTGCCGATGCTGCCTACGATCACATCATCGCGGCTGGAAAACGCGGAGTTCTGGATGGCGTCGTCTTCTCTGGTGCAGGTCCCGAGGAAACTCAATACGGCTATTCGTGGGTTGATGGGCACCTGCCCGCCCAGGTTGATGAGCCGGCATCACTGATGAGTAACGCAGAAATTAAGCGTTGTGCACAGGCTGCAATCGAAGGCGGATGCAACTATCTGGGTGCGAAGATGTGCGTGCCCAAGGACGCGACATTGGAGGAGCGACTTGCGATGCTCACCCATGTCTACAAGGCCTGCAATTTTCAGTAAGCGTGCGCGCCTCAGTGCTCGTTGAAGATGTGTCGTAGGGGTGGAGTCGGGGAGTGGCTCCGCCCCTACTCTTTGTGTAAACATGTATAAAGATCACATGCATGAAAAATGGCGGTGGTTTAAGGCGAATCTGATTGATTTCTTCTCTGTCGCACTACCTTTCCTTCGGCATGTATTAGTTTTTCACTATTGGGAGGACTTGAACACGAAGGTAAACTAAGGCAAGACCTGCCGCCAAGTGTTTTGTGCCGTGGGATTTCGAAGTGGCTCTAGTCGCCGGATGTGCGAACGTCAAATTGGACAAGCCTACGTAGCCAAGAGTAAGGTGCAACCTTTCCTTGAGGTTGTGCAGTTTGAATAGATCGAAGGCGTAGAAGCGAAAATGGCCATCGGCGGCGAGAGAGCATCTCGCTCGAGGACTCAACGAGGCGCTGTGACAGAACTCCTCAATGGAAAACTCTGCATAGGAGCGCACCGAGTGACTTGACGGCAAGCAGCTGACAAGCGGCGATCTATGCACGCTTCAGAATGCGTACTCGCTAACTCTTCACTCCGTCAGCTGGCTGGAAAAGGATTCATAGTATCCAAAATAATGTGGGAAAGTAGTCGGTCGCCAGGCTGTAGGGCAAAATGAGATACGGGAGAGATTTGCGCAGCTCCTGTAAGAGAACCTCTTAGACTACTTGTTGGGAGTGAACACTATTTCACCGTGGCGAATGAGAGGCAGGAGAACGGCCGCGCCGGTAACCCGCGCGGTCAAGCCACTGAGGGCTTCACGAACAAAGGGAATCGCTGCCATGAGCGCGACTTTCGATGCGAAGTCAGCAGATGCTTCAGGGGCGACAACAAACTCCTGAGACCCCGCATAATCGGTGATGACCGCGATAACGGCCTGCCACTGCGCGGCTTTGAAATGGAATTCAAACCGAGCCCCGAACTCTTTTCCTTCCTGCCGAATCCCGAGCTTGCAGGTAATCTCGATCGGCGTCGACTCGCTGTCTTCACGATCAACACCTGCCTGCGGAGCATTGTCAATGAGGTCAATCGACAGGTGGTCAAAGCGGATAGCTGCCAGCTGGAGTTCCGCAATCCTGAGCATGTCGTCGACGGTTGTCAAGAGCGGCACGTCAGACATGAGCTGGCTCCTGGGCAATGGTCCAGCCGTCGGCGATTACCTGCGCCTTACGCGGTGTCGCCGGAACATGGACAGTTGCCTTGGCGGCTCCCGTCATCTGCCACGTAGCGGGCACGCCCTCACCACAGTCATCGACAACCTTAATGTCGAGGAGCGCATTGACGGCCATCGCGTAACGGATGATGGATGACACGGTCGGGTTAGCGTCATAGCGTTCAAACGCAGCGACCGTAGGCTGGCTGACGCCCATGCGCTCGGCGACAGTCTGCTGGCTAAGCTTGTGCTCCTTGCGGAGCCTTACCAAACCCTCGAGAAGGCGATCCCTCGCATCGACCAGCAGATCTGCTCGGCGCTCAAGGATCTCATCACTCACTGAAGTCATAGATTAAATTATATAAGTATGAGATGACGTTATGCAAACTTCAGTCGTGTTGTGTGCGCGGCTCGACACCCCAACATGTGCGATATCCAGAGATGAGGAGATGCTCGGCGATGTTGATCTCAGCGTCTTGCGCAGCCTTGGTTGCAAGCGGGTCACCCTCGATGATCACCTTCTCATGAGCGTGAAGGCCCAGTATGCAACGACCAAGCTTCTCGAATGGCTGAGCATGGATGAGGCGGACCTCAACCTGAGCATAGGATTCATGCCCTAAGGGATTAACCTCGCGAACATTGATGTCCCGCCACCGAATCTCAAAGAGAGTGGCACCCCCGCGCAAAGATTTCAGTTCTCCCGGTGGTCTGAGCTTTCCTTCGGCTGCGTTTTCGAGACGCTTTCTAAAACTCGCTCGGATCATCGCCTCTTGGTACGGATTCCAGCGACGGTTCCTTGGCTCCTTGATAGCCGCCATAAGAGCATTTACAGCTAAGCTGATGTGCTCTTGAGCCGTACCATTGCCGCCATCATGCCAATAGAAGTCCGCAGGCAGGTCAAGACACGCATACGACCTGGAGGAATTATCTGCGACGCTCATGAACTCCATGGTAGCCCGGCGGTATTGAATTTTGAGCGCACATGCCGTCAATGGCCCACCGTGTGCAACGCGCAAGTGGAACCCGCCGTCGACCGTAGAGCGTTAGGAAACTGATGCCCGCGCGAACGCGACACGAGCCTCGTCCCACATAAGGAACGAGGCCCGTTATCGTTCACGAGGCATCAGCCTTGCGCCGGTGGATCACTCCACGGTGACGGACTTGGCCAGGTTTCGCGGCTGATCAACATCCAGCCCCTTCACCGCCGCAAGCTCACACGCAAAAATCTGCAGCGGAACAATTGTTAGCAGCGGAGCATACAGTGTCGGAACCGGAGGCACTCGGAAGACAACTTCAGCGAATTCGTCAACCGATGTGTCTCCTTCCTCTGCGATGACAATGGTTCGGGCCCCGCGCGCACGGACTTCTTGGATATTCGCCAAGACCTTCGCGTGCAGTTCGGGGCGGCGCGGAGTTGGCACAATGACCACAACCGGCTGGCCTTCATCCACCAGTGCGATCGGTCCGTGCTTGAGCTCGCCGGCCGCGAAACCCTCCGCGTGGATGTAGCAGATTTCCTTAAGTTTGAGCGCGCCCTCAAGAGCGACGGGGTAGCCCACGTGCCGCCCCAAGTAGATCACCGAGGTCGCGTCCTTCATGGTGCGGGCGAACTGACGAACGGTCTCCCCGCTATCCAAAACCTTCTGGATCGCCTCGGGTACGCGGGCGAGCTTCTCCATGTAGTCGGCGATTTCATCGGCGTACTTGATTCCGCGAACCTGCGCCAAATACAGACCAAGGATGAAGCACGCAGTGACCTGTGATGTGAAGGCTTTCGTTGAGGCAACCGCGATTTCAGGCCCCGCATGGGTGAGGATGACAGCATCGGATTCGCGCGAGATGGTCGAACCGGGAGTATTGACAATCGCGACGACCTTCGCGCCCTGTTCGCGCGCGTGGCGAATCGCCTGGATGGTGTCCATTGTTTCGCCGGACTGTGAGATCGCGACAACTAAGGTCTTCTCGCCAACGACCGGATCGCGGTAGCGAAACTCGCTGGAAAGCTCGACCTCGACGGGGATACGGCACCAGTGTTCGATCGCGTAACGGGCGACCTGTCCCGCATAAGAAGCAGTCCCGCAGCCAATCATGATGATCTTGTCGATTCCGCGAAGCACGTGTTCTGGGATTCGGACTTCATCCAGAGCCAAGTGCTCGTGGGAATCCAGACGATCAGCCAAAGTATCCGCAACGCCTCGAGGCTGTTCGTGAATTTCCTTTTCCATGAAGGTCGGCCATCCGGCTTTGGTCGCCCGATCCGCCGAAAAATCGACTTCGTATTCCTTCAGGGGAACCGGGTGTCCATCCGCACCGATGACCGTTACAGCGCAAGCGCTCACGACAACCAGCTGGTCTTGCCCAATTTCTACCGCGCGATTTGTGTGCTCGATAAATGCCAGTACATCCGAGCCAAGGAAGTTCTCTCCTTCGCCCAAACCAATAACCAACGGCGACGATCTGCGCGCGGCAACGATGACCTTGGGAGATTCAGTAGATAGTGCGAGCAGCGTGAAGGTTCCTTCAAGTTTCGCCGTCACTTCCCGCATGGCGACGACCAGCCGGCGCGCGACGGTTTCGTCAGTGCCGCTGAGCTCCGCAACTTCACCCGTGTACGAGGCCGCATCCGCCTGATCGTAGGCACGTGCGAGCAGGTGCACGACCACTTCCGTATCGGTTTCCGA
This sequence comes from Actinomyces sp. oral taxon 181, assembly GCF_018370895.1. NCBI lineage: Bacteria > Bacillati > Actinomycetota > Actinomycetes > Actinomycetales > Actinomycetaceae > Actinomyces > Actinomyces sp. oral taxon 181. The sequence goes on from NZ_JAGYZL010000005.1 coordinate 48,791, forward strand.
GGCGAAAACCGCGCCTTGTGCGCGTAACTGGGCGCGCAGGTTATCGGCATTTTCGATAATCCCGTTGTGGACCAATGCAAAACGTCCATCGGGACTCACATGCGGGTGTGCATTTGCAACGGTTGGACGACCGTGAGTCGCCCAGCGGGTATGCCCAATCCCAGCGTAAGCATCGGCGGGCGCATCCTGATCTACGGCCTCGCGCAGGTTAGCCAGCTTTCCGACAGCCTTGATGACGTTTAGTTTCCCCGGGCTTGCCAAGGCAATTCCCGCGGAGTCGTATCCGCGGTATTCCAGGCGTGAAAGCCCGTCAAGAACGACCTGACGGCTCCGCTGAGAGGCTTGGCATGCAACGTGTCCAACAATTCCGCACATGTTCTCATTGCAACACAGGAGCCTTGCTATCGCTTGCCGGATAGCTATGTGAGGCCTGTGAAAATTGCTTAGAGAAGGGTGATCGCTTGATCCTTCCAGTGGATTGGATCGTCGACAATCAGGTCGAGGACTCGATGCGCGCCACCTCGCAGCGACAGATCTTCCGAGTGGGGGAGGATATCGATCTGCGGTGTATGCCAGGGGGCTTGAAGGACGCGCGTCGCAAGTTCTTCGCGAAGACTGGGCAGCAGGTAGGGTGCAATCTCGGCAACCAAACCGCCTAAGTAAACCTGAGAGATATCCACAGTGTTGACGACTGCGGACAGTGCTTGCCCCAATGCGTGGCCGGCATGAGTCATGGCGTCTTGAGCGCGTGAGCTGTGGCCCGCGTGCTGCAGAATCTCGCGTGCGCTTGCATTGTCGCCCAGTCCAGCCGCATGACCAAGAGCTTTCAATCCCGCGACAGTTTCCAAGCAACCGCGCGCACCACACGAACAGATATCGCCTTCGGGTTCCACACAAATGTGCCCAATTTCGCCCGACCAGCCATGTGCGCCGCTCAGCGGTTCATGGTTGATGATCAGCCCGCCGCCGATGCCGACTTCTCCCGAGACGTAGATAAAAGAATCCGGCCCTTCGGGGACCCCGGGGCGAGGGAAGGCAACAGCGTAGGCTGCCAAGTCGGCCTCGTTCGCAACTAGGGTGACGGCAAGGTCGTGGAGGGGGTGAAGGATTTCCTTGCGGGGGATATTTCGCCAGCCAAGGTTGGGTGCGACGGTCAGGGTGTCGGCGGAAAAGAGGCCGGGGAGGGCAAGTGAACTTCCCAGGAAAAGTGCGCCTGTACTGCTTCCTTTACGCAGGACGCGTCTGGCGATTCGTGCGAGTTTGCGCAGGGTTGAGGTTGGGTCTGCTCCCGAGAAGTCGCCGCTCACGCATTCGTGTGCCAGAAGCGTGCCGCTCAGGTCAACAAGGTAGGCGCCGAGCGCTGAGACGTTGACCTGTAGACCCAGCGCAATAACCTTTCCCGAGGTCGGGGAGAGCACACTGGTGGGGCGTCCCCTTTGCCCGGTTGAGAGTTTGTCATCGCTTTCTTCCACGAGGCCGGTGGCGATGAGTTCGTCGACAAGCCGCGACATCGTTGCGCGTGAAATTCCGGTTTGGGCAGCGATACCAGCACGGTTGATTGCGCCTGGATTGGCCAAGATGTGGCGCAATGCTAAGGAAAGGTTGTGGGCACGCAGGGATTGATTGGTTGCCCCGGAATTAGGGTTCGATGTGCGTGCGGTGTTGGACATGCCTTGACTCTATCGCATCGAGAGGATTATGTTATGAGACATAACAAAACGTGACACAGTAGTCATTTAATCTATGGAAGGTCATGCTATGGCGCATACACCTCGACTCGAAGATCGCTTCTCTTTCGGCCTATGGACCGTGGGATGGAATGCAGTTGATCCCTTTGGAACCGGAACGCGTCCGGTGCTTGACCCGTGGGAATATGCTGCGAAGCTCGCAGAAATAGGTGCATGGGGAATTACCTTTCACGACAATGACGTCTTTGATTTCGATGCGTCAGACTCGGAGCGTCATCAGCGGGTCATGCAGCTGAAAGAAGCTGTCGAAGCCTCCGGACTTGTCATTGAGATGGTGACGACGAACACCTTCACACACCCGGTCTTCAAAGACGGTGGCCTGACCAATAATGACCGCGAGATCCGCCGATTTGGCCTGCGTAAAATTTTGCGAAATGTTGATCTTGCCGCAGAACTTGGCGCAACAACCTTCGTCATGTGGGGCGGGCGTGAGGGTGCCGAATACGACTCATCCAAGGATCTCAACGCCGCATTTGATCGCTATCGCGAGGGCCTCGATACCGTTGCGGGGTACATCAAGTCCCGCGGATACAACCTCCGCATCGGTCTTGAACCCAAGCCCAACGAACCTCGCGGTGATATCTTCCTGCCGACCGTCGGTCATGCGCTGGCACTCATCGCGCAGCTCGATAATGGCGACGTTGTTGGCCTCAATCCTGAAACCGGACACGAACAAATGGCCGGTCTGAACTACACGCACGCCTTGGCGCAGGCGCTGAACGCCGGCAAGCTCTTCCACATTGACCTTAATGGGCAGTCGGGAATCAAGTACGACCAGGACAAGGCTTTTGGTCACGGAGATCTCGCCAGCGCTTTCTTCACGGTCGACCTCCTTGAGAACGGCTTCCCCGGGGGTGGGCCTCGCTATGAGGGGCCTCGTCACTTCGATTACAAGCCCAGCCGAACCGAGGGTATGGAAGGCGTGTGGGAATCCGCGCGTGCAAACATGGAAATGTACCTAACTCTGGCCGAAAAGGCTCGCGAATTCCGCGCGGATCCGCTCACCCAAGAACTCATGGAAGCGGCATCTGTCGCCGAGCTGGCAACTCCCACACTCGCACCCGGTGAGAGCATCGACGACTTCCTCGCTGACCGCAGTGCATTCGAAGATTTCGACGCCGAAGCAAAGGGTGCTCGCGAGTACCACTACGTCGAGCTCTACCAGCAGGCCATGCGTCACCTGATCGGCTGAAACCATGAGTGAAAGCAGGCCATTCGTCGCTGGAGTCGACTCCTCCACGCAATCGTGCAAAGTCGTGATCTGTGATCCGGTCAGCGGAAGGATTGTCCGCGAAGGTCGTGCCTCACATCCCGAGGGAAGTGAGGTCGACCCTCAGGGATGGTGGGATGCCTTCCTCGAGGCCGTGCGCGCAGCAGGCGGACTCGATGATGTGCGTGCGCTGAGCGTGGGCGGCCAACAGCACGGAATGGTCTGCTTGGATGAGCGAGGCGAGGTTATCCGCCCGGCGCTTTTGTGGAACGATACCCGAAGCGCCGGCGCGGCCGAGGAACTCACCTGCGAACGAGGCGATGGCGACCGTGAGCGTGGCGCCTGTTGGTGGGCACATGCCACGGGACTTGTTCCCGTTGCCTCGTTTACAGTCACAAAACTGCGCTGGCTTGCAGACAATGAGCCGGAGAATGCGCGAAAGATTGCGGCAATCTGCCTGCCACACGACTGGCTGAGCTGGAAGATCCGCGGCGGTTTTGAAACTGTCGGACTGGAAGGATTGTGCACCGACCGTTCCGACGCCTCGGGAACGGGCTACATGGACCGGGCTGACGCAGTCTACAGGCGCGAAATCTTGGCTCAGGCGCTACGAATCTCGATGGAAGAGGCCGAGCGAATCATCCTGCCGAAGATTTGCAATCCCGTGGAGGCCATGGGATGTGGGGATCCAACGCAAGGATGGGGAGAAATCGCCATTGGCCCGGGATGCGGGGACAATGCCGGTGCGGCTCTGGGAGTTGGCCTCGGTGTTGGCCAAGCTCTGCTCTCACTGGGGACCTCAGGAGTCGTGTCGGTTGTCAGTGAGACCCCTATTGAAGACCCCAGTGGTCAAGTCGCCGGTTTTGCTGACGCAAGCGGGCACTGGCTTCCCCTTGCGTGCACGCTTAACGCCTCGCGAATCCTTGACGCGGTAGGCGCGATGAGTGGCCTCGACTATGAGGAACTGGACGACGCGGCACTGTCGGTTCCCGACGCGGGAGGGCTGCGTTTGGTTCCCTATTTCGAAGGCGAACGCACCCCGAATCTCCCCGATGCCACCGCCCGATTGGAAGGAATGACGCTTAAGAATTCGACGCGCGCACACCTTGCTCGGGCCGGTGTCGAGGGGCTGCTTGCCCACATGCGCTTCGCACTCGAATGCGTGCGTGAGCTGGGCGTTCCGATTGAGAAAGTGCTCGTTGTCGGCGGTGGAGCGCGCTCGCGGGCAGTGCAGAGCCTGGCACCCGAATTCTTGGGGGTGCCCGTTGAATTTCCCGAGGCGGCAGAGTATGTCGCCCTGGGAGCGGCGAAGCAGGCGGCCGCCCTGAACGTCGCGGACCTGGGGGCGTGCGGGCAGACCCACCGCTGCGCAAACCGGGCGGGTGGCTCCGATGTTTGACGAGACGATCACTCGCTGGGGGACGCACAGCGCGAAGTGGGACTTGCTGGCCGCACACCTCGGCGAGGATGCACTGTCCCTGTCGGTCGCGGACATGGAGTTCGCGACGTGCCCGGAGGTGTCGCGCGCGATCGTGGACGCCTGCGCGGAGGGGATCTTCGGCTACACGGAGGTCTTCGATGACTTTCGCGAGGCTGCAGCCCGCTGGCAGGAGCGCCGCCACGGGTGGGAGCTCGAGCCGGGTGACGTGCACTTTTTCCCGCGTATCGTCCAGTGCGTGTCGGCCCTGTGCTCGATCGTCCTGCCGGGGTCGCTGGTGCGTCCCCCTCGGGTCGTGACGCTGGATCCGGCGTACGGGCCGATCATCGAGGTCGTGGAGCGCGCCGGGTGCGAGGTGTGCCGGGTACCCCTTGACCTGTCGGGCGAATCGCCTCGAATTCCCGAGGATTTGTTCGCCCGTGCGATGGAGGGAGCGGACCTGCTGCTGTGGTGCAGCCCGCACAACCCGACGGGGCGCGTGTGGAGTGAGCGCGAGATGGATATGGTTGCTTCCCTTGCACTTCATGGGGACGTGCTGGTGCTTTCCGACGACATTCACGCGGATTTCCAGCGGCCGGGTAGGAAGCGGTACCAGCCGCTCGCAGCTGTCTCACCGCGATTGTGGGAGTCTGGGCGCCTCATTCAGTGCATGTCTCCCGGAAAAACGTTTAATACAGCAGGCTTGGAGGCCTCGGCGATCGCGGTGCGCGGCGAGCTTGGGGTGCGCCTCGAAGATGCCAAGCGCCTCATGGGCCTGCACAACCCGAATTTTTTCGCGATTCCCGCGACGATCGCCGCGTGGAACCTCGGCGAGGCGTGGGTGGACCAGCTGCAGCAGCGCATCGACGCGAACCTGCGCGTGGCCGTCGAGTACCTGCGCTACGCGCTGCCTCGGGCCCGCGTCGTCGACCCCGACGGCACATACCTGGTGTGGGTCGACGCACGCGAGTACCTGGCCTCGTCCGCGTCTCTCGACGAGGCCGTGGTCGCCTCCCGGGTCGCAGTGTCCCCGGGCGAAGACTTCGGGGCCGACTATGAAGGCTTTTTCCGCATCAACGTGGCGCTGCCGGAGCGCGATCTGGTCCGGGCTCTGGAGCGCTTGTGCGCGGCGCTCGCAACGAACTAAGCGGACGTGCACTGGCGCGCGGACGCAATGAAATAGAAAGGATTGACGATGTCAGTCACCTCCTCGGAGAAGCGGGCTCACCGCACTCCATCTCTCTTGGTCGCGGCGATTCCCGCGGTCACGCTGATCGTCCTTTTGGGCGGCGGCTACATTGCGGCGAGCCTCCCCGTCGAGCCGCTGCTTATCGCGTCGGCCGTGGTCGCTGGCATTGTTGCCATGACCTTGGGTTACACATGGGATGAGATCATCGGCGCGATCGCCGAGAAGATCGCGAAAACTATGCCGGCTGTCCTCATCCTGATTGTTGTCGGTGCGCTGATCGGCACGTGGATGGCGGGCGGCACGATCCCGATGCTCATCTACTACGGCCTGAAGATCATTAACCCGCAGTTCCTGGCGCTCATCGCGCTGGTCGTGACGGCGATCGTGTCGCTGTGCACGGGCACGTCGTGGGGTTCTGCAGGAACGATTGGCGTCGCCTTCATGGGCGTCGCGGTTGGCATGGATGCGAACCTGCCGATGGTGGCTGGTGCGATCGTGGCGGGCGCGTACTTTGGCGACAAGCTCTCGCCGCTGTCGGATACCACCAACATCGCCTCGCTTGCCACGGGCGTCAACCTGTTCACCCACATTCGTCACCTCATGTGGACGACCGTGCCGGCGTTCCTGACCTCCGCGGTTGTGTACCTGATTTTCGGCCTTCAGTCTTCCGACGGTGTTGTGCCCGAGAAGGTCGGCACGATCTTGGCGACCCTGGATTCAGCGTTCAACTGGAACCTGCTCCTGCTGGTGCCCGTACTTGTCGTTCTGGTCGGTTCGATCATGAAAATGCCGACCGTGCCCGTCATGCTGGTGTCCTGTGCGACCGCCATATTCAACGCTGTCGTGTTCCAGGGCGTTTCCTTCTCGAACTCGGTTGTGGCATCCGTGGATGGCTTCACCGTCGATATGGTTGGTAAAGCCGGCTTTCAAGCTGATTCCGTCATTGCAGATGTGACGCGACTGCTGGAGCGTGGCGGTATGAACTCGATGATGAGCGTCCTACTGATTTGTTTCTGCGCGATTGCTTTCGCGGGCACCGTGTCGGTATCTGGATCGCTGGATGTGTTGATTTCGAGCCTGCTGGCGCCTGTGAAGTCAACGTTTGCATTGATCGCATCGACGATCGTGACGGGCCTGGCGGTTATCGGCATCACGTCAAACGGCCAAGTGTCGTTGCTAATCCCAGGCGAAATGCTGCGTGGCGAGTAAATCAAGCGTGGCCTGGACCCGAAGAACCTGTCGCGAACCATTGAGGATGCTGCCACCGTGTGGGAGCCAATCCTGCCGTGGACGTCTGCGGGCGCTTATATGGCTGGAACACTGGGTGTCGCTACTCTGTCCTACATGCCGTGGGCAATTTCGAACTGGATCGCAATCTTCTTCGCGCTTCTCTGGGCGGCAACAGGCATTGGTATTGCCAAGCTGACACCGGAAGAACAAAAGAGACTCGAGGCAGAGGGCTGAGAATACAAGAAATAAGTGGGGGCACCCGAACGGGTGTCCCCACTTTGCCGTTGGGACGAAGTGTTGCAAATCCTCTGGGTCGCAAATCTCTTCCATACGAATTGGCAGTATCCACTGATGAGGCCTGGCATTGTGGTTTTCCGCGAGGCGGGGATGTTACATTCGCCCACGATGTGAACAAGTCGCGCGTGGCCCACGTCTGGGCCATAGCATGAGGCTATGTTCCAGCGAATGCGTAGCTGACCCACGCGTCAGCTTTTGACCAGACCTACTGATGGCTAGAGAATACTCGCCCGGGTCGTACGTCTTTGCGTTGGAAACTGCCGCAATCGCCAAATCGTGAGCGTAGCGGCTCGACCCCTCAGCCATCGCCTCTCCTCACGTGACAAGAATCAACAACGTGAACACTAGGAGAAGTAATAATGGGCGCAATTGAGGCAACGGACACCGACTACCAGAACTCTTGGGCATTTGAGACCAAGCAAATTCACGCAGGCTGGGACCGCGATCCCCAAACCGGTGCAACTTCCATCCCGATTCTTCAAACCACTTCATTTGCCTTTGACTCTGCGGAGCGCGCTGCAGCTCGCTTTGCCCTTCAAGAACTTGGTCCCATCTACACTCGCTTGGGCAACCCGACAAATGATTACGTCGAGGCCCGAATCGCTGCCCTCGAAGGTGGTGTCGGTGCACTTCTGACTTCCTCAGGCCAATCTGCAATTACGCTTGCAATCCTGAACCTGGCATCTGCGGGGAACAACATTGTTGCTTCGCCTTCGCTTTACGGCGGTTCAACCTCGCTGCTCAACAACACCCTGCGTCGCCTCGGAATCGATGCTCGCTTCGTGAGCGATCCCTACGATGTGGACGAATGGCTGTCTCTGACCGATGAAAACACCGTTGCCTTCTACGGTGAAACCATCCCCAACCCCAAGGGCGATATCTTTGACATTGAGAAGATCGCGCAGGCCGCGCACTCCGTCGGTGTTCCCCTGATCGTCGACAACACCGTCGCCACCCCCTACCTGACCAGGCCCATCGAATGGGGCGCCGATATTGTTGTTCACTCGGCCACGAAGTACCTGGGCGGCCATGGCACCGCGATCTCGGGCGCGATCGTCGATGCCGGTAACTTCGACTACACGAAGGACCCCAAGCGTTTCCCCGGTTTCAATGAACCCGAATCCTCCTACGCGGGCCTTGTTTTCGGACACGACTTGGGCGCTGAGAAGCTCGGAGCAAACCTCTCCTACATCATTCGTGCACGTGCAATTGGCTTGCGAGATGTCGGCTGTGCTCCCTCGCCCTTCAACTCCTTCCTCATCGAGCAGGGAATCCAGACTCTGTCGCTGCGCGTTGAGCGCCACGTTGACAATGCGCTGAAAGTTGCGAAGTTCCTCGAAGCCCACCCGCAGGTCGAATCCGTCAACTACGCGGGCCTTGAGTCCTCGCCCTACTACGAGCTCCACCAGAAGTACAACCCCCGCGGTGCCGGTGGCCTGCTCTCCTTCGTCATCAAGGGTGGCCTCGAAGCTGGAACCTCATTCGCAACCTCGCTTAAGCTACTCCCGACGGTTGCAAATATCGGAGATGCGAAGTCCCTGGTCATTCACCCCGCATCCACCACTCACTCTCAGCTCAACGAGGAACAGCTGCGCGCTGCGGGAATTGAACCCGGAACCGTCCGCCTGTCCATTGGCATTGAGAACGTCGACGACATCATTGCCGATTTGACGCAGGGCTTCGAAGCCGTGGCACACTTGGCATAAGGCTGCTCGCGCAACGGTCGCTCGGACAGTAAGGAGATCACCATGAATCGACGCACACTGGGGCCCATCCCCGTAAGCGGCGCATGGATGCCCCAAGACCCCATCGCATTCCGTAAGTTTGCACATTTGGGTCCACTACGCCTCGAAAATGGCTCCTTTCTGCCCGAAGTGACCCTTGCCTACGAAACCCTCGGGACTCTCAACGAGGACCGCTCCAATGCGATCCTTGTGCTGCACGCACTGACTGGCGATGCGCATATTTCCGGCCCCACAGCTCCCGGCCAGTCAACCGCCGGCTGGTGGGAAGAAGCCGTTGGACCGGGGAAGCCATTGGATCCCGAACGCTATTTCATTGTTGTCCCCAATGTCCTTGGCGGCTGCCAGGGGAGTACCGGTCCCTCCTCGGCCGCACCTGATGGGCAGCCGTGGGGTTCGCGTTTCCCCGTCATCTCGACGCGCGACCAGGTTCAGGCCGAGGTGCGGCTGGCGGATTACCTCGGGATTCCCACGTGGAACACGGTGATCGGTGCCTCCTTGGGCGGACACCGCGCTCTCGAGTGGGGAGTGAGCTTCCCGCTGCGTTGCGAGCGCTTGGTTGTCGTGGCCTCGGCGGCATGCACGAACGCGGAACGCGCAGCTTGGGCGCACACGCAAATCCGCGCCATTGAACTGGACCCCAACTGGCAAGGCGGAGACTACTACGACCAGGAAGAAGGCCCCCACGCGGGACTTAACCTCGCGCGACAAATCGCTCACGCCACCTACCGCTGTCCCGATGAGCTGGACGCGCGCTTCGGGCGCGCGCCCCAGGACCGCGAGGACGTGTTGAGCGGCGGCCGTCTAGCTGTCCAGTCTTATTTGGACTACCACGGGGCGAAGCTCGTGCGTCGTTTCGACGCGGGTTCCTATGTTTCTTTGTGCCGCACGATGCTCAGTTACGATATCGGTCGCGATCGCGGGGGAATTACCGAGGCGCTGCGGCAGATCACCGCACGAACGCTGGTGATTTCGGTGGACTCGGACCGGCTGTTCTTCGCAAAGGAAGGACTCAAGATCGCCGAGGGAATCCCCGGCGCGCAATACGCGTGCCTGTCTTCTCCGCATGGCCATGACGGTTTCCTCATCGAGTACGACCAGCTCAATCGCGTCCTCGAGGATTTTCTGGAAAATCAACCTTCTTTCATCGATTCGGCAGCGCTGTAAGGGTAGTGAAGGACGTAAATTTCTTTCTTATGTGAGGCCTGAGCTAGGCACAGCTCATTCATAGAGTTGGCTGGCTCAATTGGATCATCACGATCCACGAAAGGACCTCACATGAAGACGCCAGCTTCGACCCTTGCCCGCTTGTCGGCAGTCGCCGCGGTCGGCGCGCTCGCACTGAGCGCCTGCTCCTCGACTTCCGGGACTGCGACCTCGGCCTCGTCGGCCGTCAGTGCGAAGGCCGCCTCAAGCTCATCGGTTTCCGCCGAGTCCGGGACTGTTATTGCTCCCCCGACCGCTGCCGAGGCCCTGGCTGCCAATGCGAAAGCCTCCTACGTTGAGGACACCGCGTGGGATGCTTCTTCGGCTCAGACCATTACTTTGAACGGAAGCAGCGCGAGTACCTCAGCATCCGGCGTGAAGGTCGACGGCTCCACGGTGACGATCACCCAGGCTGGCGTCTACAAGCTCTCTGGAACACTGAATGGACAGGTGAAGGTCGAGGCCGGGACAGATGCTCAGGTCGTCTTGATCCTTGACGGTGCGACAATCACGAACTCGTCGGGGAGCGCAATCAATGTGGTCTCTGCGGATGATGTTGTTCTGTCATTGAATGGTTCAACCACCGTCACTGACGGCACTCCTTCGGATACAAACGCTGAAGATAAGGCGGCGATTTACTCCGATGCAGATCTCACTATTACGGGTAGCGGTTCACTAACGGTCAATGCCAACTACAACGACGGCATTACCAGCAAGGACGACCTCTACATTCTGTCGGGTAACATCACGGTCACGTCGAAGGACGATGCGCTACGTGGCAAGGATTCGCTGACCGTTGCCGGCGGAACTATCAAGGTTACTTCAGGAGGGGACGGCCTGAAGTCTGACCAAGATAGCGATACCACCAAGGGCTACGTCAATATCACCGGTGGCACCATCGAAATCACATCGACCGGTGACGGAATCCAGGGTGAAACTGACGTCATCATCACCGGTGGTGATACGACAATCATTGCTGGTGGCGGGGCCTCGTCTGGAAAGGACTCCAACAACTCCACCAAGGGAGTTAAGGCTGGTGTCTTCCTGATTGAAGACGGTGGTGAGGTCACGATTGACTCCGGCGATGATGGTTTGCACTCCGATGGTGCAATCCGACTGACCTCCGGAACGATCGTTACCTCGACAGCTGATGACGGTATCCACGCTGAGGGCGCGGCCGTTCTTGACGGTGCAAAGGTCACCGTTGAACAGTCCAATGAAGCCCTTGAAGCCGGCTTGATCACCATCTCCAACGGCGAAGTCAATCTGACCTCGAGTGATGACGGTATCAACGGTTCTGGTTCGACCACCGTTGCGGCAGTTGAAGCGGCGAAGACCGCGACCAAGACGACCACGACCAACAACGGACCCGGTGGCGGTGGCTCCATGCAGGACACCGGTGAAAAGATCCTGATCTCGGGCGGTACCATCACAGTCAACGCGGGTGGCGATGGCATCGACTCCAATGGCTCGGTGGAGATCTCCGGTGGTAACACGATCGTCTACGGCCCCACGGATGGTGGGAACGGCGCACTGGATTCGAACGGTGAATTCTTGGTCAGTGGTGGAACGCTTCTTGCCATTGGTTCTTCTGGAATGGCCGAATCGCCTTCAACCAGTTACTCGCAGGGATGGTTGCAGGCCTCGGCTTCCGGTAACGCCAACTCATCTGTGACCATCAAGGACTCCAGCGGAAAGGTTCTCGCCAATATCAAGGCGGCAAAGACCTTCCAAAACGTGGTCTTCTCCTCTGCGGATGTGTCGAATGGACAGAGCTACACGGTGAGTGTGGATTCGAATTCGACCTCTGTTACTGCGGGTCAATCGACCGGTGGCCAGGGAGGTCCCGGTGGGGGAGGCCCCGGCGGTCAGGGAGGTGTTCCTGGCGGACAAGGCGGAAACCGTTAGGGCGGCCGCTGAGTGAGAGAGTGGGGGGATGCGACTTCGGTCGCATCCCCCCACTGCGTGTTTTTCAGGGAGTCGTTGCTTGTCGGCGCGCATACAAGCTCTCAACAACGACCATGATCCATGTGGAGAAAAGGACAGGCTGGAGGATCAAATTAACGTTATCGGGAGAAAGCACGATTCTGAACATGTAGGTGGCCTCGTTCTGACTCCATATTGAGGTCACGAGATCACGAAGTCCGTTGAAGAAGAACTGGTACGCGGCAAGGAAGATGGTCGTCCACTGAATGATGTACTCAGCAATCTGATAGGTCTTGCTACTGACGGTCAAAAAAGTGAAGCGCTTTGAAAGAAAACGGTGAATGTATACCTGAATGAGCGCAGCAGCCATCATCAGTGTCAACGTCATGAGCAAAAAAGTCCCTGCGCGGAACTTCCCAAGACCTGTAGAGAAAGTCGAGGCCGTGTCGTCAAGGAAATTCTCACTTCCCCGCAGTGATGAGGGGAGAAGCAAGATGAGGCTCCCAAATAGAGAAACCAGCATCAGCATGAGAATCGCATTAACAATTGCGCTCCCCGTCAGGTAGCCGATCGCGCGAACGAAGATCAAGCAGCGGGAGTTGCGTCCATAGATCGCAAAACCAAGACCAATCAAGAGACAAACGGTTGTCGCCAAGAAGAAAAAAGGGAGCATTCGATCTCTTTCCAATACGCATTGCTAGAACAAGTCTCCCACATAGCTCATTCATAGACTCCGCTGGCTCAATAGTTACGTCACGCACGAAACAATCTTGAGGAGCATCAAATGACTGCACTCACCACAGCGATGGTTCTGCCGATCATCATTGACCTCTTCGCGATGTTGATCTTGGTTGGAGCCCTCTACTACCCCCGCCATCGACGCGCTGATCTTGTCGTCGCATTCTTTGTTGTGAATATCGGCGTCCTTGCGGTCGCAAGCGTTATGGCAAACTCGACGATCTCTGCCGGCCTGGGTCTTGGCCTCTTCGGTGTCTTGTCAATCATCCGACTTCGTTCCGACGAAATCAGCCAGCGCGAAATCGCCTACTACTTTGCTTCACTTGCCATTGGCCTGCTCCTCGGCATGAGCACAGCGATCTACTCCTATGCAATGGTCGCATTGGTGCTTGCCACTTTGGCCGTTGGTGATTCAACTCTGATCCTTGGACGCTCTGGTTCGCAGCAAGTCCAATTCGACCGCGCAATCGCAGACGAGAAGGAACTTCGCCAAGCGCTTGAGGCCCGCATGGGTGTCAAGGTGACCGGAGTCAAGGTCATCAAACTCGACATGGTCAACGATCTCACCTTGGTTGATGTTCGCTACCGGGTCCCGGCTAAGCGCTGAACTGACGCAAATCGCCACACCAGCCTCGGCCTCGTAAAAGAACTGGAGGACACCATGACGCACGAACTACACAACCTGACGAACCTAGAACGAATCAGCCTCGACGAGATGAACGCGCGCGCCGCGATGCTCACGCGAGTCGATCGCAAGTACGTCGTGCCCACGGATCGCTTGGATGAGTTGATCGCGTTCATGAACCCCGCAACGCAGATCCTCGAAATTGGCGGCAAGATCGAGCAGCGCTATGGCTCCTGCTACTTCGACACGCCTGAGCTGCACTCCTTCGTGGACACCGCGCACAAGCGCCGCCGCCGCTACAAGGTCCGTACGCGCTCGTACCTTGATTCGGAGCTGGCCTTCCTTGAAGTTAAGACCCGAGGCCCGCGCGGGCACACCGTCAAGAAGCGCTTGGCCTACGACTTCGCTCAGGCAGCGCGGATGGAACTGAGTCATGAGGGCAGGCTTTGGGTGGCCGAAAAGCTCGAGGCCGCTCAGTGCTTTGAGGGTGTTGGTCGGGTTGATTCCCTGGTCCCCGTACTGACTGGAACCTACACGCGTTCAACGCTTCTCATGGCCGACGGCCAGGGACGAGCAACGATTGACACCGATCTGGAATGGGACTCGTGGGGGCATGAGCTTCAGGCTCCCCACATTGCGATTATTGAGACTAAATCAGGCGCGGCTCCCTCTGAGCTAGACCGACTGCTGTGGGCAAATAGGATCCGTCCCTCGCGTATCTCGAAGTATGCGACTGCGATGGCTCTGCTGACTCCGGACTTGCAGACAAACCGGTGGACTCGGGTGATTGATCGTTTCTTCACGATGAGGCCGACGGTTCAGCAGGCGCTTGCCGCATGAGCAGATCGCGGGGTTGATCCCGTAACAAGCTGTCCCGCGAAGTGTGCGTGATGACCCAGAGGTGCTGCGCGGGACTAGGCTGGGGGGTGTGGATATTCCATGCCCCCCAGTTCTGATGAGATCGTGAGGAAAAAATGACACTGCCTTCGGAGAAACTTGCTGAGCTCGGCCTTGAACTTCCTGAGGTTGCCAAGCCTGTTGCCGCCTATGTCCCCGCTATTGAGGATCGCGGTGTTGTGCGCACTTCCGGCCAGCTTCCCTTGGAAAATGGTGAGCTAGCCTGCATTGGTGCGGTCGGTGAAGAGGGTGCGGATCCCGAAGATGCCTACGAGGCCGCACGCATTTGCGCGTTGAATGCAATGGCGGCTGCGGCTGCAGTTGCGGGCGGTGTGGATCGTTTGGCTTCGGTAGTTAAGGTGACTGCCTTTGTTGCTTCCCTGCCGAACTTCTACGGACAAGCTGCTGTGGTTAATGGAGCATCTGAACTGCTGGGCGAGGTTTTTGGCTCTCAGCACGCGCGTTCGGCTGTGGGTGTTGCAGCTTTGCCGCTCAATGCCTCGGTTGAGGTCGAGGTGGAGTTCGCACTCCGCTGCGAGTGAATGGGATCGTTCAGCGCTCTATTTAGCAAGGATTTAAACTGAAATAAAGGTCTGTGTGCGGGCGTTCCTGTGGGTGCCCGCTGGTTTACAGCTTTATTCCAAGGAAGAGGACGAAATGGCAGAGACTTTGCCCGAGGCGGCAGCGCCGGGAACTGGACAGCAATTCAAGCTGGTCGATGTGTCGACCACCCCCTCTGAGGGCGGCTGCGGTTGCGGTTGTGGCGGCCACGGAAAGAAGGAACAGGCTGCTCCTGCAGCATCTGCACCCGAGTCGCACGGAGGCTGTGGCTGCGGTGGGCACGGGCATCAGGCTGAGGCAGCGCCTGCACCTGAGTCGCACGGTGGTTGTGGTTGTGGCGGACATGGACACGGTGCTCAGGAAGCTCCAAAGGCTGAGGCATCTGCTCACGGCGGTTGTGGTTGCGGTGATCACGGTCAGGGAACCGCGCACGTCGTATCGCAGGATCCCGCCGTTCGTGAGGACGAGCTTGTTATTCATTCCCTGCCTAAGGTTGTTCGCCATGCACTGTTGTTTGCCGCGATGGACAACCTGCCGCTTGGCGCATCGCTGATCGTTGTTGCTCCGCATCAGCCCGTCCCGCTGTTCAACTACCTGCAGGAAAGCGAATCGCACTACCGCGTCGAGACCATCGAGACCGGTCCGGTCGACTGGCGCTACCGCGTGACGCGTCTGTCCTGATCTTCGGACCTTCAATGCCCGCGAGCCCCGCGCTCGCGGGCATTCCTGTTTCAACACAAAAGCCCGAAACGCCAACGAGGTTTTCGTTGGCATTTCGGGCTTGTCTGAGCCGCCTGTGGGAATCGAACCCACGACCTATTCATTACGAGTGAATCGCTCTGCCGACTGAGCTAAGGCGGCCGGGCTCATCTGCACTTCACTGCTGAGGTGGAGAAAAGCTACCTGAAGTACTTTAGCGGTTACCACTTGTGAGAAGCAAACGTTTCGTGACAGAGGTGATGTGGGATTGCCCGCACAGCAATGTGCGATTCAAGAGGCAGATTGCCTGGCGAATGTTAGGCTGAATTGTGTTGACAGAAGATGACGAAAAGTCAGAAAACCCGGCTGAGATCCCCGTAGTGCTCCTGGTTAACCTCGGTACTCCAGAATCCACCAGCCCCGGCGATATTCGCCGTTTCCTGCGTGAATTCCTGAGCGATCGTCGTGTGATCGAACTTCATCCTCTGATTTGGAAGCCAGTTCTGGAAGGCGTAATTCTTCCTTTCCGCCCTTCTCGAGTTGCCCCAAACTACCGCTCGATTTGGACTGAGCACGGTTCGCCACTCATGGCGTATTCCATTGCCCAAGCCGAATCCCTATCAGAGCTGCTTGGCGGTCAAGCGAAAGTTGCGCTCGCTATGCGCTACGGAAAGCCCTCTATTGAGAGCGTCCTCGATGACGTGTTTGCGAAGGGGCATCGCCGAGTCCTTCTTCTGCCGGCCTATCCGCAATATGCCGCGTCATCCGCGGGAACGGTGACTGACGCCTTAGCGCGCTACATCCTGAAGCGTCGCAATCATATGGAAGTGCGTACAATCCGTTCATTCCCCACGGAACCCGCCTATATTGAAGCCTTGGCCCACGCAATCGAGGAGGATTGGGCACGTCGGGGTCGCCCCGATTTCGCATCCGGCGACCAGCTTCTTGCGTCTTTTCACTCCATCCCTCAGAAAATGCACGATGCGGGTGACCCCTACAAGCATGAGTGTCTGGCGACGGCGAATGCGCTGCGAACCCGTTTAAATCTTGATGAAGATCAGCTATTGGTGACTTTCCAATCGGTCTTTGGACCCGCGAAATGGTTGGGTCCGGCGACCATCGATACCGTCGCAGAGCTTGCTCGTCGTGGGACCCGGCGCCTTGATGTCATTTGTCCTGGCTTTATGACGGATTGCTTGGAAACCGTTGATGAGATTGCAAAGCTTAACCGCGATGCTTTCCTCGAAGCCGGCGGCACGGACTTTACCTATATTCCCTGGGGTAATGCGTCTGCCGGTGCCGTTGATACTTTGGGTGCGCTTGCCCGCCGTGGGTTAGCGGGCTGGGTTCATTTCCCTGACGAGGCCTAGGCGCTTCTCTGCTCGCGCCATTTGTTCCACATGCGCGACGCGCCAACCCCAAGTCCCAGTGCGATGACAGTGGGCACAAGCAAGGTTGCGCCTCGGTGTGTAAATTCAATAACCAGGCACAGCGCTGTCAGCGGTGCGCTCATGGATGTTCCAAGAACAACCACAGCGCCGATGAAGGCGAAGCAAACGATTGCGGTTGTGTCGCCGGGGTAGATGTGGGACCAGAGGATTCCCAGTACCGCACCGCTCGATGCGCCTAGTGCAAGACCGGGGGTAAGAGTTCCACCCCATGCGCCCGAGCGAATGGTGGCAAGCGTGCCAATAAGTTTGGTGAATCCGTCGATCGCAAGAGAAGCGAGTAAAGCGAATCCGATTCCCGCGGCCTCGCGCCCTCCCTGTCCTAAAACAGCTCCATCAAAAGCAAGCTGAGCGGTCGATTGTCCATTCCCGGCAATTGAAGGAACCCAAACAGTGATCACTCCAATGAGGGTGAAGATCGGGATCATCCAGGCAAGTAGTCGCCAGCCGGTAGGGCGCGCAGCAGAGCATGCCGAAACGACACTCTTGAAGAGGACTCCAATGATTCCAAGGAGAGGACCGATGATGATGGCCCAAAGTGTGAGTGATGCGGTCGGAAGGAGCTGGGCGGCCTCGGGGAGTGTGTAGAAAGGATCGCTTCGAACCCAGCCGTGTGCGACGAGGACCGCTCCGCCGCTGATGATCAGCGCAGGCCATACCGCGCTGGCTGTGACCTCGATCAGAAGAATTTCAAGTGCGAATACTGCTCCGGATAGCGGGAGCGAATAGACAGCAGCAAGACCTGCACCGGCCGCGCAGCCGACAATAACGCGTCGCTGCTCGGGTGGAAGGTCAAGAAAATCCGCGATCTTTCCGCCTAGGGAGGCGCTGATCTCGCGAGGTGCAACTTCACGACCGATAGAAGCGCCCATTCCGACAATGATGATCTGGTTAATCGAGTGCCAGAAAGTCAGGAGAAGTGGCATCTTCTGGCCATTAACCGCTTTGGGTAGTGAGATGGGTTTGCCACCGGCGCGCGCATAGAGATACCAGGAAATTCCTCCGACGAGGCCTGCTCCCCCCAATGCGCAAATCCTGTGCCACCAAGGCACTGAGGAAATTGCCTGAAGAAGCGTGCCGTTTGCGTCGCCGAAGACGAGGCCTTCGATCAGGTGGAGAAGATGAGAACACCCGGCACCAACTAACCCTGCCATTATTGCGGTAACGAATACCGCTAGCCCCATGCGGATTCGGGGCGAGAGCCGGGAGAGTGGTAAACCGGGTGCGTTCACACTAGTTGAGAGTACTAGCGCTTTTCGACTTCATCCAAGCGAGTGTTAACGTCTGAACCAACGCGGATCAACACGTTGAGGTCTTCGTCCGAGATATCGTCGCTAATAATGTCGCGCAGAAGTGCTCGCTCAGCCTGTTGGGCGGAGGTGACGAGTTTCTTGCCTGCATCGGTGATGGTGATTGTGCCACCTCGACGATCGAATTCGTAGGGGGTGCGAACGATGAGATCGCGATCGGCCAGACGACGATAGGTGTGTGTCAGACGCGAGGGGCTAAAAATGACCGATTGGGCAAGTTCTCCCATACGGATTCCAATTTTGCCGGCTGAAGCGACCTCATCGAGGACGCGATATTCGCCGAGTGAAAGTCCGAACTCGCGCTTGAGCGTTGCCTCTAGAGCCGCAGAAGCCCTAGTGATAGTAATGAAAAACTGTTCGATTTCGCGAGCCCGCTTTGCTTGGTTCATGTCCCTTCTCCGTTTTAGCCTTCATCCTCGAGGTTCTCTAACGAAAGGACAGTTTATAGGTTTTGATCAGGCCATACAACGCTTGAATCGAAAATGAGACAGGCAATTATAAGGGCTCAAAAAATTAATAGTTAATATCGAAAATGTGATAGTGTGGCTTCGAAAAGCGCATTACTCGATCGCAGAAAAAAGAATTCTTCTCTGCGGTTGACGAGTTTTCGAAGGGTGAAAACTGTGCAGAAGAAAGTCGTTGTATTGGTTGATGACCGTGATGGCTCGGTCGCCAAGCAGACAATTTCATTCGCATTCAAAGGCGTATCGTATGAAATTGATCTTTCCGACCAGAATGCAGAGCAATTTGAGCGGGACATGTCACCGTGGATTTCTGCAGCTCGCAGGGTAGGCGGGCGTCTCAATAGTCGTCGCACAACACCGTGTAGAGATACGGAAGCAAAGAGTGTTCGCGTGCGTCGTTGGGCTCGTGAAAAGGGGATCGAGCTGAGTGATCGCGGTCGGATTCCTTCGGCCATTGTCGAGCAGTTTGAAAAGGAAAACCGCTGACCTTTGTTCTGAATTCCTCTGATATAAATGCGGGGCATTTCTTATCGAAATACCCCGCATTTATATTTGTATTCAATACGTTTTGTGTCGAGTGGTCAGTTTTCGTGATCTGTACCGGTTTAGGTTCATCCTATATCCGCTGGAATAGCTAAAACCGCAGGTCAGCTATGCAATACCCGGAAGGCTCACTTCGCCAGCAATAGATCGATTCATCCACTGCGCGAACTCTTCACCCTGCAATCCCTGAGAGAGTAAGAAGATGGTCTTCGCATATAAGGCCTCGAGCGTCATGTCATGCGCGCTAATTGCGTCCAAGCGCGCAAGAGTGCTCCCTGCCTCGTAATGGCCCAAGACAACCTCGGCCTGGTGGCACTGCGAGGCAACGATTAAGGGAACCTCGGCCTCGTGCAGCTTCTGCAAAACATCCACAAAACCCGGGTCTGAAGCCGGAATATTCCCCACGCCGTATGCGCGGATGATCACCGCCTCGGGCAGGGGAGTAAACATGGAACGTAAACGCGTGGCGCTCAGGCCGGGAACAATGTCCACAACGGCAACATCGTGGCGAGCGTAAGGTGCCGGATTAGCCCAACCCTCACCGGCCTCGACACTGTGATACCAGCGCCAAGGGGCACCTGTACGTGCAATCGGCAATGTCGAAGGTGAGTCAAAGCCAGCGAAGGCCCATGATGAGGTCTTCGTTGAACGATTTCCTGCCAGAAGCATATGGCCAAAGAACAAAGTCACGCCGCTCACCTGGGAACTTCCGGCAGCGCGCAAAGCACCCGTCACATTTGCGGAGGCGTCGGTTCCGACAACGCCCAGCGGATACTGAGAACCCGTCAAAACAATAGGTTTCGTGAAATCCGCCAGTGCGTACGACAGTGCCGCAGCGCTATAGGCCATGGTGTCGGTCCCATGGAGAACCAAGAAAGCATCGGCTTCATCGGCATGAGCGCGAATATCGTCGATGATCATCTGCCAGTGGATCGGTGTCGTTTCCGAAGAATCGACGAGCGGCGAGAGCTGAGACATTGACACCTGTCCCGTAAGCTCGATTCCGTCGAACTGAGTGTTGAGCCACGATGCCATATCGGCGCCCGGTCGCAAACCGTCAGGAGAATCAACCATCCCGATTGTTCCGCCTGCATACGTCACATGAATCCTCATAGTGCGTCCTCTTCCATCATCGGATAGCGAAAAAGAAACGAGAGCAGAGGGGTGGTTATTCGCCTAAGCGGCGGGGGGCCTCGTCATTTGAAGAAAACTTACCCCGAATTGCATACCAACCACAAACCATTGCCACGACCACCACTCCGAAGAGCGCAAGAGTCCAACGGCCATTGGCGCTAGTCACATTTGAAGCGATGACAATCGCAAAGAAAGCGAGCGAGATGTAGTTCGTGAAAGGTGCGCCCGGCATGCGGTATGAGGGGCGCTCCTCCTTCCCGGCACGCACACGCTTGAGGAATGCCAGGTGGGTAATGAGGATCATCGCCCAGGTACCCGCAATGCCGATTCCGGCCAAGCTCATGACGATTTCAAAAGCATCGTCGGGCAGGAATGCGTTGAGCAGTACCCCCAGCAGTCCGAGTGAGGCGGTGATGATAATTCCGCCGTAGGGGACGTGGTGCTTGTTAAGTCTCGAGGCGAAGCTGGGGGCTTCGCCAGAAACGGCCATTGAGCGCAGGGTTCGGCCCGTCGCGTAGAGCCCCGCATTAAGCGAGGAAAGCGCTGCGGTTAGAACGACAACCTGGACGATATCACCGGCGTGAGGAATTCCGAGCGAAGCGAAGAAGGTGGTGAAGGGGGACTCGTCGGAGGAATAAACGGTGTAGGGCAGGGCTAAAGCCATGAGAGTCACGGTACCGACGTAGAAGAAGAAAATTCGCAGGGCCATCGAGTTGATTGCCTTGGGAAGTATCTTCTGTGCATCTTTCGCTTCGCCGGCAGCGACGCCCACCATTTCAGTGCCGCCAAAAGCGAAGACAACGCCCAGAGTCAGTGCGAAGATCGGTGCGATGCCCTGTGGGAGTAGGCCGCCATTTTCGGCGATGTTGTGGACGCCGGCGGTGTGGTCGCCCATCTGGGCCTGGGTGATGATCGCCCAAATGGCAAGCGCCATAAAGATTAAAATCGTTGCAACTTTGATGAGAGCAAACCAGAATTCGGCCTCACCGAAGGCTTTCACCGACAGCATGTTGAGGCAGAAAACCAGGACAAGAGCGATCAGAGCGATCACCCAACGCGGGATCCACTCGAAGAGATTCCAGTAGTGCATATAGACGCCGACCGCCGTAATATCTGCCATCACCGTCACTGCCCAGTCGAGGAAAAAGAACCAGCCGGTGATGAAAGCACCACGTCTACCAAGGAATTCACGTGCGTAAGAGACGAAGGCTCCAGAGGAGGGGCGACGGATTGCGAGCTCACCGAGTGCGCGGACCATGAGGAAGGCGAAAACTCCACAAACCGCGTAGGCGAGAGCAAGAAGCGGACCTCCCTGCGCAAGGCGTCCGCCTGCACCAAGGAAGAGGCCAGTTCCAATCGATCCACCGATTGCAATCATCTGCAGGTGGCGGTTTTTGAGGGCCTTATCGTAGCCTGCATCACCCTGATCTGCGGGGTGAGTTCCGCTTGTTATTTCGGGGTTCATCGAGGCCTCGGTAGTGGGCTGGTGAGTAGACATGCGTACCTTCCATCTGGTTGGACACTGGATGTGGGGGAGAAGTTCATTTGAGAGTGATCGACTGGTTCGGGGGGCAGTTGAAATTGAATAGTTGGAACTAAGCGCAAAAAGCTGGGGTAGTGATGTGCCTCAGCCACTTACTGTCAGAATGCGGGAATGAAGATCTCCACGCGGCGGTTCGCTTGGCGACCGGCGGGGTTGTCCGAACCATCGGAGTTCGTGTTGGGTGCGACCGGCTTGCTTTCGCCAAATCCCTGAGAATCCAAGGTTGCAGTGACGCCATCCTTCTTCAGTTCGTTGACGACTGCAGTAGCGCGTTCCTCAGACAGGGCCTGGTTGGAAGCATCGTCACCAATTGAATCGGTGTGGCCGTAAACGTGTGCAGCCGGAACCTTCGCGCTCGTGAGTACCTCAGAAAGCTTCTTCAGGGTTGCTGCTGCCTCGGGACGAATATCGGACTTGCCGAAGTCGAAGAGGACGCCATCTTCCAGGGTGATGGTTGTGCCGCAGCTCTCGACGGGCTTGAGGCTATCGACCTTGGGGAACTTACCAACCTTGCCAACGGTCGGTGCCTTGTCAGCCTTCACCTGCTGGCCATTTACCGTCGCGGTGCCATCGCCGTTGTTGATGATGCTCAAGTTCGGGCCGTTGTAGACGCCGCCGCCCTTGCCATCAAGGCTGTAGGTCACCGAAGTCTTGCTGTTGCTGTAGTTGCCGGAACCATCGGAGCTAATCACGATCTTTTCGCCGGTTTCGGAGTTGTTGTAGACGCCGGAACCGTCAGGGCTAACCGTGATGTTCAGAGTGTTTGAGGTGTAGGTACCGGAGCCATCGGAACTGATCGTGATGTTCAGTCCGTTGGATGAATCGTTGTAGACGCCACCGCCCGTGCCATCGACAACGATGCTTACTGGACCCTCGTTAATAACGCCGGAGCCGTCACCACTGTTGACGACCTGCTTATCGCCGTTATTGGAGACACCTGATCCGTCGCCACCAAGTACGGTATTTCCGCCGTTGGTCACCAATCCGGAACCCTCACACACGGCGGGGGCAACGGTTACGCCGGGAACGGAGGAAATCTTAGCGGTCGCGTCAATGACAGCCTTGTCAGCATTTGAGGCGAATACGCCGATTGGGGGAACTTTGAAAAGAGGAACTGGCGGAATCTCACCGGGTTTGTAGCCTGCGACAGCGGGGACCGCGGAGGTGGCTGAAGCGGTTGCCTCGGGGGTTGCCTCGCTCGTTGCGGAGGTCGATGCGGAAGGCGCGCTCTGAGAGCATGCACTCAGTGAAACGAGTGCTGCCAAGGTGGACAATGCGGTCGCCGTACGGAAAAAGTGGCGCTTTGATGTTGTGTCACTCATGCCCAAAGTTTAAAAGGAACATACTGAGCAGTTGCTGGATAGCCCCTACTGAGACACTGATCGAAGTTGATTAGGTTGCGGTTATTTGATGATTTTGAGAGCTCATGCGCTGGGGTGTTGTGGACAGGACGCGTGCAGGATGTCGCCGTTTTTCTTCTCATCTCCGAGAAACAGGGGAAAAGGCGGGACGCGTGACGCAGGTCCCGTGACACATATGCGAAAAGAATGAAAGAATATGTGCATGACCTACAAACTGGTGCTGCTCCGCCACGGCGAGAGCGAATGGAATGCAAAGAACCTCTTCACCGGTTGGGTGGATGTTCCGCTGTCGGACAAGGGCCGCGCGGAAGCAACCCACGGTGGTGAACTCCTCAAGGAGTCCGGTGTTCTTCCGGATCTCCTGTTCACGTCGATGCTGCGTCGCGCGATCATGACCGCGAACCTGGCACTTGACGCTGCTGACCGTCACTGGATCCCCGTTGAGCGCAACTGGCGCCTCAACGAGCGTCACTACGGTGCGCTCCAGGGCAAGAATAAGAAGGAAATCCGCGACGAGTACGGCGAGGAGCAGTTCATGCTGTGGCGCCGTTCCTTCGACGTGGCTCCGCCCGCAATCGAAGCAGGTTCTGAGTTCTCGCAGGATCAGGATCCCCGCTACGCCGGTGAACCCGTTCCCATGAGCGAGTGCCTCAAGGACGTCATCGCACGTCTGCTGCCCTACTGGGATGAGACCATCGTTCCCGCGATCAAGACCGGCAAGACCGTTATGATCGCCGCGCACGGCAACTCTCTGCGCGCGATCGTCAAGCACCTGGATGAGATCTCCGACGAGGACATCGCCGGCGTTAACATCCCCACCGGCATCCCGCTGGTGTACGAGCTTGACGAGGAAACCCTCAAGCCCATCAAGAAGGGTGGCACCTACCTGGATCCCGAGGCCGAGGCGAAGATCGCTGCGGTCGCCAACCAAGGTAAGTAATTTCTGCAATAGGCGCGGCGGTTCCGAATTCCGGGACCGCCGCGTTTGCGTTTTGTTGCGATCGCGCTGGCCCTCTTGAAAGCTGTCCTTCTGGAAAATTCACCGTGAGTGTGATGGGCAGGGCTTTCTAGTCCCAGGCGCGTCTGTGCACAGCTGCTCACCATTCAAAGGCGCAGAAAGTATGTGAACTGATAGAATATAGACCGCAGTTCAGCTGAAGCGCAGGAGTTTCTTCTATGTCATTTGAGATCGGTCAGACCGTTGTTTATCCTCACCACGGCGCCGCGAAGATTGAGGAAATTTCCACCCGTGTTATTCGCGGCGAAGAGAAGACGTACTTGACTCTGCGCGTCAGTCAGGGTGATCTCACCATTCAGGTACCCGCCGAAAACGTTGATCTTGTCGGTGTGCGTGACGTTGTTGACGAAGACGGTTTGGAGACGGTGCTTTCGGTCCTGCGCGCTCCCTATATTGAAGAGCCCACAAACTGGTCGCGTCGTTTCAAAGCCAACCAAGAGAAGATTGCGACTGGCGATATCGTCAAGGTTGCCGAGGTTGTTCGAGATCTTACTCGCCGTGATGATCAGAAGAAGCTGTCGACCGGTGAGAAGCGCATGCTGACGAAGGCTCGTCAGATCCTCAGCTCTGAACTTGCACTTGCCCGTGATATCGATAAGACCGCTGCGGCTGCGCGCCTCGACGAGGTCTTGGCTGAGGGCTACGACGAGTCCCTCGCAATCGCGGATGACCTCCCGGAAGAAGACGCGGAACAAGAGTGACCTCAACATCCCCGGCTCAGGTTTACGCGGTCATCACTGCGGCCGGATCGGGTACGCGCTTGGGCTCAGATCGCCCGAAAGCTTTGGTTGAACTCGACGGAATGTCTTTGGTTGAGCACGCGCTCAGGAACCTCCATTCTGGTGGCGTTGATTGCGCTGTTGTGACAGCACCTCCAGAACGCTTCGAAGAGTTCCGTGCACTTCTGGAGACTGCCGAGTTTCGTGATATTGTCCGCGTTGTTCCGGGTTCCCCCCTGTCTAGGCAGGCTTCCGTCGCTGCTGGACTCGAGGCACTTGCCCAAACAGCTGCTGATTTGAGTGATGACAGCCCCGTCTTGATTCATGATGCAGCTCGCCCTTTGGTTTCCCCTCAGCTGGTTTCTCGCGTGATTGATGCTCTTCGCGCGGGAGAGCAGGCGGTGATCCCAGGCCTTGCGGTGGCGGATACGCTGAAGAGCTTCCATGAAGTTCCCGAGGCCTCGGCAGAGCAAGTGCAGGGCGCGCGCTATGTTGAGGCGACGGTTGACCGCGCTGGTTTGGTTGCCGTTCAGACTCCGCAGGGTTTCCCCTGGAAAGTGATCCGTGAGCTGCATCGGCGTGCCGCGGCCTCGGCGAATAGCGAAGCCACAGCGCTTACTGATGATGCCGGGCTTGCTCAGCAGGCGGGAATTCCCGTTCGCATTGTTGCCGGTGAAGGCCGCGCATTGAAGATTACGACGCCAATTGATCTGGTTTTTGCGCGCGCAATCCTTGCCGAAGATGCTCGTGCGTGACGACCCTTACTTGTATTTTTTCTTTTTCGTTGCTTCTCCGTGATAGTTTCACTGGTAGGCCTACGGTGGTAGGCGTATAAGGAGTGAACATGAGTGAATCGACGCCCCCTCAATCGATGGCACCTTCGGCGAAGAAGAAAGCATCGATTCTGACGAAGCCGGTCATTGAATGGGCTTTGTGGGACTGGGGTTCGGCAGCATTTAATGCTGTTGCAACGACTTTCGTCTTCTCGGTCTATCTGACCAGTGATGGGACTTTCACCGATAAGGGAACCGCTAGTGATTACCTTTCGTGGGGTCTTTTTGCTGCAGGCATCATCATTGCGCTTCTCGCACCGATTACCGGTCAACGCGCTGATCGCCGCGGAAAAGGCGGTCTTGCCTTAACAGTGTTTACGATCTTGGTCGTTATTTGTCTGGCACTGATGTTCTTTGTCGCTCCGGAAGGGCCTTTGGGGCCGCGCGGAGGCCTCTTCCTTGGCATTGCGCTTTTGGGTATTGGCAATATTTTCTTCGAATTTGCATCGGTCAATTACAACGCGATGCTCAACCACCTCTCGACCAAAGAAAACATGGGCCGTATTTCCGGTCTGGGATGGGGATCGGGCTATGTCGGTGGCATTGTTTTGCTGTTGATTCTGTACGTTGGACTGATCAGTCCCGAGGTCGGATGGTTTGGCATTACCCATGCGAATGGATTGCACATTCGCGTCTCAATGGTGATTGCTGCAGCGTGGATGCTGCTGTCTGCACTGCCTTTGATGCTTCACCCCGTCAAGCCCCGGCATATTGATGAGCACCACGGTGAGCACGAAACTCTATGGGATTCTTACCGAAAGCTGTGGAGCACGGTGAAGTCTCTGGCGAAGGAATCGCCGCACACGCTGTTCTTCCTTGCGGCCTCTGCCGTGTTCAGGGATGGTCTTGCGGGTGTATTCACCTTCGGCGCGATCCTTGCGGGAACGGCCTTCGGTTTCTCATCTGGCGAGGTGATTATCTTTGCGATTGCGGCAAACGTCGTCGCAGGAATCGCCACTATCGCCATGGGTGCCTTGGACGACATCATCGGACCGAAGCGCCTTATTGTGATCTCGCTAAGCTGCATGGTGATTGCGGGTATGAGCGTCTTCTTCTTGCACAATGGCGGAAAGATTATTTTCTGGACCTTCGGTCTGGCCCTTTGCGTTTTCGTGGGTCCGACTCAGTCTGCATCACGATCTTTCCTTGGACGCATGATCCCCGAGGGGCGTGAAGGCGAGGTCTTTGGGCTGTATGCGACGACCGGTCGTGCAGTGTCCTTCCTTGCACCAGCGATGTACGGCATCTTTCTGGCGTTTGGTCGCAATTGGACACCTGCCGGTGCGGACTACACCTACTGGGGGATCCTTGGCATCATCTTGATCCTTGCGTTGGGATTGGTCATGACACTCTTTGTTCACCCGGCAAAGGCAAGGCTGGATTCGCTGAAGTAGCTCTGGAGCACGCGTGAGGAGAGTTTAGGCTCCGCCTTGTTTTTGCGTGAAACTCACGTGAAGTGCGCTGTTACTTGCGATAGATCAGAGCCGTCGCACTTGCAGCGATACCTTCACCCCTGCCAGTGAACCCGAGGCCGTCAGTTGTTGTTGCCGAAACAGAGACGGGGGCCCCAAGAATCTGGCTCATCGCCTGCGAGGCTTCTTCGAGGCGTTTCATCATGCGCGGACGCTTTGCAATGACTTGAACCGTGACGTTTCCAATGAACCAACCGGCATCTGCCAGCATTCGGCGGACCTCTTCAAGAAATGCCTTCCCTGACGCTCCTGCCCATTCGGGGCGATCGGTTCCAAAATTTGTTCCAAGATCTCCCAGTCCTGCGGCGGCCAAGAGCGCGTCGCAGGTGGCATGCGCGGCAGCATCGCCATCCGAATGCCCTTCAAGAGGGATTTCTCCTGGCCATTCAAGGCATGCAAGCCACAGCGTTTTGTTCCCGAAATCTGACTGCGGATCAGCATATGCATGGACATCAATTGCTTGCCCAACCCGGTAGGGGAAAGGAAGCGAAGACATTTCACTCATGCCAGTAGCCTAAATCGCCTGGCGGGCATTTGCGTCTACTTTCTGGTTCTCTCCACAAAGCGTCTCAGATGAAACAATTCATCCTTCTCGAGCCACCCGCTCACGGTAGGGTGAGAGCGTGCGTTACATTTCGACCAGAGATCCTCAGGCCGCTTCCGCCTCCTTCTGCGATATTTTGCTCGCAGGGCTAGCGCCGGACGGTGGGCTCTACCTGCCCGAAACATACCCTCAGCTCAGCGCTGAGCAGCTGAATCGTTGGCAGGATGTGCTCACTCAGCACGGCTACGCCGCGCTTGCTGCTGAGGTACTGGCGCTCTTCATCGATGACATTCCGCGTGAGGATCTCGATGGTATTTGCGCTCGCGCATACCGCACCCCCGTATTTTCGGACCCAGAAATTGTGCCGGTCACGTGTGTGAACGCAGAAGAAAACCTCTGGCTCGCCCACCTGTCTAATGGCCCTACGGCTGCATTTAAAGACATGGCAATGCAGCTTCTTGGTGAGCTATTCGAATACGAGTTGGGACGACGTGGGGATTGGTTGACCATCGTTGGTGCAACCTCGGGTGATACCGGAAGCGCAGCAGAATACGCGCTGCGAGGCCGCTTAGGCCTCAGCGTCGTCATGCTCACTCCCGCCGGACGCATGACTCCCTTCCAGCGCGCACAGATGTTCTCCCTCCTTGACGACAACATCGTCAATGTCGCAGTTGATGGCGTCTTTGATGACTGTCAAGACCTTGTTAAAGCCGTCAACATCGATTCCGACTTCAAACAGCAGTGGCATATCGGTGCGGTTAACTCCATCAATTGGGCCCGTTTGCTGGCGCAGGTTGTGTATTACATTGCGTCTTGGCTGCGCATTCGTCTTCAGACAGGAATGCCTGACCTGCGCCTCAATGTCGTCGTCCCCAGTGGGAATTTCGGCAACATCTGCGCAGCGCATATTGCCCGCCAGATGGGGCTTCCCCTTGAGTCTCTGGTCGTTGCTACAAACGAAAATAATGTTCTTGAGGAGTTCTTCCGAACGGGCGTATACCGGGTTCGAAGCAGTGAAGATACTCTTGCGACCTCCTCACCTTCGATGGATATCTCGAAGGCCTCGAACTTCGAACGTTTTATTTTCGATCTCCTTGGACGGGACGCGGCCCGTACACGCGATCTTTTCAACCGCGTCGCCACTCAGGGATATTTCGACCTTTCTCGAACCGAAGAATTCGCACAACTTCAGCAGAACTTCGGCTTCCTCGCGGCCTCATCCACTCACGCAGATCGGCTGGCCCAAATTCGGCGCACCTGGGAGGAATCGCACTACCTCTTGGATCCACACACCGCCGATGGGGTGCAGGTTGCTCGCCAATTGCGCGAAAAACTTGAGGGTCCCGTCGCAGTGATGGAGACTGCGCTTCCCGTGAAGTTCGAAGAAACCATTGCCGAGGCCGTTGGTTTCGTCCCACCGGTACCGCCCCGTTTTGCAGATATTGAAGGGCACGAGCAGAGGGTTGTTGAATTGCCTCGCGACGTTGATGCCTTGAAAGAGCTTATTCAGAGCAAGGTCAAGCCAGAGCGCTAATTTCTTCGTTACACGGTCCCGGAAGCCGAACCGGTCTCCAAATGAAGGTGGCACCCTTTACCATGAAGGTATGAGCCTTCACCTGTACGATTCGAAAACCGCACGCTTGCAGCCACTGAATCCAGTGGTGCCCGGACATGTTGGAATTTACCTGTGTGGTGCAACCGTTCAGGGTTCTCCTCACGTTGGGCATCTGCGTTCTGCGGTCGCTTTCGATTCCTTGATTCGTTGGCTTAAGCGCAGCGGTCTTGAGGTGACCTATATCCGTAATGTCACGGATATTGATGACAAAATCCTTCGCAAGTCTGCAGAAGCTGGCGTGCCCTGGTGGGCATGGGCGCAGCGCTATGAGCGTGAATTTACTGAGGCTTATCACAAGCTCGGTGTGCTTGACCCCACCTATGAGCCGCGTGCGACCGGACATATCCCAGAGCAAATTGCTCTGATCCAACGTTTGGTGGATCGCGGTCATGCGTACAGCGACGGCGCGGGAAACGTCTACTTCTCGGTCGCCTCGCAAAAAGACTATGGCTCGCTCACCCACCAGCGTCTTGAAGATATGCGCACGACCGAAGACGAATCGCAGATTGATTCCGCGACCGAGGCCGGGAAGAAGGACCCGCGTGATTTCGCGCTTTGGAAGGCCGCAAAGCCCGAAGAACCAGCCACGGCCTCGTGGGATTCTCCTTGGGGGAGGGGCCGCCCGGGTTGGCACC
The DNA here is from genome assembly GCF_018370895.1 of Actinomyces sp. oral taxon 181. Taxonomy (NCBI): domain Bacteria; kingdom Bacillati; phylum Actinomycetota; class Actinomycetes; order Actinomycetales; family Actinomycetaceae; genus Actinomyces; species Actinomyces sp. oral taxon 181. The sequence continues at coordinate 78,915 of NZ_JAGYZL010000005.1, forward strand.
TCGAATGCTCTGCGATGTCCTACCGCTACTTGGGTGAAACCTTTGATATTCACGGTGGTGGCATCGATTTGCGCTTCCCTCACCACGAAAATGAACAGGCACAATCGCACGCTGCGGGATGGGATTTTGCGCAGGTGTGGGTCCATAACGCCTGGGTGACAACCAAGGGCGAAAAGATGTCGAAGTCTTTGGGAAATGTCCTTTCAATTGAGACTCTGACACAGGATTTCCCCGCGGCTGCAGTGCGTTGGGCACTTTCAACGGTGCATTACCGCAGTGCCATCGAGTGGGGACCCGACACTCTTCCCGATGCAAACGCTGCCTGGGAGAAGTTCTCAGCTTTCGTTACCCGATCAATCGAGGCCGTTGGCGCAGCAAGCCCGGAGGAATTGTTCTTGAGCCCCGGAGAGCTCCCCGATGCCTTCACCATTGCTATGGATGATGATCTCAATGTTGCCGGTGCATTGGCAGCGGTTCATGAGCAGCTCAAACTGGGCAATATTGCCTTGGCTGAAGGGGATAAGCAGGCGATTAAACGCCAGCAAATCTTGGTCCGCTCCATGCTCGATGTGCTCGGGTTGGATCCGGCGTCACCCCAGTGGGCACATGCTGGGGCGGGGGCATCGGCCTCGGGAGAAACGGCTGAGGACCCGCAAAAGCATGCGCTTGACGTGCTTGTCGGGGCATTGCTTGAACAGCGTGCTCAGGCGCGTGCTGATAAGGATTGGTCTACTGCCGATCAAATCCGTGATCGACTGGCCCAGGCTGGTGTTCAGGTTGCGGATGGAAAAGACGGAGCAACCTGGAGCCTTGGATAATTCGGCCGGCTCGCGGAGGTGACAAGCATGCGGGTGCGAAATCGATTAAAGCGCGCCCTAGCCGCCCCGATGCTGAGCTGACACCGTATGCTTGTGTCAGTTCACGACAAAACAAGGAGACACGATGGCTGGAAATGATGGACGTCGCGGCGCCGTAAGGAAGCCTGGCTCGAAGAAGGGCCCGAAGGTTGGCACCGGTGGTCACTCGCGCCGTCGCCTCGAAGGTAAAGGACCGACGCCCAAGGCTGAAGACCGCACCTACCATCCCGCGTTCAAGCGTAAGAAAGCACGTGAAGCTCGCGAGGCCCAGGAAGCCGCAATCGCACGCGCTCGCGCGAAATCCTCCATCAAGATTGCCGAGGGACATGAACTGATCGCCGGCCGCAATCCAGTTGCCGAGGCCGCGCGTGCGGGAGTGCCGATCGAACGTGTCTTTGTCCTTGACAACGTGAAGGATGACCGCGTTGAGGAAGTTGTCCGCCTGGCCTCGGGACTGGGCGCACCCGTCTACGAAGTGACGCGCCGCGACCTAGACGTCGCAACTGACGGTGCGGTCCACCAGGGCGTTGCCATCGAAGTGCGTGGTTACGAATACCGCGATGTTGAGGATCTCATTGCAGATTCTTTGCAGCAGCTAGGTGTTCCACTTTTGGTAGCACTGGATCAGGTCACCGATCCGCATAACCTGGGCGCCGTCTTGCGTAGTTCGGGTGCATTCGGCGCTGATGGTGTGATCATCCCAGAGCGTCGCAGTGCGGGTGTCAATACCACTGCGTGGAAGGTCTCGGCCGGTGCCGCTGCTCGCGTGCCCGTTGCGCGTGCTACAAACCTTGTGCGAGCACTCGAGGACTGCAAGAAGGCCGGGTTCTTCGTCGTCGGCCTCGATGGTGGTGGCGACACTGAACTGCGCGATCTGAAGCTGGCCGATGGCCCGCTGGTTGTCGTCACGGGTGCTGAAGGCAATGGCCTTTCTCGCCTCGTTCGCCAGACTTGCGATCAAATCGTCTCAATTCCGATTGCTTCCTCGGTTGAATCGCTGAACGCAGCAGTTGCAACGGGGATTGCCCTGTACGAGGTCGATTCGCTTCGTCGCGCCCGCGCAGAAAAGTATTGAGAGCAGCGAAAATAGCGCTCAATGGGAACAACTCCCCCCTACCTAAGACTTGGCTGGGGGTGTTTCCTTAAATCTTGCCTTTGCGGCGGCGCTTGACATCCCTGCGGATGCAGTAGATGTTTTGCGTCTCTAAGAAGTGGTCTTTCGGCAGGTCGTCGGCGTAGAAATACGTTGCGCCCACGCGTAAGAAACCAGTGTTTCGGTATTCCTCTTCGAACTGGTGCAGTGTCACGTATAAAACATCGTTCAGAATCGAGTCATTATTCGCGATGATGTCGCTTGGGGTGCAGTAAAGCTCTGTAAAGAACTCGCCCTCTGCGGACACGCGGCGCGCGGCAATCACCAATCGATTCATCCCCAGCATCGAACGCTTGAGTTTTTGGGGGAACAAATGCGGCACAACCTCCACCCAATCAGAAACTCCAGTCCACATGAGCTCTTTGAAGTCTGAGCCGATAATGATCTCGGTGCCCGTCCATCCGTGAAGGGCAAGCTCCTCCCTATAGCCGGGAGTTTCTCCGCGAGCGCCGAAGCGATTCCAAAAGTCAAGGCAGCGTCCCGCCGCGTGCTCGGGTGATTCATTGACCGGGTACATCGCTGAATAGCGAGCAACCGACGTTGTCAGAATACCGGGATGTTTATTGGGATCTCGGCGTTTAATGAAACCCATTGTTCACTCCTTCGCTGGGGGCGCTGGGTCAATCATGCCGTGAAAGGTTCTCAATTCAAAAACGCTATGATTCATTCATGAGTCTTACAGCAGTCTTGATCATCGCAGCCGTCATTCTCTTTGGCGTGATCGGTGCGGTTGTCCAAGTGTGGCCGTCTTCACCCTTCGTTGGCGGCGCGATTTTCGTGTGGGCATGGATGACCGGGACACGCAGCGCATGGATTATTTTTGCTATTTCTGCTGCCATCTTGATTGTCGGAACAATCCTGAAATACATCATTCCCGCCCGAGGAATGACTAAGGCAGGAATTCCCTAATCCACCCTAGTGTGGGGAGGAATCGGCGGTTTTGTCGGTTGGTTTATTGGTCTGCCTCTCGGGCTAATTTTGGGCATGATTGCCGCCATCTTCATTGTGGAATATTTGCGCAACCAGGACACTCAAAAGGCGTGGAAGGCCACGGTTGTTGCACTCAAGGCTTTTGGTTGGACCATTGCGATTGAATTGATTGCCGCTCTGAGCGCCGCGACATTGTGGGTTGTTGGCCTGCTACTCCAGAATCCCGCTGCGGCCTAAGTAGCGACTGGGAATAGTGAGGACGCCCCGAGATTGCTACTCAGCGGCCTTGCCCGCAAGGTCCCTCTCGCCTCGCGCGATCCTCGGCTAAACTTGAACCCGTTGCGCCTTGCGCACGCAACAACTTCATACCCGCAATGCATTGAAATACGGAGAAAACATGCCCGCCGTCATCGTTCTCGGCGCCCAATGGGGCGACGAAGGCAAGGGAAAAGCTACCGACCAGCTGGGACAACACACCGATTACGTCGTTAAGTTCAACGGTGGTAACAATGCAGGTCACACGGTTGTTATCGACGGTGAAAAGTATGCGCTTCACTTACTTCCCGCGGGGATTCTCTCCGAGGGCGTCACACCGATCATTGGCAATGGCGTTGTCGTCGACCTCGATGTTCTTTTCGAGGAACTTGCCGAGATCTCAGGCCGCGGAGTGGACTGTTCACGACTGCTTATTTCAGCGAATGCACACATCATTCCCGCGTATAACCGCCTGATGGATCAGGCGAATGAGCGTGCTCGCGGCAACAATCAGATCGGCACGACAGGTCGCGGTATTGGCCCGACCTATGCCGATAAGATGAACCGCATTGGTATCCGTATTCAGGATCTCTTCCACCCCGATACCCTTCGTGCCAAGGTTGAAGCCGCTCTGGGTCCGAAGAACACGATTTTCGAGGCCGTGGGCCTGCCTACCCTGGACCCTGCCGAAGTGACCGATCACCTTCTGTCTTTCGCAGACCGTATCGAGCCGATGATGTGCGATGTGTCCTTGGTTGTGAATGAGGCACTCGACCGCGGTGAAACCGTTCTTTTTGAAGGTGGTCAGGCGACCATGCTCGATATCGACCACGGAACCTACCCTTTCGTTACCTCCTCCAACCCGACCGCTGGCGGTGCGCTCGCGGGTGCAGGTGTTGGCCCGACTCGCATCGATTGCGTTGTTGGCGTGGCGAAGGCCTACACGACACGCGTGGGTGAGGGGCCCTTCCCGACCGAGCTTGATGATGAAGTCGGCGAGGATTTGCGTACCCGCGGTGGCGAGTTTGGTGTGACCACCGGCCGTCCGCGCCGTACCGGCTGGTTTGATGCCGTTGTCGTGCGCTATGCAGCACGCGTGAATGGTTTGACCGACCTGTGCCTGACCAAACTGGATGTTCTCACCGGGTACAAGGAAATTCCCGTGTGTGTGGGATATGAACTTGACGGCATTTCCGTCGATGAAATGCCGCCGGATCAGGTTGATTTCGCCCGCGCAGTCCCCGTTTACGAAATGGTTCCAGGCTGGAGTGAAGACATCACCGGATGCCGGAGTTTCGATGAGCTTCCCGAGGCCGCGCAGGCGTACATCCTGCGTCTTGAGGAGCTCGTGGGCTGCCGAATTTCCTCGATTGGGGTTGGCCCTGGCCGCGAGGCGACCATTATCCGTTTCCCGCTGCTGGGGGAGTAACCCTCTGCTGAGCGGTTGATTTTTCGAGGCCGACGTCGCGCTCCCACAGTGTGGGGTGCGGCGTCGGTGCATTTTGGGCAATAAAAAGCGCGCACCGAGCCGAAAGCGCCTGTCGGCGCGAAGGCCGCTCGTAGCGGCAGAGGTTGGAGCCCGGGGCTTAACAACTCGGTACGCATCACCGAGCATAGAGCACAGCACTGGTCGACGCATTCCGTGCCGCTGAGGCCTCAATAGCAGCCATGTGGGACCATAGAGGAATGGAGCATCTTGAGTCTTCCCCTGCGAAACTGCCCTCGCGCCGCGAGCGCCAACGGCAACGCGCTGCAGCACACGCGCAGGAAAGCGCTCAAAGTTCGGGTGAAAAGCAGCTATCTTCAGGTCGCCACTCACATAAGCAAGATGCGTCTCATCGGATGACAACACGCGAAGCTAAGGAATATGCCCCCACGCGTGAGCACGTGAGCACTCACACGGGGATTATTCGCATCCGGCATAGAGTTCGACACGCTCCAGACACCACGCGCGTGCCCTATGCGATGAGTGAGAGCGAATCAATTAACCCCGCTCTACGCCGAGGGCTTCATACCTCCGCATTCACTGTTGCAGCTCTTTCGCTGGCAACTTTCATCCTGTGGTTCACTCCATGGGAATCATGGGCCTGTTCATTAGTCGTCGCGATGGCCTCGTGCTTGCTTGCCGCAGGCTGGCCCTCTCTCACAAATACGAAGGTTACGGTTCCGGCCCAAGTTACCGTCGGCCTCGCCGGCTGCATTGCAGCATTGGTTGTGACAATCAGTGCTGATTTGATGGCGGCCACTGCGGTCATGGGCTTGGGGACGGTTGCGGTTGTCGCGGTGGAAGTCTTCACTGCCTCGACGCCGCGTGATTACTCTTCCAGCGGTCACGGTTCTTGGGCGACACGCTCAACAACGGCCTCGTTAATGAGCTCGCTTACTGCGCTGCTTGTCGTGGTTTCGGGATCCTCGTGGGTGACACTTGCATCTTCGCAGGGCTGGAGGATTGCGGTTCCCATCGCCTGCGTTATTGTTTCGTGTACCGTGTGGGGCGACCAGATTGGAGCGGGTTTCCGTTCGCAATCTCTAGGCGCTCTGGGTGCGGCGCTGCTTTCTGGAGTGATCGCCTCGGTTGCGGTGTGGAAACTGGGTCAAAGCGCGGATCTCAGCCCGATCGTTCTGCCCGGGCTTGCGGCCTATTCGGGACTGACAACCGCTGTTGCAATTCTCGGTATTTTCACGGGGGTTGCTGTCGCCTTGGTCGTGATTGTTCTGGATGGTTTGATGGGCGATACCGAGTGGGCGCGGCCGACAATTGGCGCGATTGCGCGGGGGAGCGCGAAGTTCCTCATGGCCTCGCTACCGGTGTACATCATGTTCCGAATCGGTGGAATTTAATCCAAACTCAGTTCGCAGATGGGGGTGTGGCCGCTTAGGCTGGAGTCATGTTCTCCATTCCAGAAAACCTGCCCCTAGAAATTGCTCCTTTGGCTTGGATGCTTGGCCCGTGGAAGGGCTGGGGAATGCTCAGCATCGACGAAGGTGATGACCAGCCGATTTATGAAGAGGCAGAAGGGGCGATCTGCGGAAAGCAGATGAAGCTCGTCACGCGAATCTACTCTGCAACTGCCCGCGAAAGTATTGATCCGATTTGGGATGCGGCTCGCGGTATTGCGGCGCTGGAAGTCGGAGAACTGATGCGTGAAGAAACTTTGTACGTCTCATTGCTTCCCGGTTCCGGCATGCTGCCAGAACCCGGTCACTATGAAACCCGTGAAATGGTCGCGCAGGGCGCTCAAAGTGATGGTTACAGCGCACGTTGGGTTGGCCGTTCAATGGGACCGCGGATTCAGATGGAGACTGATCTGCTGATTCGTGACCCTAAGGCCGCAGAGTTTGAGCGTTTTTCGCGAATGTATGGCCTAGTTGCGGGCGAAATGCTCTGGGCGAATGAACGCCAGGGAAATGACCATGAAAGTCATGTTGAGCTTTCTGGACGACTCATGCGCGTTGACGTCCTCGATGAAACTGAGCAAAAGGATGGCGAGTAAGTGACACAGAGCGAAACGCAGTGGAAGTCTCCTCTGGCGACACTTCCGGGCGCGGTCGCCCTTGAAGACGTGGAAGGCGATGTCGCTTGTGGTGTAACTGCTCACTACGGTGATCCTTCTGGGGAACAGTGGGCCCTAGAGGCAGGTCGAGCAATTACAGACCGCCCTGACCTTGCCGTTGTCGAAGTGTCTGGTCCTGATCGACTGACGTGGCTAACCTCAATTTCAAGCCAGGTTTTGACTGGTATCGCTCCCGGAGAATCACGCGAACTGCTGATTATGAACCCCCAGGGGCATATCGAGCACGCATGCGGAGCCATCGATGATGGTGAAATTCTCTACCTCATAACCGAGGCTTCTGACGCCCAAGCGTTGGCTGATTGGCTCAATTCCATGCGTTTTGCGCTTCGTGTCGAAATGACGATTTCACAGCGCTGGTGGTTGGTTGGAAGCGTGGGGGACAGTGGAGTTTCCCAGTGCGATCAGGTTGCGCTGACATGGAATGATCCTTGGCCGGGAGTTGTCGATGGGGGAGCGGCGTATTACCAAGGGAAGCACCCGGGCGAATCACTTGCCTTCCATATACACCTTGTCCCAAGGGAGCAAGCCCCCGAATTTTGGCACGCGTGGAGCGAAGGTGCGCCAAAGCGTCGAGCAGCGGGAATAGCAGCATGGGAAGCAACGCGGATCGCTGCGTGGCGCCCACGTCTGGGACATGAGACTGACGCGCGCTCGATGCCGGCAGAACTGGACTGGTTGCGTACTGCGGTTCACACGAATAAGGGGTGCTACCGAGGACAAGAAGCTGTTGCCCGGATCTTGAACCTCGGGCGTCCCGCAAGGCGCTTGGTCTTCCTGCAATTGGATGGTTCCAGGGGAGATCTTCCAAATCCGGGACAATTCATCGAAGTGGGTGGACGTCGCGTGGGTGTGGTGACATCGGTTGCTCGTCACGCTGATATGGGGCCGATTGCTCTTGCTGTGGTTTCACGCGCGCTCTCACCTGATGTCGTCCTGGACTTGGATGGAATTGCAGCAGCGCAAGAACTTATTGTCCCGATCGATGGGAAGTCCTCGGTGTCACCGAAGGAACGTCCGGGGGCAGAACTGCACAATCCAGATCTGCGCCGGCCAGATGTTCCCGCACTTGGCGGAAAATCAATCGGCGGACGGTAACAGACTTATCAGTGGAATACTCTGCGGACGAACCAGCGGACAACACTTAGGAGCCAAGGAGCACGCCCATGCGTGGAATTTTGCAGCGCGTCACTCGCGCCTCGGTATCGGTTGATGGTGAGGTCATCGGCGAATGCCCGGGGCCGGGAGCTCTTGTCCTTGTCGGTGTCACTCACGAGGACACCCTCGAGCAGGCAAAAACTCTTGCACGAAAGATTGCAGAATTGCGGATCTTTGAGGACGAGACGTCTATTCAGGATCGCGCAGAGGAAGCCAGCGTCCTCGTGGTTTCGCAATTTACGCTCTACGGAGATGTGCGTAAAGGGCGGCGTCCCTCGTGGTCGAAGGCGGCGCCGGGACCCGTCGCTGAGCCTCTGGTCGATGCCGTTGTTGAGGAGCTGCGTACCCGCGGAATCCACGTCGAAACCGGGCGTTTTGGCGCAATGATGTCCGTAGAACTAGTAAATGACGGCCCCTACACCCTGGTTATTGAGGTTTAGAGAATAGGCCAGATGCGCGTCTGGAAAGACGCACTATGCCGTGAAGGGGACGCTCGTGGAACTCGCGTCAACCAATGGCATCTGCCCTTGGTGAACAAACGCGCGCACGGCCTCGCTACCCCGTAGTGTGGGACTCAGTGAAAAGCAGGTCGCGTACGTGAGACTGTGACCTGAACCAAAGGGAGAAACGATGTTTGAACGCTTTACGGACCGAGCCCGACGGGTCGTCGTCCTCGCGCAAGATGAAGCGCGCAGCCTCAATCACAACTACATCGGTACCGAGCATCTCCTGCTTGGTCTGATTACCGAGGGTGAAGGCGTGGCCGCGAAGGCCTTGGAAAGCCTTGACATCAATAAGGATGCGGTCCGCGCAGCAGTCATCGACATCATCGGTGAAGGCGAGAAGCCGGTCGAAGGGCACATTCCCTTCACCCCTCGTGCCAAGCGCGTTTTTGAGCTCAGCCTGCGTGAGGCGTTGCAGCTCGGCCACAACTACATCGGCACCGAACACCTTCTCCTCGGTCTGCTCAAGGAAGGCGAAGGCGTTGCTTCGCAGGTTCTTATCAAGCTGGGTGCCGATCTGGGCAAGGTTCGCCAGACCGTCATTGAGCTTCTCTCCGGCTACCAGCGCAATAGCGATGACGGCCGCGAAAGCGTTGGTGTTGGTGCTTCTTCCACCGGTTCAGGTCAGACAAACTCGGCAATTCTGGAACAGTTTGGTCGTAACCTCACCCAGGCTGCCCGTGAAAACAAGCTCGACCCGGTGATTGGTCGCCGCACGGAAATGCAGCGCGTCATGCAGATCCTCTCGCGCCGCACGAAGAACAACCCGGTTCTGGTTGGTGAACCGGGCGTCGGTAAAACCGCCGTTGTTGAGGGCCTTGCCCAGGCAATCGTTGCCGGTGACGTGCCCGAAACGATCAAGGACAAGCAGATCTACAGCCTCGATATGGGCGCGCTGGTCGCTGGCTCGCGCTACCGCGGTGACTTCGAAGAGCGCCTCAAGAAGATCCTCAAGGAAATTCGTACTCGCGGCGACATCATCCTCTTCATCGATGAGATCCACACCCTGGTCGGTGCAGGTGCCGCGGAAGGCTCCATCGACGCCTCGCAAATGCTCAAGCCTATGCTTGCTCGCGGTGAGCTGCAGACGATTGGTGCAACCACCAGCGACGAGTACCGCAAGTACATCGAAAAGGATGCGGCTCTTGAACGTCGTTTCCAGCCGGTGAAGGTTGATGAGCCCAGCGTCGAAGAGACCGTGGGCATCCTCAAGGGCCTGCGCGATCGCTACGAGGCCCACCACCGCGTCATCATTACCGACGCCGCGATCCAGGCTGCCGCTGAGCTGGCCGACCGCTATGTCTCTGACCGCTTCCTTCCGGATAAGGCTATTGACCTGATGGACGAGGCCGGTGCTCGCCTGCGTATTTCCCGCATGACCGCGCCGCCGGAGTTGCGCGAGCTGGACGAGAAGATCGCCGAAGTGAAGCGCAATAAGGAGTCCGCGATCGACGATCAGGACTTCGAGAAGGCCGCTGCTCTTCGTGATGAGGAACAAAAGCTGACCGAAGAGCGCAAGCAGAAGGAATCCAGCTGGCGCGATGGTTCGCGCGAGGCGATTGCCGAGGTCGGCGAGGATGATATCGCCGAGGTTTTGGCGATGTCGACGGGTATTCCGGTCTTCAAGCTGACCCAGACCGAGTCTGCGAAGCTACTCAAGATGGAAGATGAGCTGCACAAGCGCGTCATCGGTCAAGATGCCGCGGTCAAGGCTCTGGCTCAGTCGATCCGTCGTACTCGAAGCGGCTTGAAGGACCCGAAGCGTCCCGGTGGCTCCTTCATCTTCGCCGGCCCGACCGGTGTCGGTAAGACGGAGCTTGCGAAGGCTCTGGCCGAATTCCTCTTCGGCGATGAGGATGCGCTCATCCAGCTCGATATGTCCGAGTTCTCTGAGAAGCACACCTCCTCGCGTCTCTTCGGTGCCCCTCCCGGCTATGTCGGTTACGACGAAGGTGGCGAGCTCACCGAAAAGGTCCGTCGTCGCCCCTTCTCTGTCGTCCTCTTCGATGAGGTCGAGAAGGCTCACCCGGATATCTTCAACTCCCTGTTGCAGATTCTGGAAGAGGGTCGCCTGACCGATTCGCAGGGCCGCAAGGTTGACTTCAAGAACACGGTCATCATCATGACCACCAACCTTGGAACGCGCGATATCAATAAGGGCGTGCTCACGGGCTTCCAGTCCAGCGAGAACATCACTCACGATTACTCGCGCATGAAGGCCAAGGTGAACGAAGAGCTCAAGCAGCATTTCCGCCCCGAGTTCCTCAACCGTGTGGACGAGGTCGTTGTCTTCCCGCCGCTCGATAAGGAGCAGATCAAGCAGATCGTGGATCTGATGATCGCCAACCTTGCCAAGCGCATGGAGGCTCAGGATATGAAGCTTCAGATCACCGACGAGGCGCGCGAGCTGCTTGCAGATCGCGGTTTCGATCCGGTGCTGGGTGCTCGTCCGCTGCGTCGCGCGATTCAGCGCGATATCGAAGATGCGCTTTCCGAGCGTATTCTCTTCGGCGATATCCTTCCGGGACAGGTTGTCACTGTCGGTGTGAAGGGAGAAGGCGCAGAACGCGAGTTCACCTTCAACGGTCAGTAAGACCGATAGCGGTGGGGCTCCTTGGGTAATCTCCTTGAGTTCGCCGTGACTTGTTGTACGAGGCCGGGCGGGGGTCTGCGAGAATTGTTGCGCAGGCCCCCGCCCGGTTTGTGTTCGATTCAAACTGAGGTACTCAGTACATACATGAATGTAATTTGTAGGATTTTTTCCGCGAAATATTGCGGAAAATCTGAAAACGGTCAATGTGATGTTTGACTTGAGTTCTTCAAATGAGGGCACCTCGTGGGACACTAAAAGAGGCTAAATAGAAGAATAAATTCCCCTACCCATCAGCAAGAGTGGTGAAGAATATATGAAGCAGCAGCATGGTGCATCCGCATCGCGCGTTCATCGACGCCGTCTACCGGCTGCGTTGGTTGCTGCTTTTACCGTTACCGTCTCGACTCTTGCCATCCTTCACCAGGGTGTCACGACCGCTGAAGTCGACGTCGATGATGGCGGTATTTGGGTGACAAACTCTTCGAAACGGCTTGTTGGCCACCTGAACTATGATTCCCGGATCCTTGACGGTGCCCTGCGCACAAAAACAACCGAATTTGATATCGGTCAATCGGGTAATGATGTCAGCTTCACGGATAAAACAAGTCACTCGGTTGCCCCCATTGACGTTGCTCAGGTTTCTGTAGGCGCAGCGACTTCGCTACCCGAAAATGCGAAGGTAGTCCAGGGCGGATCACGACTTGCTGTCATGGATGCGTCCCAAGGTCAGGTTTGGCTTGCTCAAGTGTCCAGTCCTTCCGGTACTGCCTATACCGACGAGGGCGCGCTGGCAAGCGATATGGAACAGGGAGCTGTTGCTGTTTCTCAGAAGGGCACTCTTTTTGCGATTTCAGCCCAGGGCGGCCGTCGTATTACCGTCACCCGCGAAGGCCAATTGGACCGCCTGAAATCACAGGATGTTCAGGGGCTTTCAGGTAACGCTGAACTGGTAATGACTGCAGTGGGTGAGCAGCCCGTTGCTTTAGATAAGCGAAATCGTGTTCTTGTTCTTCCCGATGGAAAGCTTCGCAACCTTGCCGATGATGGCATCAGCGGAAACATCACTCTGCAAGAATCCGGTCCCGAATCGTCTTCCGTGCTTCTCGCAACAGATCGCGAGTTGATCTCCATCCCTCTCAAGGGTGGAGCAGCCACGAAGATTCCGGCGTCAAATGACGGTGCATCGGGTACACCTTCGCGCCCCGTCTTCCATAAGGGGTGTGCCTACGCCGCATGGTCAAAATCCGGTGCATACCTGCGAGACTGTACGGATCCCAGCCTCAACAAACAGATGACAGTTGACTCATTGAAGTCAGCTCAATCAATTGTTTTTAGAACAAACCGCACTCGTATTGTTCTCAATGACACCACTTCGGGATCGGTGTGGCTGCCCGAACACGACATGGTCTTGATGAACGATTGGGACCAGATCGAATCTCAGCTTGAGAAGAAGGAAAAGCAAGAGGACTCTCCTCAGGTCACGGACCAGATCGCAGACCCAGAGCGAAAAGAGCAGAACACTCCTCCCGATGCGGTTGATGATGACTTCGGTATTCGCCCCGGTCGGACCACTACGCTTCCGGTCCTCAACAATGACTCTGATGCGGATGGAGATGTCCTGACCGCTCGTCCAGTCACCGACCCGCAGTTTGGGAAGGTCACGCGTACCCGCGGTGGGCGAGCTCTTCAAATTACAGATGTTCCCGATAATCAGACCGGTAGCACGTCCTTTACTTACGAGGCTTCCGACGGCAAGGCGGTTGCCACCGCCCGCGTGAATGTGACCGTTCACCCGTGGGAGATGAATTCGGGGCCAAAACAGCTTCGTGATCCCGGTGTCACCCTGGGCAACCGTGCTCAAATTGAGTACAACGTCTTGACTGACTGGCAAGACCCGGATGGCGACCCAATCTTCTTGGCGAATGCTCATGCGCCAGAGGGCATTGAGCTTCAGTTCCGCGAAGAAGGAACACTTCAAATTCGAGATCTCGGTGCCAGCGTGGGTGCACACACGATCACCCTTGAGGTCTCAGATGGTCGTCAGAGCACTACGGGTACCCTCACCGTTAATGTTCAGAACCCCGGGAACTTGCCTCCCGTAGCGAACGCAGACTTCTATGTCGCACGTGCCGGTGAAGTGGCGACAATTTCCCCGCTAGCGAATGACACTGACCCCAACGGTGACAACCTGTCTCTAGTTGCCCTTTCGGTTGCACCCGCGGGTAGCCAAATTACTCCCGATCTTGAACTGGGAACGGTAAATTTCGTTGCTCAAGCTCCGGGTTCCTACCAATTCACCTATACCGTTTCCGATGGTCCTTCGACCGCTTTGGGCGTTATTCGCGTTGATGTTGTCGAGGCCGATCAGCAGGCAATTCCCGTCGCTGAGGATGACCTTGCCGTCCTGCCCGCAGGCGGCTCTGCACTGGTTGCGCCCCTGAATAACGACTCAGATCCCGCTGGTGGCGTGCTGGTCGTCCAAAGAATCGAAGTCCCTGCAAATCTCGGCTTGGAAGTGACTCTGGTCGACCGCCATCTGTTGCGCATTACTGCCCCCGGCGGCCTCGAGAGCTCAGTGTCCTTCGACTACGTCGTCTCCAATGGTACGAATACCGCTAAGGCACGAATAACCGTCGTTCCAACTAGCGCACAGGACACGAAGCAGCCTCCCGAGTTGCAGCCAGACCGCACGCGCGTACGTGTTGGCGATATCGCCTCGGTTCCAGTGCTTGCCAATGATCGTTCTCCTTCTGGTTTGACCTTGAAGGTCGACCCGAAACTCCAATTCACTCCGAACGAGGCCGTGGGCACCCCCTTTGTGACGGGCAACTTGGTCCGCCTTGAAGCGGGGAACACCCCGGGAGTTATGCACGTTGCCTACACGGTGCGCGACAGCGCTGGAAATATGGCGACGTCGACCGTGACCTTTGAGGTTCTTCCCAAGAGCGGAACCAATGCACAGCCGCAGCCAAAGGCACTGACTGCCTGGGCTGTGAGCGGTGAAACGACCCGTATTCCTGTGCCTTTGAATGGCATTGACCCCGACGGTGACTCAGTCACTTTGGTTGGTATCGAACAATCCCCAACCAAGGGCACTGTCGAGCTTGGTGTGGACTGGCTGGAATACACCCCGGCGCCCAATACGACGGGTACCGATGTCTTTACCTACATCGTTGAAGATCGTCAGGGGAAGCAAGCATCTGCGCGTGTACGCGTGGGTATTGCCCAGCCTGCAACAGTCAATCAACCTCCGACGGCGGTGCCAGATACCGTTCTGACCCGTCCGAACAGGCAACTGGGTGTCGCAGTGCTCCAAAACGATATCGATCCCGATGGCGATCCAATCTCGATTGTCCCCGGTTCTCTTCAGACTGCGACCGCTGAACTGAAGCCTGAAATTCGTGGGAATTCCATTGTTTTGACGACCCCCGCGCAGGATGGTTCCTATCTGGTGTCCTATGAAGTCACCGATAACCGCGGTGGTACTTCACGTGGAACATTGACAATCAACGTCGCAAATGACGCGCTGCTCCAAGCTCCCATCGCGCGCGATGACGTTGTTGCGGCCTCGCAGTTGCCAGCAAAGGGCGGCACTGTAAAGGTCCCGGTTTTGGCAAATGACGAAGACCCGGATGGCGATGTCAACAACCTGCGTGTGTCCACGAAGGCCACAGGCGTCGAAGTGAACGGCTCCGACTTGATCATCACTCCTCAAGAAGAGCGCATGATGATCGTCTACACGGTTACTGATGCCGACGGTTTGAGTTCCTCGGCAGTTGTTTCCGTCCCTGGACTTAAGCACAACCAGCCGACCATCGATACCACGAAGGTTCCCGTCAAGGTGCGCGCCGGTGAAGACGTCACCCTCGATATTTCCGACTACGTCATTGTTCGTGAAGGACGCAGTCCGCGTATCACCAATGCCGCAACGCTTCGTCCTTCTGCCGGTATCGACCAGGGAATGACCTTGAGCGATGAGCGGCATGTGAGCTTCCACGTGAATTCAGAGTGGTCGGGGAAGTCGTCCTTCTCCTTCGAAGTCTCTGATGGAGCTGCGGGCGATGACTCAGCCCTTACTGCGACCTTGACTTTGCCCCTGAAGGTAGAAGCCACGCAAAATCAGCCGGTTTCCTTTATTCCTACCGCGATTAGGGTGGCTGCCGGAGAGGAAGCAACTGCCGTTGACCTCGCGCAGATGGTACGTGACCCAGAAGGTGCAGACCCAGCGGGCTTTAAGTACGACATTTCGAACCTCCCCGAAGGCGTTGCAATTAGCCTCGACGGGCATATCCTGCGCGTCCGAGCTGATGTTGACCGTCCGAAGGGTTCTGTCGGTTCGGTAACCGTCAGCGTTGATGACGGTGCGGGTGCAGTGAGCGCTCAGGTTCCGATCACTGTTGTCGCATCTACTCGACCACTGATTCAGGTCTCGGATGCGCTTTTGGAAGCGGCACGTTCGGGTGGTCTCGAGGTCGTTGATTTGACGCGCTACACGATCAATCCCTTCCCCGAGACGCCAATCCGCATTGTTGGGGCTTCTATTCAGATCGGTGAAGGAACCGTTGATCCCCAGGGAACGAACCTTAAGATCACTCCTGCGGCTGGTTTCCGTGGACAGATGACCGTTCGCTATCGCCTGATGGATGCAACGGGCGACCCTGACCGTATCGTTGAAGGCACGGTGCGTTTGGTGGTCCGTGACCGCCCCGATGCTCCGACAAATGTCTCACTGACTGCGACCGGCCCGGGCAGCGCGCTGGTGACCTTCCAGGCGGGTGCCGATAACGGTGCAACCATTACCGGTTTCACTGCTACGGACCGCGCAACGGGCCGTAGCTACCCCTGCGAGTCAGGCTCGTGTGAACTGAGTGGTCTTGAGAACGGTCTGCGCCACTCCTTCACCGTTGTTGCGCATAACGCTGTCGGTGCTTCAGATCCTTCGGCAGCCTCTCCTGAGGTCCTCATCGATATGCGTCCCGAAGCGCCCCTGGCGCCTACAGTTGAGCCCGAAAACGGTGCAATTGTCGTGAAATGGGCGCCTCCGACCAACCAGGGTTCCGCGATCAAGAACTACACGCTTTACGTGTACGAAAACGGTGGTGCACGTCAGATTGAGGTCCCAGGCAACGTCACTGAATGGCGCGTTGATGGATTGCGTAATGGCCAGACCTACTCTGTCGCAATCTCTGCGAAGAACGGTGCAGAAGAACCTTCACCGACCTCGCAGAACTCTGCGAAGGTGACGCCCTTCGGTCCTCCGGATCGTACCGATGGAGTCCGTGTTGAAAACACTGGCGGACAGGGCAATACCGGACGCGTTCGTTTCACGTGGACAACACCGCGTACAAATGGCGCGGCAATTACTCGCTACACCATTGAAGTCAACGGTCGAACTGTTGGTGAAGTTGGTGGGGACCGCAATGACTACGCTACCGATCTTCCCGTGGGTGAGAACTACCGTGTGAAGATTCGCGCGTACAACTGGAAGAACGACAGCTCAGAATCCGATGAAGTTGCCTTCCAGGTGTTCACCTCGCCTCTCAACCCGAATGTGGGTTCCTTCTCCTCGGCACCGACTGGTAACCACGGAATGACGAAGGTCAGTGGCCTCTCCGTCAATCCGGGACAGGGCTTCAATAGTCGCAACCTTCACCTCGAGTGGTCGCACAGTGCCGGAGGTCCCTGGAACTCTGTGACCAGCGGTGAAACCATCAATATTGGTTCCGATGGAGATGTCCAGATCTTCATTCGCCAAGTTGGCAACGTCAATGGCCAAGAGGTTGCTGGTGGCGCGGTTCCCGTGACCGCGAAGGCGCTTTCTGCCCCCACGAAGCCGACCTATACAGTTGCGGTCAACGAGGGAAGCGTGACAGTGAGCTGGAATGCGAATCCGCCGGCTGGATATCTTGCGCCCGATCAAGTTGTGGTCTGGCAAAGGGTCGGTGGCGCTGAGACAGAAGTTCCTCAGGGAGCAGTTCTCAATGGCAGCGCAACAATTACCGCATCCGCTGGTTCGGCAATTGAGGTCGGTGTGGGTGCCCGTAACTCGCTTGGAACGACGTGGGGTAACTTGGCTGGAACTGGAACCGACACCGCAAAGATCAACGTGATCGGTGGTTTCGGCGGCACGACAAGCCAGTGCACAAGTGCAAACGCACGTGGCGCGGATGTCAACGAGTGCCAGATGGTTTATCTGACGCTTCCCTCGACCTGGGCCAGCGATGCCCTCCCCATGAAGTGCACGATGTGGGATGATTTCTCGCAGTCCAATTGGACCTTCACACCTCGTGGTTCGGCAGGGGCCTCTGTAGAAACCGGCGTGCGACTGAGTAATGCCAACTCGGGTAACCTCCCCATTTTGCTGCATCGTATTAACTGTTCGGTGGGGCGGTAAATGATGATTCACCCACGTCACGCAACCGGCTCCCCGACATACGATGAGAACTGCGGGCTCACCGCCCAAAGACCTCAGCTCATCCCAAATATTCACCTCAGAACTGAACACTCACTACCGACAGATGAATGGAGTCCCTCCCATGGCGCTTAGCTCGCAAGATGCCCAGCGTTTCGCCGAAACCTTCGCCGGTCTGGTCGGCGGTATCTCCCAGGCGCTGCTGGACAAAGAACCGGTTATTCGTCTGGCTCTGACGACTATGTTCGCCGGGGGACACCTTCTTCTTGAAGATGCTCCCGGTACGGGAAAGACCGCTCTTGCTCGCGCGATCGCAGCAACAATTGCTGGCACGCACTCTCGTATTCAGTTCACCCCCGATATGCTCCCCGCGGATATTACGGGCGTGAATGTCTACGACCAGAAGAACAATGAGTGGCACTTCCGTTCCGGTCCGATCTTCGCTTCTATCGTCCTTGCCGATGAGATCAACCGTGCCTCGCCGAAGACTCAGTCGGCTCTTCTTGAGGTCATGGAAGAAGCGCAGGTGACGGTTGATGGCGTCACCCATGCCGCGCCTCGTCCCTTCATGGTTATTGCAACGCAGAACCCGGTGGAACAAGCTGGAACCTACCCGCTGCCCGAAGCGCAGCTCGACCGCTTCTTGATGAAGGCCTCGGTCGGCTACCCCTCGCGTGCGGCAATGGCTGAAATCCTTGATGGCTCCGCAGCCCCCGACCGTTCTAAGCGCCTCAAGCCGCTTCTTGAGAGCGGACAGGTGGTTCGCCTTTCCGAACTTGCCGCGCAGACGCACACCGAGCGCGCAGTGTTGGATTACGTTGCAGCCCTTGCCGAGGCCACGCGCGACGATGATTCCGCTACTTTGGGTGTCTCGACCCGTGGTGCTATCGGTATGGTTCGCTGTGCACGAGTATGGGCCGCAGCTCAGGGCCGTCACTTCGTCCTTCCCGATGACATCAAGGCATTGGCAGCTCCCGTGTGGGCACACCGAATTGTTGTCGATCCCGACGCGGCCTTCTCCGGTGCAACCGCTCAAGGCGTTATTGCGCGTGCTCTTTCCTCCGTTCCCGCCCCGGCGGTGAGCGCCTGAACATGCGCATCAAGGAAGTCCAAGGCGTGAAGGTGGGTGATCGTGGCTAAGCATTCGGCTTCGAAAGCTCCTGCCGCTTCGCGTACCTCAGGTTCGCGCCGCGGCGCAAAACGCCCCGGGGGAGAGCACCTTGACAGCGGAAAACGTCGTCAAGGAAAACGCTCTTCTGCCAAACAAGGCGCAAGCTCGAAGGATGCAAGCGCACGCTCGGCAAAGAGCTCAGTCTTCGCCTCGGCACGCGCGACGGTGAAGACAAGCGTTGGCGGACTGCGCCAGGGAATCTCTCGTTTCGCGCAATCTTTGGGGTCTGCTCCGGGTGTGAAGTACCTGCGTCATGCAGCTCGCTCGGTGACCTCGGTTGGCTGGGTTGTGCTTTTCTCGGCCCCCATTGCAGCCATCGTGTCGCGCGCTTTTGGTTGGGTTGAAGCCTTCTTCGTCGCCTGCGCATGCCTCCTTGCCTTCCTCATCGCCGTTGTGTGGGTGATTGTTCCTTCCCCTCACAAGGTGTCAGTGCGACTTCCGCGTCAGCGTATTGTTGCTGGTCAAACCGCCGTTGGTGAAATCACCGCTGAAAATATGTCGGATCGCCGCGCGCGCTCCGGTCTCATCGAACTTCCAATTGCCTCATCTGCACTTCAGTTCTTGGTTCCTCCTCTTCCGGGAAAGGGAGTCTGGAGTGAAGTATTCTCTGTCGTTACCCATCGCCGAGGCCTGGTGACCGTTGGCCCCGCACGCGCACTTCGCGCTGATCCTCTGGGTCTGATTCGTCGAATTGGCACGTGGTCTCAACCGGTGACCCTATACGTCCACCCGAAGACCATTCGCGTTCCTTTCGATGCGACGGGTATCCACGCCGATGTTGAGGGTGTCACGACGGCGAAATTGTCATCCTCTGATGTTTCATTCCACGCGCTTCGTGACTATGTTCCCGGTGATGATCGCCGAAATGTCCACTGGCCAATGACCGCTCATATCGGGCGCCTTGTTGTTCGTCAGTTTGAGGAAACGCGCCGTTCGCACCATTTGGTTGTTTTGGATACGCGACTGGGACAGTGGAATGACCGCGATTCTTTCGAAAATGCTGTTTCGATTGCGGCTTCTTTGGTCGTTGCCGACATGGCTGCTTCTCGGACCGTGTCCTTGACGACCGCCACTGATTGGGTGACGACCAGTGCTGCGACGCGCATGCTCGATGCGATGTGCGCAATTCATGACTCGGGTGAAGCCGATCTGATGGCACGTCTGCGTGAGGCGATTGCAAAGCGTCCCGGTCTTTCGGTTGTCACGATCATTGCTGCGCCAACGGTTGATGACGATCAAGCCTCGCACCTGTTGAACGCCATTCCGGTTGATGTGCGCAGTGCGGTGGTTCGAGTTCGCCCCGGCCATCCGAAGCTGCGTCGCTTGAGCCACGGAACTTTGGCAGATTGCCCGACTCTTGAGGATCTTCCTCGATTGGTTGCTGCGGGAGGTCTGGCCTGATGTCTCAAACCACCACCGGTTTTCACCTGGGCGCTCGCGCTGGCTTCCAGGTCTCTCGTCGAGGCCTGCCGTCCTGGTTCCTCATTGGTTTACTTCTGCTTTTCCTTCCCACCATTTGGGTTCACGAGGCCGTTTTTGGGTCGTGGGTCGGCTTGCGTGCCGCTGCGGCTGGCGTCGCTGCGGGTCTTTTCGTCGCCTGGGCCTCGAGCTTCTGGCGCTGGGATTGGCTATCGACTATTGCCGGGCTAATCGCTGCTCACTTCCTTATTGGCGGTGTTGCGGCGTACCCCTCGACGACTTTCTACGGGCTTCCTACCCCACGCACCCTGCAACTCTTGGTTTTGCAGGTGGTCTATGCGTGGAAGGATCTGCTGACAATCACCCCGCCGGCCTCGGCCTACGTCGGTCCATCAATGGTCCCGTGGCTGAGCGCTCTGCTGTGCTCCTTCATCTCGGCGCTATTGGTCCTTCGCGCTGGGCGTGCAATTGCTGCGGTTATTCCCGTGGCCGTTATGGGAGTTATCGGCATTGCTTGGGGTAAGGGCGGTACCTTCCCGAATGTTTGGCTGATCGCCGCATGGTGGGCACTTGCCTTGGGTTGGTGTGCATGGGCAGACCAGTATCGTCGACTCGAGGCTGGCTTGGATGTTCGAGTTGGTGGGGCAGCCGCATCGGATACCTCGGCGACGCTGGGTGAGACCACTCAGGGCGGCTCTCAGGGCAGTATCCACCTGGGCCGCCAAATCGCAGGTGGCGCACTGGTCATTGCGGTTGTTGCCGCCGCCGCTATCCCGCTGACTAATGCCTATGGGCCGTGGTACACCCGCGTTGTGCTTCGCGATGTTGTCCAGCCTCCGCTGGATGCCCGCCAGTATCCTTCGCCGCTGTCTGCTTTCCGTCACTACAACGTTGACTTGCAAGAGCAGAATTTGATCCACGTGGATGGTCTTCCAGAAGGCGCGCGCGTGCGTATCGGTGTCATGGATAGTTACGACGGAACGACCATGACAATGAGCGCTCCGGGAACCGGTCCCTCCGATGGCTTTATTCACGTGGGATCGACCTTGCCGCAGCAGCAGGCTCCCGAAGGTAGCTCGTCAGCCCACATGACCTTCACGACCTCGCAGCTCCTTGGCCCGTGGGTTCCAATCGTCGGTACGCCTTCGACCATGAATTTTGATCAATCTGCATCAGCTTCTGGTACCCAGGCGAACCAGCAAGAGGGTAATCCGAATGCCGCTGTGGTGAGCACCCTCTCTGATGGTCTCTACTACGACATGTGGGCGAACGCTGCGCTTGCGACATCGAAGAACGTTCAGGGCGGAACCATGGTGTATTCCATGGATTCAACGGTTGTTCCAATCTGGTCGGATGGCCAGCTCTCAGGAACCCGTGCTGTTCCCTATCGCGGTGGAGATAAGGGCGTTCCCGATTCGGTTCGTGATCTGGCAACTCAGACCTCAGCAGCCGAGCAGGGTGATCTTGCAAAGGCCCGCGCGATCGAGCGCTACCTGAAGGAAAAAGGCTTCTACTCGAATGAAGACAACGCTCAGTCGCGCCCGGGTAACAGAGCAGACCGACTGAGTCGCATGCTTGAAAGCGAGCAGATGATCGGTGACGATGAGCAGTACTCCGTGCTCATGGCACTGATGCTGCACAACCTCGGCATGAACGCCAGGGTCGTCATGGGCGCGTATCCAAATGAGTCGAAGGGCGGAGATGTCGATCTTCGCGGTTCGGATGTTCACGCGTGGGTTGAGGTTGAGTTCCAAGGCGTCGGTTGGGCGGTTTTCGACCCGACTCCGCCGCGCGACCAAGTGCCTCAAACCGATGTTCCCAAGCCGCGTTCTGTGCCGCGTCCGCAGGTTCTTCAGCCGCCAGAGCCGCCCGAACAGCCCGCAGAACTTCCACCGACAACTACCGATCGTGGTTCAGATTCGAATGATGACTCGCGTCTGAAGATTCCCTGGCGAATCATTGCAACCGGTAGTGGAATTCTTGCGATCATCGCAATCCCGCTTCTGGCAATTCTTTTGGCGAAGAGTCGCCGTACCAAGAAACGTCGCTGGTCCGCGCCCCCGCAGGCGCTCACCGGTTCCTGGGACGAGGTCGTCGATCTCGCGCGCGATGCCGGCGTTGTCGTGCCGACCGACCTTACTCGTCAAGAGGCCGCGTGGATGCTGACGACCTCACCGCTGTGGCCAGCAAGTGCTGCCAAGAGCAGTGCTTCAACCCCTCAGTGGTATGAATTTGGCGAGGAGCTTCCCAGGCCTGTCCGGGTTGCCCGTTGGGCAGATACAGCTGATTTCTCCGGTGACGAGGTCCAGCCCGAGCAAGCGACTGATTCCTGGCAGATTGTTGATGAGTTGACTCAGGAGCTGCGCGAAAATGCAACTCGCTGGACCCGGATTCGCCGTGCGCTGTCCCTGTCCTCGCTCAGTGCGCGCTACCGCCAAATGCACGGTGCTTCACCGATGGGCGTTCTTCGTCGCCGTCTTCGTCATCCCTTCAGAGGTAAGCAATCATGACACCTTCGGTTCCCTCTAGGCGTCTTCCTCCTCCCGAGCTTCCCGGGCACACCTGGCTGCGAGCTCTGGGGTCTGGAGGTTTCGCTGACGTTCACCTCTACCGCCAGGAGCTTCCTGCGCGTGAAGTTGCGGTGAAGGTCGCGCGCTCAGTGGGCGACCAGGTTGAGTACGCGCAAATCCGTCACGAGGCCGACGTCATGACCTCCATTGCCGGCCACCCCGCCGTGGTGGAGTTGTATTCGATTGGGACTTCACCCGATGGCCGTCCCTATTTGGAAATGGAGTTCTGTCCGGTCGCAAACGTTGCCGAACAGGTACGCCGAATGCCGATGGCGGTCGATCGAGCACTTGATGTCGTGATTCGCCTGTGCGGAGGCGTTGAGATGCTCCACCGAAATGGCTATGTCCATCGCGATATCAAGCCAGCGAACGTCATGTTCGACTCCTACAACTACCCGGTCTTGGGAGACTTCGGCGTTGCCTCTCGTATTGGGGCTTTGGAAAAAGGAAGCCTGGATGGCTTCTCAGTGCTCTGGGCTCCACCTGAACAACACAATCGTTCTACCCACGCACATCCGACTCAGGATGTGTGGGCATTGGCGACAACCTTGTGGACATTCCTCAGCGGGCGTAGCCCATTCGAGGATCCGGTTGGTGACAATAGTGCTGCCTCGGTGGCTGCTCGAGTCTATGAGGGGCGCATTCGTGGGCTTTCTCGCCCGGATGCTCCCAAGGAACTTGAGCGCGTTTTGCGCCACGCGATGCAGCTGGATCCTCGGAAGAGGACTGCCTCAGCGGCTGAACTGGGTCGTCAGCTTCAAGATATTCAGACCCTCATGGGACGCCCGGTCACCAAGATGGAGCTGCGTGACGGTAATACCGTAGGCAGTTTTGGGGCTCATGGCTCTTCGGCCGGCGCCGCTGATGACACTGCGGCTTCGTGGGGGGCTGTCCAGGGCGAAAATTCCCCGAATGCGGCTCAAGATGAGGCGACCCGTCTGCGTGCGATGCCTTCGATCGATGCCGAGCGAACGCGTTTGCGTGCGCCTTCCCTTGACCTGGGGCAGGCTGCCTCTTCTTCCGCTGCCGAGGCCGCATCTCCTTCACCCGCATCCGTAACCAATCCGGTCAGCGGGAATGCCGCGGAAGGGAGTGCGTCCAGTGGAATGCAGTCTCAGCCCGTCGATGCCTCGCTTTCGGGTGTGCAAGGCCCGGGTATGCACGCTCCGACACCAACCCAGACCCCGGAGAACCAGCAGGATTTCCCTGGTCTCCACCAGCAGGATGCATCTGCGGTTGGCGCAGCTAGTGAGCAATTTGGTGCCGGATATGCACCTGCCCCAGACTCGTGGCATGCTCCGGGGCATACCACTCAAAATACCTTCGATACCGGCCACCCCTTGGGCTATCTTCCAGATGGTCGACGTTCGGGCCCGAAGAAGATCATCGCGATCATCGCGCTTGTCGTCATGGCGATGGTGGTTTTAGGCGCCGTCATTGTTGCAATGCTGACGGGTGGAGGCAGCATCATCGGGGTGGGGAATCAGACTGCTTCCCCTACGGCCTCGGCAAGTAGCTCTTCCACGCAGGGATCGCAGGGTGAAGACCCGATTGCTGTTCCTCCGCCCGCGGTTGACCAATTGGTTGCACGCGTGAATGGTGAGGATATTCAGTGGAGTTGGACTGACCCCGCGGTTGGGACGACATCGGCTGGGCATAGGCGTTATGTCTACACCGTTTCAAAACCGGGTACGGATGATGCGGTTGCTGAGACGCGCCAAAATGCGGTGTCGGTGAAGGCAGTTCCCGGTGAGGTATGCATCGAGGTCGTGTCAGTGGCAGAGAATGGGCGCTCCTCGCAGCCCACGAAGAACTGCGTGACAATTCCCGAAAATGGGAACGGCCAGAATCAAGAGGGCGACAAGAAGCAGCAGGGTAACGGCCAGCAAGGGAATGGGCAGAACTCGCAGGGCGACGCGAATACGAATAAAGAGCAGCACTAAGCGCTCTGAGATTCGACATAGGTCGGTTCAAGCCTCTTTACTGCGCAACCTGCGAATCAAGAGCACTGCGACAACAATCGTGAGGCCCGCACTCGAGATTCCCAGTGCCCACATTCGACGTGGAGTCGTCGTATCAACCGGAAGATCAGGTTTCACCATAACCGGATTTGCTGTCTTTTGGATCGGTGGATACAAGGGGTTTGTGGGTCCAGGCATTTTCCCGTCATTGACGAAATTCAATGCGTTAAAGGGGGCGACGATTCCCCATCCCTCTTCGGCAGTGCGCTGGGAAGGCGTTGGGCGAAGTGCGGTGGCCAGAAGGCGGTACTTCCACTGATCGGGGGTCTCGTTCGGATACCTTGCAGCAATCAACGCAACAATTGCGCCCACGTATCCCGTCGCATATGAGGTCGAGGCTCCCTGCGTTGCGAACATGCAATCACCGTTTGCAAAGAAGGTCGACGCGATTTGCGAACCGGGTGCAGCGATTTCTACGTGGGTTCCATGGACGACGGACTGGCTGGGGTTACCTTGCGCATCGACCGCGGTGACCGCCAAGGCCTCGGGGTATCCCGCGGGGAAGCGTACCGCAGTGTCTTGCGATCCCGAGTTTGCATTCTGTTCGACGTTTCCAGCCGAAGCGACGACCAGCGCACCCTTTGAGTGCGCGTACTGGGTGGCTGTGCGCAGGGCAACATCGTCAGAGGTCAAGGATTGCGGAACAACGATCACGCGAATTCCCTGATCGGCAGCCCAACGAATACCATCGGCTGTGCGCGCAGCTGTCGGCCCCTTGCCCGCGCGCTTGGCATCGTCACTGGAGTCAACGTAGACGCGCACGGGGACAATAGTTGCTCGCGGAGCGAAGCCGACAACGCCTGAACCTGAGACCTCGCGCGCGGCGATCTGTCCGGCGATTGCGGTGCCATGTCCAAAGGCGTCTTTTCGCCCGTCACCAGACTCAACCAGGTCGGTACCCGGCTCAACTGTGTCCTTGAAGTGGGCGTTTCCTGCAGCAACACCCGAGTCAACGATCGCAACGCGCACTTGGCCCTGCGATAGTTTCAGGGCCTCTTTCATTCCGAGGAATGAGTAGGCCGAAGGCGGCTGAGTGATCCACTTATCGATACCGATTTGGCAGCCTTCCTCGGGCTGTTTTGTGGCGGATCCCCGCTTTTGCTGCGAGTTCGTCTGGTCGCTTCCCTGAGTCTCACCCGGTGTGGGCGTATCCGCATATGCGGAAGGAAGCGCAACTGCGCCACACAGCGCCAGAGCAGCAAGAGAGCTCAGCGTGCAATTTGTCAGTCGATTCACTGAGCACCAACCGTTTCCCAAGCCGCAGCGGAAGTGAGTTCTTGACCCTCAGGAATGAGCGCTAGCCATGCTGCCGGAAGGGGGGAGACCGCAGTTTCGGGCAGTCCCAAGCGTTGCAGTGTATCGCTGGGGTTATTTCCTAAACCGTGGGCTTTACCAATGTCAGAGACAAACACGATAGGGCCGCTTGACCCACCGGAGGAGGAACGGACCAGTGCACCTGAACCGCCTCGAACATTGACCTCGCGCGGGTGAAGTTGAGCGAGCTCGGAGGTGGGAATGGACTTAAGAACGGTCTCTGCCTTGGAGTGGTTCACGACGAGTTGAGCGCATGGCGCTGCATCGGCCCCCAGAACTTCACCGACCTGGCTGGGCCAATCCGAGGGGATGACGCCCTGGTTATTCACCGTCAGTGATGCCAGCTCTGAAAGGTCAATCATGAGGTTTTGCGGACTTCCGCGGTCAGCCCACGAGGCCTGGTAGAGCTTGTACGAGAAGTCCGTCAGCGGAGTAATAGTTCCGTCGTCAGTGATGACGTAGCGACGCGGTGTTCCGGATTCGTCGACCTCGATAATTGTTCCGACCTGTGCTGCGGTGATTCGCGGCGACATTCCAGAAACCGGGCGACCGAGGTTCGGGATATCGACGGGTGCCAAAGTTGACCCTTCGGTGAACAAGTTCAGCCAAGCTGCACTCACCGGGGTGATGGTGCGTCCGGACAGGTCGAGCACGTTGACAATGGCTTGTGCGTGCGCAATTTCGATGGGGTAGCGGACCCCACCTGTGACCAGGTAGAGCCTTCCTTCGTTGGAAACGAGGGCACTGGTTGCGTTGCTGAGGCCCTCGGGTCTACCAGCGACCCAAGTTTTGATTCCAGACGAGACCGCGCATGAGGTCCAGTCGTAGGAGTGCAGTTGGTCTGCAGTTGGGATGTCGTCGGGAACATCGCTCAGGCCGATCGCGCTTCCGCGGGGAATCCCCTCGAGCGAGGAAGTTGAAACCGAGGAGGTCACAAGCTTTCCGCTTTCGCTGAGAAGCTTGGCGGAGGTGACGTTAGAAACGGGGCGAAGTGTTCCTTCGATCGAGTAGTAGCGTGCACCTTCAGCCTTCGTGATGATCAGGTGCGAGTCTTGCCAGCCGCTGGGAAGCGTCGGCACGAACCTACCGACAGCAACTGCAATGAGAACTGCAAGTGCGGCAAGCGAGGCCCCGAGAATTAGAGGGCGAGTGGTTGATTTTGATTCGAGCTCTTTTCCTCCGGGAGTACCAGAGGTGAATGCCGTGACCAGGCGGCGACGATTGAAACGTTGCGCTTCAAGGATGTCCTTGTTTGATGGCATTACAGGACCCCCCATACCAAAGTCGTGATGGGCACCAGTGCCAGCAAAGTGATAAGCGAGAGAGTGTCAGCGATCCGAGTGACCCATGGGCGCATCTTCGGATCGATAACGGTCAGTGCCAAGACAAGGCCGGTTGCAATGAAGAGCAATAGGACAATCGGAATAAGTGCCTGAGGCATAAGGATTGCGCTACCGATTGCGCTGACAAGGATCAGGATGATGCCCAGAATCGCACCGATCAGGACCTCGACCCGTGAACGCAAGGACCGCGTTGAAAGCAGAAGAGCAACGCCTCCGCAGATAAGAAGGAGTAGAGAGTAGCGGGTATCAAGAAGAAGCGGAACGCAAATCAAGATTCCCAGCGAAGCGCCAGTTTTAAGAGAAATGGTCAGGATATGACCGTCGTTTACCTTGCGAACAACCTGGTAGGCGTCGATAGTTTCGGGGTTTCCTGTCACGCGAATAGGAATTCGAGCCATCGCAAACCAGGGGGCGATCAAAATAAGCACTATTAATAAGGTATAGATTGCACTTGCCGAGCGCTGGGTTGAAAGGTGTCCAAATCCCGTAAGTAAGCCGATTATTGCTGCTGATAAGCCATAGGTGAGGGGCGCAGCAATGGAGCCGTGCAAGGTTTTGGGAAGAATGATCAGCAGAATTGCTGCGCTGACGATTGCTGCAATTCCAAAGCCAGCTAATGGAAGGGCTGACCAAGAGCCAGGGATTGCGCTCATGACCGCGCTACCGGCAAGGATTGGAATTGAGTGCGCAAGAGAGAGGGGAGCAAGACGCTGGGTTGAGCGTGAAATCAGTGCGCAGGCTAGAGAAGCCAGTAAAGTTCCGGCCAATCCGGTAATTAAACCGAGGTAGCTTCCTCGGCCTCCGGTGAAGATTAGAACGGCTGCTGTAAGGACCAACAGTGCAGAAGCATGTGTGCTAAGATCGACCGAATTGTCAGAATTCCATGGAGCCTGATCATTTTCGACTGCGGTTCCCACGGCCTCGACTAAGTCGTCATAGCGCAAATCTTGTGTGCTGTCGCCGATTTTGGACAGAATCAGAACGGATCCGGCTTGGATTCCCTGATTGATCAGGGTCTGGCTCTGATCGAGAACTCGGCCCTGAGAATTCGTAATTCGGTATCCCTGAGAGGCAGAACTGGCCGATAATTGTGTGATTTGCGACACAATATTTGGGGCAAATTCGGCCAGTGCAACGTTCGTTGGGACCGACATGTCGACGGTGCTCTCACCCATGCGAATGCTAACGGGCATAAGGGCTGGAGGCCTGGATGCGGTAGTGCTTGCCATGAGGTTCCTTTGCTCAATAGTGCTGCCTTAAGCCTAGCTGGTTTCATGAAACCTGTATTTGCATTCCCAGATCGCTTCGATAATGTAATACCCGACATCGCGATTGTGCCCTCCGTTACAGAGGGTCGATCAATGCAAGACTTCGGGGGGACCCGAACGAAAAACTAGGAGGGTGGACCATGAGCGGTGCAAATATTTCTGCAGAACAAGCTAGCTATGATGCCATTCGCACAGCTGTCACTAACCTGCAGGCTTACCTGCAGGGCCTGAACGCAAAGGTTAAGGGTGAGGTCGCTACCGCTATCGGTGGTTGGCAGGGTGGCGCCTCGCAGGCGTTCAACTCCGTCATGGAGCAGTGGGATGCTGGCTCGTCCAAGACCACTCAGGCACTGACCGATTTCGAAAGCGCACTGGCCTCGGTCGGCGCTCAGACAATTCAGAACGAACAAGATGCTCAGCAGTCTGTTGCCAAGACCGGCGCAGTCATGCTGAACATGTGAGTAGATCGGAAAAGAAATGAACGGTGGAGATTTTCGCGTAAGCCCGCAGCTGCTCCAGCAGGTCTCGGCTGATCTGCGCACGCAGGCGACCGATCTGCTCAGCCAGCTTGAGCAGTTCAATAAGGACGTTGAAGCACGTAGCGCCACATGGGAAGGTGCTGCGAAGGAATCCTACACCCAGAAGCATGGTGAGTGGACCGCTGGTATGCACCAGATGCAGCAGGCTCTTGATGCCTTCGCAGGTCTGGTTGATCAGCTTGCCGGCAACTACGTCGTCACCGATAACACGGGTGCGCGTACCTTCAATGGCCTGGGTACTGGCCGCTGATGCAACTCATGCGTAGCGCTCGTGAGTGTTGCGCGTAAACGGCGTGTGGGTGAGTAGAGAGATCTGCTCACCCACTGCCGTACTTACAGCAACTTGATCGGCCGAAGTGGGTAGATCGTTGAATTTGGGCTTCCTTAGAGGGGAAATCAGCCGTGGTAATGATCAATGTCGTTGACGGAGAGTACGGCGCGACCGCGAATACCTTGCAACAAGTTTCCGGAGAATTGCAGGGCGCAAAAATTGATGACTTATCCGAGGCAGTAGAGTCTTCAATGAAGGGTGCCGATTCGATCGCGAAGGCAACCGAGGTAGAGGGCCGCTACACATCCCTTCTTGTCTCACATTCGATAGCTCTTGAGGAACTCGCTCGAGCTGCGCATGCAGCCGGTGTCAACCTTGCTCAGACCGAAGCAGACAACACCCAGCAGGCCAACGCTGAGGGCCAAGCCGCTCTTGCAGGGACAGCGGGGGCGACCCCAAGTCTGGCAATATATGCTGAACAAGCATCGGCGCTTAATGGTTCTTCCAGAGGCCCGCTGCGTGGTGGGTATCCAAAGCCGACCTTGCCGACGACTGCGGGTGGTGCTCAACCTGAAATGCCTGTGTATCGACCTGGGCAGGGGATGCCTCCCTACGCGCCGAGTCCCGCTGTGCAAGGTCCTGTTCCTCACCCATCGCCCGCTCCAGCTCCTGTGGCACAGTGAAGCTAAAGGCCTAAAGGCGTAAAAATGGCGTTAACGTGGAGTCAGGTTAAAACCTGGAGTTCAGACAGTTTGTCAGGTTATGTAGGGACGGTTGGCAGTAGGCGGGACACTGTTCTTAAGCAGGTCAATGCCCTTCAAGCTCGGATGAGCTCCTTCGAAGGGGAGGGGCAAACTGCAGATGCATTACGCAAAAAGATGACCGCTGCCCAGAAAGAACTCGAAATACTTGCCGATGACTTGGCAGAGGTTCAAGATGCGGTTGTTGCCGCGGAACGAAATGTTTCCGAAGTTGAAAGTGCTGTTAAGAATGCTCTCTCGGCCGCCTCGCTGAATGGATGCGACATTTCTGATGATGGTAGTGTCTCCTGCCATATTCCCTACGGAACCGATGGAACAGGTGCAATTCAAGCTGCAATCAAAAAAATTGAGGTACTTGTTCTTGAAGCATTATCGCTGGCGGATTACGCGGATTCAACCTTCCAAGCGCAGCTAGCTTCGGCGGGCACCGAGAAAAGCACCTCCTCAATGCCGGAGAAGGGAGCCCGCCCGTGGTCGAAAGAGGAACAAGAAAAGTTTCGCAATATGTCGCCGGAGGAGCGTGCGAAATTCTGGTCTGAGCAGACCTATGAACAAAAGCAATATGTATGTGATCGCTATCCGCAGTTGATCGGAAATGCGGATGGTGTTGAGGCGTGGGCGCGAGACCGTGCAAACCGAATTAACTTGAGGGAAGAAAAAGCTAAGACTGAGAAACTAATTCGAAACCTTGAAATCTCAGTACGTAATTCTGCTCAATACACCTATCCAGGTGGCGCCTATGGAAACGATATCTATCAGAGAAATAAGGATCTCGACGACAGACTTGACCGAGCCAGAAGGGACCTAGAAGCCCTAAACAAAGTTGAATCGACTCTGGCGAACGGTATTTCCCTTGAGGACTATCAACATGGGACGAAAAGGGATCCGATTTCTCTTCTAACCTTGCAAAATGATGGCCGCAGGGTAAAGGCTGCTGTTGCTCAGGGCGATGTCGACCATGCGAGTAATATCGCGACCTTTGTCCCCGGAATTGCGACTACTGTCGAGGGATCACTCGAGGGCTATGTCCGTCAGACAAAAAATCTTCGTGAGGCTGCGGCTGCTCAGGGAAATATTTCGACCAAAGATGTTGCAACCATTGCGTGGCTGGGCTACGACGCTCCCGGTGAGGCAAATCTATCCAATGCCGGTGACATTGCCTCTCCGAAGCTCGCACAGGCTGGTTCGGATCGTTTGGCGGGCTTCCTGACCGGGATGCAGGCTTCTCGCGAGTACGGCGCTGGGGATGCGCATATGACGTTGGTCGGGCATTCCTATGGTTCGACGACTTCTGGCATGGCAGCGACGAAGGTAAAACCAGGTGTCATTGATGATTTGGTGCTGTTCGGTTCGCCTGGTATGGGTACTTTTGATCCATCCGAGCTAAATGTAAATGAGAGCCATCGCTGGGTCTCTGGTCTTCCTGTGGGGGATAACGTTCAGGGCCTAGGGGGGATTCTCAGAAAGAAGATCGGAATCGCCGGATTAGGTAAAAATCCCATGGATGCAAATTCCACTTTCACCCATCTGTCTGATGATGCAACAGGTTATGAACGTTATAACCACGATGCACCGCCCAGCAACCCGGGTCTTTACGCTCTCGACACCATCGTGCGTCTTTATACGCTTAATCACCCTTCGCTTCCGAGCTTCGATAACCATAATTTTTACCTCGAACAGGGAACCGAGACGCTTCAAGATATTGGCCGTGTCGTTGCAGGGACAAAGAAATGAAGTCTCTGAAGTTTCTGCATGCCTTATGCCTCCTTGGAGCAAGTGCGCTCATGCTTGCCGCGTGTTCGCCTGGTGTGCTTGATCCAACCAGCGGTACTTCGACAGCATCATCATCTTCATCAAGTGGAAAGACAAAGAAAATGAACTATTGGGATGGGGATCTTCCTCTGGAAGCGCGTCAGTCTGTACAGGCTTTTCAGCGTGATGAGGAACCGAAGATTCTTGAGTTTCGTCGTCGGCTTGCCGAGGCCGGTGGGGGAGCGTGGGAAGCACGTAGCTTCGGGTCGAGCATTGCGAAATGGGATGACGATTCTGCTGGATTTTCTCAAGACTCATGGGAGCTGCAAGGTCAGGTGACTGCTGGTCCCTTTGTTGCCATCCCTGAGATCGAGAAGATTGGTCGCGAGCTTCTGTCTGAGACTTATCCCGATTATGAGTTGGGTTCTGATAAGGGTGGGGTTCGTCAGTTGTCGTGGAGTGATCCGCATAATGGCGGGTTTCTCTATGTGACTGTTCATGAGGGAAAAGCCACTTTAATGCGCTACCAGACGGGATTGCGTCCATCGGATGGGACGACTGCTAACCCTCGTGATTTCATCTCCAGTCGTGTCGATATCGACATCCCTGAAAAGTAATTTGTGAAATTCAACTTCTAGTGTCTGTTCAAGGAAGTCGAAGGAAAGACAATGTCGTTAACATGGGGCCAGATTCAGACATGGAGTTCAGCCGGTTTGTCCACCTATGCGGGGACGGTTGGCGCCAGACGGGATACTGTCGTTAAGCAGGCTGAAGCTCTTCAGGCGCGCATGAGTTCCTTCAAGGGCGAGGGAGCAACTGCGGATGCATTGCGTGCGAAGATGGGCGTTGCTCACAAGGAATTGACGACGCTCGCCGATGATCTTCTAGAAATCCAAGAAGCCGTCAAAGTTGCATCGGGCGACGTTTCCCAGGTTGAAAGTGCAGTCAAGCTGGCGCTTCAACAAGCGTCCTCGACGCACTGCACCATTTCCGCAGCGGGAATAGCGACATGCAGTTCGGCTGGGAACTCGATGAGTGAATACACTCGGCAAAGCATTGAATTTTCAGTTAATCGATTAGTGGGGCAGGCAGTCGACTTGGCCAATACTGCCGACACGACGTTGAATGCTCGCTTAAAAACCGTCGGGACGCCGGGGAGTACCGCGAAATCGACCTCGACGCAAACTCATGATCTTTCGGACGCAGAACAGAAGAAGTTCAAAAACATGACGCCGGAGGAGCGCGCGAGGTATTGGTCGCAGCAATCCGAGGCGCAGAAACAGCATCTGTGCGATACGTACCCGGATCTGATCGGTAACGCTGATGGCGTTGAGGGCTGGGCAAGGGATCGCGCGAACAGAAATCGTCTCCCGAAACTGAAGCAGGAAGCAGAGGAGAATGTCTCCACGTACACGGAGCTCCTGAAGAACCCGTGGATTGATGACAGTACTCGTGCGTACTATCTGAGTGAGCTGGATAAGGCAGAGAAGGCAGTGAAAGCCTATGATATCGTGCAAAAACAGGTCAAAAAGGGCATAAGCCTTGAAGACTACCAGCATGGGAAGGAGGGGGATCCCGTGTCGCTCCTGACTCTTCAAAATGATGGCGGGCGAGTCAAGGCCGCGATGGGGAAAGGCGACGTTGATCATGCGAAGAACGTGGCGACTTTTGTTCCCGGTATCGGCACGACAGTCGAAGGCAGCATGGTTGAGTATATGCGACAAACCAAAAATCTCCGTAGGGCTGCGATGGCTCAGGGGAACCTGGCTTTAAGCGATGTGGCGACTGTTGCCTGGCTGGGCTATGATGCTCCGGGTGAGTTTGATTTGAAGAAGCACCCTGAGGATGTTCCGGGGATTATTTCCCCCTTCCTCGCTCAGGCGGGGTCAGATCGTTTGGTTGGTTTCATGAACGGTATGCAGGCCTCGCGTGAATACGGCGCAGGTGATGCGCATATGACCCTCGTCGGGCATTCCTATGGTTCGAGTACCTCAGGCATGGCGGCAACAAAGGTCAAGTATGGCGTGATCGATGACCTAGTGTTGTTTGGTTCTCCTGGTATGGGGACTTACGATGTGAAAAACTACCACGTTGATCAAAACCATCTGTGGGTCTCGGGGGTCCCGAAGGGTGATAGTGTCCAAGGTGCGGGGGCATTCAGAGGTGGAATCGTCGGTAGCTTGGGTAAGAACCCCATGGACTCTGATTCAGGGTTTAGTCACCTCTCGGACGATGCGACAGGCTCGCCGAAATACAATAAGGATGCCCCCGCAAGTAAGCTGTCTAATTTCAACTTTGATAACCACAGTATCTATTTGGAAGACGGCACCGAAACGCTTCAGGATATCGGTCGTGTTGTTGCGGGGGTGAAGCGCTGATGCGCGCCGTGTGGCGGTCTGTGTTGGGGGCGGCTTGTCTGCTGGCCCTGGCCGCT
The DNA here is from genome assembly GCF_018370895.1 of Actinomyces sp. oral taxon 181. NCBI lineage: Bacteria > Bacillati > Actinomycetota > Actinomycetes > Actinomycetales > Actinomycetaceae > Actinomyces > Actinomyces sp. oral taxon 181. The sequence goes on from NZ_JAGYZL010000005.1 coordinate 113,211, forward strand.
TGCTCGCCCGTCCTGAGGGATCCCCAGAGTGCGGCTACACAATCGGCATCACCATCTAAGAGCGGAAAGGCAACAAGCATGGTCTATTGGGATGGAAGCCTCCCCCTGGAGCAGCGTCAGTCCATTCAGGCATTTCAGCGTGATGAGGAGCCGAAGATTCTTGAGTTCCGTCGTCGCCTTGCAGAGGCCGGTGGTGGAGGCGCGTGGGAAGCGCGCGCCTTTGGGTCCGAGATCGATGAAGAGACTGACCAATCCTCAGGCGATGAGCAGCCAGCGTGGGAGCTTGTTGGGCAAGATGTTGCCGGTCCTTATGTTCCCGTTCCTGAGGTCGAAAAGATCGGCCGTGAACTCTTGTCAGAGACGTATCCCGAGTATCAATTGGGCTCGGATAAAGGTGGCGTTCGTCAGCTTTCGTGGAGTGATCCGGTTAATGGTGGTTTCCTCTACGTGACTGTTCACGAGGGAAAAGCCACCT
>NZ_JAGYZL010000029.1:0-1005 GCF_018370895.1 Actinomyces sp. oral taxon 181
CGGTGTAGCAATCTCCATCATCGAAAGACCTCGACCCCTACCCGGCCACGACACGCCCAACACCGCCCACAACACCTACACCCTCAAATGCGAAGAGCCGAAAAAGGAACTAGACGAGGCAAGCAAAGAAAAACGCGTGTTTTCCCTAACCAGTCAGATGCGTATGAAGATTTCTGAAATCGATCGATACAAGCGTTTCCTGGATAAGCTTTTTGGCGATGGCCCACTAACAGACAGTGATGTACCTGACTTTGGCGAGTATGATTTTAGGATCTTCACTGATTTTGACGAAATGCGCGAAGCGCTCCGAGAGAAGGAACTGAAAGTAGGTCTTTCGCGAACCTTAGCTGGCTACGGTTGGGAATGGAAGTCGAATCCTTCTAACAAAGAGAACGTCGGACTCACACCAGATGCTCTCCCCTTCGATATGCAGTTTGGTCAAGATCAGTATCGATGGAATCAAACAACGGTTTCTTGGGTACACTCCGATAACGCATTCAACGAGATCGGATCCATTCACACTATTCAAGGATACGATCTCAACTATGCCGCTGTTATCATCGGTCCCGAGGTTGAATTGGACGGCGATGGAAAATATAGAGTCAATCGCTCAAAATACTTCGATGACCGGGGGAAGCAGCACAATACTATTGCCGGTGAAACTACGACCCCCGAGCGACTTAACCGGTACGTTGCGAACATTTACAAGGTTCTTCTCACTCGCGGTATTCATGGCACCTACATTTACGCTGGAGCATCTGGCCTTATGGATCGGTTCATGCAGGTCCAGGAGATTTTGGAGAAACGGGCACTCTCTGCTTCCGACAACTAAGTGACTCTGTCTGCCACTGAGTGGGGTAGCAGCACATCCACTTTCTGGCTCTTCAGAGTTGGGTGTGGGTGGAGGTGGTCTGGTCTGGTTTTGTGGACCGGGTGTTTTGAGGGTTGTTGGTTGTTATTGGTGGTGTTGTGCCCATTGGCGCGCGTATTGGTTGGGTGAGAGCC
>NZ_JAGYZL010000020.1:0-17176 GCF_018370895.1 Actinomyces sp. oral taxon 181
GGTCCTTGACGACAGCGGGGGTAGAAGTCCGCTCATCACCTGGGACCTCGACCTCTACCCGCAACCCCCGACCAACACCCGGTCACCCACACTCAACTCTGAAGAGCCGCGTTATGCGTTGTGGGGTGCAGATATTCATCTGCACCCCACATTTTCTCTACAAGTAGCTTCTATTCAAATAACCGTGATACCTGGGAAATATTGACTTTCCCAGTTGTTGTTTGGGGGAGCGCATCGACCCAAACTATACTCCGAGGATGCTGCCAAGGCGCCAAGGCCTCGTTAAGCTCTTCACGTAATTCGCGCAATGACGGGTGCTGATCAGAAGCGGGGATTAAGGCTGCTGCAACGATCTGTCCCCAGATTTCATCCTTCAATCCGAGTACGCAGCAATCAGCAACTGATTCGAGAGTGCGAAGAGCTTCTTCAACGCGAATGGGGGAGACAAGCTCGCCGCCGGTGTTAATAACTCGTGATGCGCGCCCAAGAATGTGAAGGCACATGTCTGAATCGAAAACCCCAACATCTGAGGTTGAAAACCACTCATCTGTGTAGCGTGGCTCGTCACCCCAGTAGCATGCTGCCACCCCGGGACCGCGCACTTCAATAGAGCCGCTGTGCCCGGCCTCGTCAATGGGGTTTCCTTGCGGATCAACCAGGCGCAACTCAATGTACGGGAAGGGATAGCCGATGGCGCCGGGATGATGCTGCCAGGCCTCGGGACTTAGGAAAGTGCCGGCTCCGCCGAGCTCTGTCATCCCCCAAACATGAATGGGGGAAAGCTCGGCCTCGCGCATCTTCGAATACAGTGATTCGCCCATTGCATCGCCACCTACCAAAGGGTGTGTCCATGAGCTTAAATCTACGTTATTTTCATCAGCTGCGTTCAGCAGCATGTGGCACATAGCGGGTACGACAAACATGATCGAAATCCGCCATTTTTCAATACCTCGTACCACTGAGAGTGGCTGGAAAGAGGAAAAAACAACTACGGTCCCGCCGTGGGTGAAGATATCCATCGAGGTTCCGTTGAAACCCCCGATATGTGACAGCGGTGCAACGACTCCGCAGATTGCAGAACCAGGGGAGTACTCGAAACCATCCCTAAAGCACTGAGATGCCCACCATAGATTTGCATGGCTGAGCTGAGCGGCACGCATTTTCCCTGAGGTGCCGGACGTAAAAACCAAAGCGGCAGTCTGGTCGTCGCATGTCAAAGGCTCCCAGCCGACGGGGATTTGATTCGCGGTCTCTGATGCGCGTTCTTCAACAAGGGAGATAGGCAGTGTCGAAACACCGTCAACGCAATGCCCATCGGTGCTGATGATCAGTGTGGGGGAGACGAGCTCGTAAATCTCTTGCCGTTGCCTGTCGGGAAGCAACGGTGAGACGGGAACAGTGACCGCATGGATCCACGATGCTGCTGCGTGAACAATGAAGTGCCAGATGCTATTTGGAGCGCACACAACAATGCGGTCTTCGCTCCCAATTCCTAGGGAATGGAAATACCATGCGAGTCCGCGGGTTAGCCTCGCGCTTTCTTCGAGCGACAGGCTGTGCCCGCTTGAAGCATCAATCAAACTTGGGTGATCTGGACGTTGATGCGCTGCAGCAAGTAGTGCATGAGCGGGGGAGAGATTGGGCGTTCTCGCACCGCTCGTTTCTTGCCCTGTCATTGTGCGGACTGCGCGGCAGCCATTGAGCGATGGAGTTCCTGTCGCTTCTTCAAACGGTCGAGCACCGATCCGGCTTCTTGCAGGGTTGATCCCGAGTTTTCAATGTGCGCTAGATGTGCGGGGATCTCAAAGCCTCGGGCGCGCATTCCCTTTGCCCACAACAATCCAGCACGGTACGACGAGCGCACGAGTGGGCCTGCCATGACTCCGGCAAAGCCCATTGCCTCAGCTTCGGCAGAAAGCTCGATGAATTCTTCTGGGTGCACCCAACGGTCGATCGGGTGATGCAGAGGAGAGGGGCGCAGATACTGTGTGAGCGTGAGAAGATCACAGCCAGACTCATGAAGGTCGCGCATGGCTTCGATGATCTCTTCGCGGGTCTCACCCATACCAAGAATCAGATTCGATTTAGTGACCATTCCGCCATCGTGAGCGCGCTGGATCATTGCGAGGGAACGCTCGTAACGGAAAGCTGGGCGAATTTTCTTAAAGATGCGTGGGACAGTTTCAAGGTTGTGGGCAAAGACTTGGGGTGCAGCTTCAATGACCATGTCTATGGCCTCGTTCGAGCCACGGAAGTCGTCGACGAGTAACTCGATACCGGTACCCGGGCTCTTGGCGCGGATTTGGCGTGTTGTCTCTGCGTAGAGCCATGCTGCGCCATCAGGAAGGTCGTCGCGAGTGACGCCGGTGATGGTTGCATAGCGAAGTCCCATCTGTGCGACCGATTCTGCGATACGGCGTGGCTCATCGCGGTCGTATTCTGTGGGGCGACCGGTGGCGATATCGCAAAAATCGCAGCGGCGGGTGCAAATTGCTCCGCCGAGCAGGAAGGTTGCTTCACGGTCTTCCCAACATTCGTAAATATTGGGGCAGCCAGCCTCTGCACACACCGTGTGCAAGCCTGCGCCACGTGCAAGCGAACGCATGTCCTGGTAGTTCTCACCCGCGCGAGCGGTTGTACGAATCCATTCGGGCTTATGCTCAATGGGGGTTTGTGCGTTGCGAACTTCGACGCGCAGCAGCTTGCGTCCTTCGGGATCAGGCAGGGTGCTCATTGCGTGGGTCCTTCCGACTGTGATTCCGACGAGGCCGTCGGTGCGAATGCGCCAGCGGGGGCTTCCTCCCAGTGGATTGGCTCTGGGCGCGTGGCTAATTGAGGGGTAATGGACTGGATCAGATGAGGGACAAGCAGATGGGCAGCATGAGGCACATCTGAGTAGACACCCTCCCATGAAAGTGAAGCAACGTCGGCGTCAGTTAAACCGCAAGGAATAATTCCGCTAAAGGCGTGTGCAGGATCGATCGCCACGTTCAGTGCGATTCCGTGCATGGTGGCGCCGCGTGCAACTTTAAGGCCGATCGCGCAGATCTTTCGATCTCTGCCTTGAGATCCGCGCAGCCAGACTCCGGCTCTTCCTTCGATTCGTTCGACGGGAAGTCCCCACTCTTTTCGCAGGGTTTGAAGAACACCATTTTCTACGCTTCGGATCCACGCGTAGAGGTCCACTGGTTCTCGCAGCCGAACAATCGGGTAGATAACAACTTGTCCGGGGCCATGCCAGGTGGCGGACCCTGCCCTGTCGACGTGGATGATGGGCACACTTGAGTCCGGGATATCTTCGGGCTTCGTATGGCGTCCCGCCGTCCATGCGGGTGCGAACTCCGCGACGATCAGAGTGTCTTCGGCCTGCCCTGAGGCCACTTGGTCGTGAAGAGCATGTTGGAAGTCATTCACGGCCGAATAATCGGTGAGTCCGCTGGGGATGAGGTTTAAAATCCGCACCCCTCAATTTTAGTTGTGGGTAATTCGTGTGTCTTGGTTAGTGAGTGGGACATTCGTCCTATCGATGTGACCTGTCAGTCACCCGGCTACACTAAAGGTATGACGAAGTGGAGTGTTGGTGACGTTCGTTCGCTCATGAATCATTGGTATCCGCCCGAAAGTGCCCATGGATGGGACAAGGTCGGATTAATTACCGGAGCGCCACAGGCCCAGGTTGATCGAATTTTTCTTGCGCTAGATCCCACGCAGGCAGTGGTCCAGGAAGCTCTGCAGTGGGGTGCGAATATGATCATCACGCACCACCCCTTGCTGCTCAGAGGAACATCCTTCCTCAATCAAGAGAGCGCGAAGGGGCGAATCATCTCCGCACTCAATCGCCATGAAATTGCGCTTTTTAATGCTCACACCAATGGCGACGTCGCACAAGATGGCGTTGCGCAGGCATGTGCGCAGGCACTGGAATTGAGCGATATCGAAGTACTTTCACCCGAAGGTGTGAATGCTGATGACCAGGCGATAGGTTTGGGAAGGATCGGCTCCATCAAGCCAACAGCTTTGCGAGAGTTCGCTTATACGGTTGCACGGGTAATGCCAAAAGGGCCAAATGGCCTCTTGGTCGGAGGAGAACTTGACAGTCTGGTTCGACGTGTGGCGGTCAGTCCCGGCGCTGGAGACTCAATGTTTGATGCCGTACGTGCCAGTGACGCTGACGTTTTTATCACCGCTGATCTACGTCATCATCCCGCCAGTGAATTCCTTGAAGATGGCGGCTGCAGTCTGATTTGTGCCAGCCACTGGGCAACAGAAAGCCTGTGGCTTCCTGTCCTTGCGCAGAAACTGAGGGAAGAAGCACGCCGCTTGGGTATCACCTGCGACGTGAAAGTCTCTACCATTGTCACAGAACCTTGGAGCCTACATCTGGATACGGAGGGAAGTTACCTGTGAAAGCGCCTCATCCTCAGCAACTTGTCCTGCTCGAGCTACAAAAGCTGGATCAGAAAGAATCTGCCCTGCGCCACCGTCGCCAGGCTCACCCGGCGCATGAGACAGTTCGAGAGCTTGCTGGACGTCTTGGCGACCTGCAACGCGCTGCGGTAACGCAAGGAGCAGTCATTTCAGACTGCGAACGTGAGGTGGCCCGGATCGAGGATGAGATCCAACGTGTCAAGGCTCGTCGGGATCGCCAGAATGAGCGTATCGAAAAGAACCAGGTTCCCCTGCGTGATATTAATTCGATGCAACACGAAATCGCTCAGATGGATTCGCGTATTGCCCGTCTAGAAGAAGAACAGCTCGCTGCTGAAGAGCGCACGGAATCAGCACGTGCCGCCCGTGATCAGATGAATGCGGAAGCTCAGGCTATTGAGGCGGATATCGAAGCAACTAAGGCCCGCTTCCTTGAAGAGGTTGCTCAGCTTGATGATGAGCTTCGTGGCGTGATTGCCCAGCGTCGTGAACGTGCTGGGCAGATTGATTCCGAGCTTCTTGACGAATATGAGAGCGCACGTTCAAAGAATGGAGCGCTCGCGGTGATCGAAGTTCGCGATGGGAACCCAATGGGTTTTGCGGAGCTATCTCCTATGGAACTTGAGCGCATTCGCCTCACTCCCGCCGATGAACTCTACTTTGCTGAGGAAACCGGTCAGATCGTCGTGAGGACTAGAGCCTAGATCTTTCAGTCCTCGACTGTCACCAGTGTCAGGGTGCGCGTACTGCCTCCCTGGGAGGTACTTTTTGCGGGAGAGACTTCGATTTCTTTCACATGACTGATAGCGCCGCGTGCATCGCAGGATCGTAGCGTTGGCGTTACTTCAGCTAAAGCATCTTCCAAATCGCTCGTGTTCTCAATGCCACTGCATCGCAAAGCTAGTGCCCCGCTGAGCATTCCGCGCCATTTTTTCGCGTTGTGAGAGACAACGGATCGTTTACCGTTTCGCAGGCGCTCAACACGAACTTCCCACAGGTGTGCCCACGGGGCTAGGCACGCCTGTCTGTAGTCACTGGAGCGGCAATCAAGAATGAGCTTTTCAGAATGATCTTCCGCAAGTGCGCTCCCCAGGGCTGGTTTCCACAAGGTGGTGACATTCCCAAGCGTGGGGAGCTTTGTTCCCATTGCAAGGCGGTGCAAAGGAATGAGGTCTGTTGGCTTTAGAGCACCAAATAGTCCTGAGAAGATCGTGATGTGTTGGCTTCCTTCCCCTGTCCATGCGTGGGGTTCCTGGGCGGAAAGGGCATCGAATAGTACGCCGTTAAAGACTTGCGAGGCCGGTGCGCAGGCTTGGGACATCAGCGCTTGGTTGGCCTCAATTTCTGCTGAGTGACGAAAACTCGCATTGAATATTTGCTGTGCTTGTTCTTTATCGGTGATCTGTGCGCAGGCCTCGATGATCTCTTTGCGCGTATCAGTTAAAGAAGGGAAAGAGAGTGCTGAGAGGTTAAGAGACGGGCCTTCTCCAGGCGGGTTCTTTCCTTCGGATGGGGGTAGCCAAATTTCCACGCCTCCACACTAGTGGGAAACGCGCTAAAATTCCCTGTGCATGTCAGTCGGCTGGGCGGCCGCGCGGCTTTTGTCTCGAGGAACGTCCGGGCTCCACAGGGCAGGATGGTGGCTAACAGCCACCCGAGGTGACTCGCGGGCTAGTGCCACAGAAAACAAACCGCTGCGTAGAGCAGTAAGGGTGAAACGGTGAGGTAAGAGCTCACCAGCGATACGGGTGACCGCATCGGCTAGGTAAACCCCATCCGGAGCAAGACCGAGCAGCAGACGTTAAGAGGTGCCCCTTCGTTGTCTGCGGGTAGGTTGCTTGAGACCATCGGCAACGGTGGTCCTAGATAGATGGTCGCCACTACGAATACGTAGAACAGAACCCGGCGTACAGGTCGACTGTTATGCAGGTGTGGCCGCTCGCTAATCCGAGCGGCCACACTTTTTGTTTATTTGCCAGTCGATGAGTACTCGTCTACTTATGAGCCGCACGTGCGGCCTCGTAAGCCGCACCAACAATACCTGCGGTATTACGTAGCTTTGCGGGGACAGTGGGGGTGCGGAGGTTCAACAAGGGGAGGAACTTCTCGTGATTAGCGCTCACTCCGCCACCGATAACGAAAAGGTCGGGGGAGAAGAGCATCTCAACGTGCGAATAGTAGCGCTGGAGGCGCCCCGCCCATGTAACCCAATCAAGTTTCTGAGCGGTCTTCTGACCTGCAGAAGCCTGGGTTTCGGCATCGTGGCCGTCAATCTCAAGGTGACCGAGTTCTGAGTTCGGAATTAAGACGCCATCATTGATGATGGCCGATCCGATTCCTGTTCCAAGGGTGGTAACAATGACAACTCCGGGAACATCTTTAGCGGCGCCGTAGATCGCTTCACCTAGTCCGGCGGCATCGGCGTCGTTGAGAGCAACAATGGTGCGCCCCAAGTGGCGATCCATGAGTTCGACAACATCGATTCCTGCCCACGTTGGATCAAGGTTCGCCATAAAGGGAACTCGTCCATGAATAATTGGCGCGGGGAAGGTGATTCCGACGGGGATATCATCGGTGACGCCGAGCTGGTGTAGAAGATCACCGCAGACCTGTGCAACGGAATCGGGAGTCGCTGGGGTCGGGGTTTCGATCACTACGCTTTCGCTGGAGTAGGTCCCTGTTTCAAGATCAACAAGGGCACCCTTGACACCTGATCCGCCAATATCAATTCCACATGCAAGTGTCATGTTGTTCTCCTTCGAAGGCCGTTTCTCTAAGGATAACCGTCTTTATCGGATCGTTAAAATTCACCAGAGAATTATGGAAGCGTCAGGATTTCAGCGCCGTTTTCAGTGACAACGATTGTGTGTTCGAACTGTGCAGAACGACCACGATCTTTTGTCACGACTGTCCACTGATCATCCCATTGTTCCCATTCAACTCCACCCAGATTCAGCATGGGTTCAATGGTGAAAACCATGCCTTCTTCCATGATCTCGCTGTGTGCGGGAGCAGTGTCGTAGTGGGGGACAATCAAACCTGAGTGAAAGGCTTCGCCGACACCGTGTCCGGTGTAGTCACGAACAACACCGTAGTTAAAACGATGCGCGTAGGATTCAATGACCCTGCCAATCACATTGATCTCTCGACCAGGACGAACAGCCTTGATGCCGCGCATCATTGCTTCACGCGTACGTTCGATCAGAAGATGGGACTCTTCATCAACGGTCCCAACTTCGAACATCGCGCATGTATCTCCATGCACGCCGTCGTAATAAGCGGTGATGTCGACATTGATGATGTCACCATCTTCAAGGGGACGGTCATCGGGGATACCGTGGCAGATGACTTCGTTAATTGAGGTGCACAGGGACTTCGGAAATCCCATGTACCCCAAGCATGACGGGTAGGCATTGCTCGAGATGATGAAATCGTGGCCAATGCGATCCAACTCGTCAGTGGTTACCCCAGGACGAATTGCTTCCCCCACTGCTTGGAGTGCCTGTGCTGCGATTTGGCCGGCTTTACGAATTTTCTCGATGGTTTCAGGCGTCTTGATATCAGAGGCAGTAATTACTTCTGGACCCGAGTGGTACATGTATTCCGGACGATCAATGTGTGCCGGGACAGGGCGACGCGGAGAAATCTTTCCAGGTTTGAGATTGCCAAGTGGGGCGCGCTCGGCACCAGTTGAGTGCGACATTGCGGTGTAGTCCTTAATTTGTTCGGTAGTTCTCGGACGAGGGGAATGAGCCGTCGCGAACACAGGAGATATAGCTTTGTGTTGCACAGTGAAGCTCTTGTCCGAGCTGCGCGAAACGGCGTGCAAAGGAAGGTGACCACGAGGTCATGCCGGCCATATCCGACCACACCAAAACCTGTCCGTCGGTGTGTGGACCCGCGCCGATTCCAATCGTAATGATCGAAAGTTCTTGACTCAGTTGAGTGGCGATCGGTTCAGGGACCATTTCAAAGACCACTGCGAAAGCGCCTGCGTCAGCTAATGCATGGGTATCGCGAGCAAGGATCTGTGCACCTTCACCGCGTCCTTGAACGCGAGGCCCACCCAAAGCGTTTTCAGATTGGGGGGTGTAGCCCAGGTGTGCCACGACCGGAATACCTGCTTCGGTCAAGAGCTTGACGGTGTCGGCGCGCTGCGCACCGCCCTCGAGCTTGACAGCGTGTGCACCTGCCTTCATCAGGCGGACTGCGTTTGTAAGGGCCTGGGCGGGGGAGGCCTCGTAACTGCCAAAGGGGAGGTCCGCGACGATAAAAGCACGTTTACTTGCCCGGGCAACGGACGAAGTAGCGCGTTCCATGTCCTCAATAGTGACTGGAAGAGTCGAGGAATAGCCCAAAACAACATTGCCCAGCGAATCTCCGACCAAGATCATATCGATCCCCGCCTGATCAAAAATCGAGGCAGTGAGTGCGTCATAGGCCGTTAACATCGAAATCTTGACGCCCTGCTCTTTTGCAGCCTGAAGATGCTGGATACGAATCCGCTTCTTATCTAGAGGGCCCTGGGAGGTGGGAGAAGGGGAGTGCGAAGCATCCACGTGAGGCGCTGAATCGTCAGCGAGGTAACCCGTCATTCTTTTCCTTTCGTCGCCCTATGAGCCTAGTCCGCACTACGGCTTCGTTCCAGCCAGAAGAAGCTGTTGACCTACAATGAAGAAAACCCTCGTATTTTGACGAGGAAAAATGCTGACACCAATCATAGGAGAGTAGGACATGACCGGCACCGCTGGTGGCCTCAATCCCTTGGATGAGCAGGCAATTGAAGAGCTCGTTACTCAAGCGACTTCAGCTATTGCTCATACCGAAACCCTCGATGAATTGAAGGCAGTTCGCCTGGAATTTATGGGAGACTCAGCTGCTCTTGTCCAGGCAAACCGCGGAATCGGGCAATTGGAGCCGAAAGATCGAGGCGTTGCTGGTCGTCTTCTAGGAGGTGCCCGCTCGCGTATTACCCAGGCATTGGATGAGCGTCAGGAGCTTCTGCAGGAACGCCATGATGCGCAGGTTTTGGTGAGCGAAGCTGTCGACGTTACCATTCCTACCGCGCGTGAGCGTCAAGGTGCACGTCATCCCCTGGAAACGATCATGGAAAAGATTTCGGATTTCTTCGTCGGAATGGGATGGCAGATTGCAGAGGGACCGGAAATTGAACACGAATGGTTCAACTTCGACTCTTTGAACTTCGATATCGATCACCCCGCGCGTCAGATGCAAGACACGCTCTACATTGATGGACGCAGCGTCGGTGGTGAAAATGAAGAAGATGGCCACTTGGTGATGCGAACACACACATCACCCGTGCAATCGCGTTCGATTCTTTCTCGAGGCGTTCCTTTGTACATGGCATGCCCCGGTAAGGTTTTCCGTTCCGACGCGCTGGACGCGACGCATACCCCTGTCTTCCACCAAGTTGAAGGACTGGCGATTGATCGCGGTCTGACAATGGCGCATCTTAAGGGCGTTCTTGACCACTTTGCACGCCATATGTTCGGCCCTGATGCGAAGACGCGTTTGCGTCCGTCGTTCTTCCCCTTCACCGAACCAAGCGCGGAGATGGACCTGTGGTTCCCGCAAAAGAAGGGCGGAGCCGGCTGGATCGAATGGGGTGGTTGTGGAATGGTCAACCCCAATGTTCTGCGCGCGACCGGGATTGATCCCGAAATCTATACGGGTATTGCCTTCGGTGTTGGTGTCGAACGAACCCTGATGCTGCGAGACGGTATTGCAGACATGCATGACATTGTCGAGGGCGATGTGCGCTTCTCCGAGCAATTCGGCGTTAATGGACTGGGAAGGGGCAACTGACATGCCAATGGTTCCAATGAGCTGGCTGCGCGACTATGTCGATGCAGATCCGGCAATGACCACCGAGGAGCTCGCAGCCGCTCTGGTTCGTGTCGGGCTTGAGGAAGAGACTATTCACCCGGCTCGTGTCAGCGGTCCCCTTGTCGTCGGGCGTGTTCTGACGCGCGATGAATTCGAAGCTTCGAATGGCAAGCTCGTGAATTACTGTCGTGTCGATGTTGGGGAGCACAATGACGCTCCCGGCACGGGTAAAGAACCTAGTGATCTCCCATCACGTGGCATTATTTGTGGCGCGCACAATTTCGAGGTCGGCGACTATGTGGTTGTCTCACTTCCGGGTGCGGTTCTTCCCGGACCTTTTGAGATTGCTGCACGAAAGACCTATGGCCATATTTCTGATGGCATGATGTGCTCGGCGCGCGAACTTGGCTTGGGTGAAGACCATAACGGCATCATCATCTTGCAGAAGGATTTCCCCGGTGCAGAGCTGCCCGCTGTTGGCCACAGCGTCATTTCCTTCCTCGGCTTGGGCGAAGAAGTTTTGGAAATTAACGTCACTCCGGACCGCGGGTACTGCTTCTCGATGCGAGGCGTTGCTCGTGAGTTCTCACATTCGACGGGTGTGGCCTTCCGTGATCCTGGAATGGTTGGCACTCTTGTTGAGTCCGTTCCCGAGGCGAACGAGGCCGGGTTCCCTGTTGTCGTTGCCGACAATGCTCCCATCCATGGGCGCGTGGGTGCGGACCGCTTTGTGACTCGGATCGTGCGCGGGGTTAACCCTGCAGCTCCCACGCCTCGTTGGATGGTTGAGCGCCTTGAAATGGCGGGAATGCGTTCGCTTTCTTTGGCAGTGGATATCACCAATTACGTGATGCTTGACCTTGGGCAGCCAATGCACGCCTACGATCTTGCCGCTCTTGAAGCTCCGATCGTTGTCCGTCGCGCACGTTCGGGTGAAAAACTGACAACTCTGGACGAGGTCACGCGTTCCTTGGATCCCGAAGATTTGGTGATTTCTGATTCGCCAAGTGGTGAGGAAGGTTCACGCCTTCTGGGGATCGCTGGTGTGATGGGTGGTGCCTATTCTGAGGTCGAGGAGTCGACGACTGACATCCTTCTCGAGGCCGCGCATTTTGATGCGGTTTCTGTTGCTCGTTCTTCGCGCCGCCACAAGCTGCACTCCGAGGCCGCGAAGCGCTTTGAGCGTGGGACTGACCCGCTCCTTCCCGCAGTTGCTGCACAGCGTGCCGTTGATCTTCTGGTTCAATACGGTGGCGGTCAGGCTGATCCTGCAGTTTTTGATCTCAACACTTTGCCAGCGCCGACAAGCTACGAGTTTGCGTTGAGCGATGCTGAGCGTCTGACTGGCGTTTCCTACGCTCCCGAACGTGTGTGCGAGTTGCTTGAGCAGGTCGGATGTGTCCTTGAGGATATTGATGGTCAGCGCGTTCGCGTGACTCCTCCTTCATGGCGGCCTGATCTCACGGGTTCTGCACACTTCGTGGAAGAGATTGCGCGTTTGGATGGCTATGACTGTATTCCCTCGGTTTTGCCAACAGCCCCCGCAGGTACTGGTTTGACTACTGCCCAGCGCGCACGACGTTTGGTGGCCCAGGGGCTGGCCCACGCTGGTCTTACCGAGGTGGAAAGCTATCCTTTCGTCTCAGATTCTTTCGATAAGCAGGGCCTGAGTGCGAACGACCCTCGCCGTTGTGCTGTGAAGCTGCGTAATCCGCTTGCCGATGATGCGCCCCTGCTCCGTACTTCGGTTCTGGATACCTTGCTGGATACTGCCGCACGCAACTGGGCTCGCGGTATCCCTTCGGTTGCGATTTTCGAGATCGCAAAGGTTGTTCACCCCGAGGGTGTTGTTCCCACCGGCTTGATTTCTGCTGAGCATCGTCCCAGTGACGAGCAACTTGCCGCACTTGAGGCGGGGACTCCGTCCCAGCCGTGGCATGTTGGTGCAGTACTTGCTGGCAATGCCCGTCCCGCGGGAATTCTTGATTCCCAACGAAATTTCGATTGGGCAGATGCAGTCGAGGTCGCACGCTCAATCTGCGATCAATTGGGAGTGCGCGTCGAGGTGACGCGTGCCTGGCTTGCCGAACCCTCAACGCTTAAGGGGCCTCGACTTCCCGAGGCTGCCACGGATCCCGCTGAGGTCGCTCCTTGGCACCCGGGACGGGTTGCTCGTATTTTCGCCCGTCTGGGTAAAGATTGTGTCGAACTTGCTCTCGCTGGTGAGCTCTCACCGAAGGCATGTAAGGCTTTTGGGCTGCCTGCACGAGCCTGCGCGCTCGAGCTCGACGTCGATGCATTGATCTTAGTGATGAGTGATGAACCCATGCAGGTAAAGCCTGTCTCGACATATCCCGCAGCGAAGGAAGACCTTGCACTGGTTGTTTCGACGAATGTTCCCGTATCACGTGTTGAGCAGGTCATTCGCCAGGCGGCGGGTGCCTTGATCGAAGATCTGGTCCTCTTTGATATTTACGAGGGTGACCAGGTTCCCGAAGGTTTCCGTTCTCTTGCCTTCTCTGTACGCCTTCGCGCCGGCGATCACACCTTAACTCCGGATGAGGTGCAGAAAGTTCGTGCTGACATCGTCAGTAAGACGGGAAAGGTTCTTGGGGCAACGCTGCGCGGATGATTGAGTTTCCTCTTGCTAGGATTAACGTGGTTATTGGCGCGAAGGAGTAGTTATGAAGGTTTTAGTAACAGCGGCTTCACATCACGGTGCAACCATCGAAGTTGCGGATGCGATTGCACGCCATCTGACCAGTGATGGGTTTGAGGTTGTCCGCAAGTCTCCCGAAGAGGTTGACTCGCTTGATGGCTTTGATGCAGTGATCTGCGGATCTGCTGTGTACATGACCCAGTGGCTGCCTGAAGCTCACGATTTTATGGAACGTTTTGCTCAGCAGCTTCACAAGCTACCCGTGTGGGCCTTCTCCGTCGGTATGAATGGTGTTCCCAAGCATGTTCCGCAAGATCCCAGCAGGATCGGTCCTGTGCTCACCCGTGTTGATGCAAAGGAACTGCGTTCCTTTGCTGGACGATATGATCCTTCAATCTTGTCGCTGCGTGAGCGCGCTATTGTTCGGCTTGCAGGTGCTGTTGAAGGTGATTTCCGTGATTGGAATGCGATTGATCAGTGGGCAGAATCCATTGCACAGCAGCTAAAGCAGGACTGAGGTATCGCTGAGTCCTGGATCGTTAAGGAAACGGGCCGTGTGCGCGAAGATTTTCGCACACGGCCCGTTTCTCGCTTACACTGGTGCAACGGGAGTGGAGTCAATGTCGATTCATGGACGTAGTTAAGGGGTTTTGATGTCATCTGAAGCGACACCTCAGACGAAAGCTGGCCGCCACGCGGCGATTCGAAATCTTTTGGTCTCCCAAACCATTAGTTCGCAAGAACAGCTTCGTAGTGCATTGGGCAGCCAGGGAATTGACGTCACTCAGGCCACCCTTTCGCGCGATCTTATGGAAATGCGAGCAACAAAGATGCGCGATCGTAGTGGCGCGCTGATTTACTCGGTTCCCAATGCTGATGGTTCACAATCCCATGAGGCTGAAGCCAGCACTGAACGCCTTCAGCGGTGGCTTCAAACTCTTCTGGTGACGTCAACGTGCGTGGGAAATCAATTGGTTTTGCGCACTCTTGTTGGAGCAGCGAACCTTCTAGGTTCTGCTCTTGATGTTGCACGTATTGACGATGTTGTTGGAACTATCGCGGGTGACGACACCGTCTTGATTATCTGTACCAGTGCTCAAGGTGCCCTTAATGCTCAGGACTACCTGACGTCCTTGGCTGGGGGAGGAACTCACCCGAGCACGCTCTGAGGACGATCGATTCTTAGGTTTTCATTAAACACAGCCGTGCCCGCTAGCCTGTCGCTAGCGGGCACGGCTTCTTGCCGCTATTCTCCCTACTAGAATTTCTTTCTGTCTTGAGGACATGCGTGAATACAACAGTTAGCTCTCGAGCCGAGTCGCTGCTGCCCATTGCGGGGGTCGCGATTTTCTTCTTGGCCTTTGCTGGCCAAGGGGTTCGTAACACATTCGGTTGGCTCGGTTTTGGCATCATCACCGTTTTGGTGTTGCTTGCATGCTGGGTCGTGTTTTTTCTTGCCGGACGACGCGTGACCTTGCGAAGGATTTCGCTGTCTGTTTCATCCTTCATCGTGCTCTGCTGTCTGTCGGTGATTTGGAGCCAGTACCGTCTTGAAACTTTCGCCTCAGCTCTGATCACTCTTGCAACAAGCTCGGCAGGGATACTTGTAGCAATTGCTTTTCCGCTTCGGCAGATGCTGAAAGTATTTATGGATGCGATGAAGATCGTCGTTGTTCTGTCATATGCTCTTGAGCTGTGGGTTTCGCTCTTCGTTGGTCATCGAATTCCTCCCGTGTATATGCGCCATTGGAAAGAAGTTCCAGAGCTCTATTACTGGATCAATGACTCGCTATTCAAGGGAGGGCCGATTCAAGGTTTCGTGGGAAACCGCAATCCTTTAGCGTTTATTGCACTCTTACTGCTTCTTGGCGTGCTTGTCTTTTGGATTCAGGATCGGAATCAGCACATTCGCAACTTACTGTGGGTGTGTGCCTGCGTTGGCATTCTTATTCTCACTGGTTCGGCAACGGTGTTCGTTGCCATGCTGGTTTCCCTCAGTGCACTCATCTTCCTTTTGGTCATCCGTCATCTCGGATTTTATGAGCGGCGTTTCGCTGTTCGTGTTGCTTTGACCGCTGCGGCCAGTTTCCTGCTGGTCGCTGTTGTGATGAAGGATCAGGTAACTGAGATATTGGGACGCAGTTCTGATATGACCGGGCGCGGTGTTATTTGGGCGAAGCTTTTGGAATTGTGGACTGAGCATCCCCTTCTTGGCTGGGGATGGGTTGTGATGTGGCCCCCGTGGTTGCCTCTGTTCAAGAACCTTGTTGTTCGTCCAGACGGTACGCCTACCATGCAGGCGCATAACGCTTACATTGAGGCACTATTCCAGACTGGCATCGTTGGGCTTATGCTCTTGGCCTTCGCGGTGTTGTGGGTCATGATTCGTGTTTTCCGTGTCGCCCTTCGTGATCTTGAGAGCGATCTGATCCCCGTCCTCGCCGCTGTTCTTATGCTCGCGATGTTCGTCCAGTCATTCACCGAGTCTCGTTTGCTAACCGAGGGTAACTGGGTTCTTTTCGTTGGTTTTGCTACCTGGCTGAAGGTCCGAGCAGAATCAATTGACTTTCACCCGCCTCGACGTGGGGACGAGGCCTCGCGTCGGCTAGGTGCTGCCGGCTACGCAGACCGATCTGCGGCCTCGTGAGACACAATCAAGGCGCGTCCTTTAAGGTGAGTCTTTTCCCGTACACTGTATTGCGCACGTGTTCCAACAAGAAGAAGGTATTTCCGTGACCGATATTATTGACGACCTCCAATGGCGTGGTCTGATTGCTCAGCACACTGATCTTGATGCACTTCGTGCTCACTTTGCGCAGGGCCCGGTCACTTTCTATTGCGGTTATGATCCGACAGCACCTTCACTTCACCATGGTCACCTTGTTCAGCTGATCGTTATGCGTCACCTGCAACTCGCGGGACACCGTCCGCTTGCACTCGTGGGTGGTGCAACGGGCCAGATTGGCGATCCGCGTCAAAGTGGTGAGCGTCAACTCCAACCCACCGAAGTTGTTCAGGGCTGGGCAGATCGTTTGCGTGCGCAGATTTCTCGTTTTCTTGACTTCGAGGGGCCCGCAGCAGCGCGAATGGTGAATAACCTCGATTGGACGCAAGAGATGAGCGCTATTGATCTCTTGCGCGGAATCGGTAAGTACTTCCGTGTTGGCACCATGCTCAACAAGGATATTGTTGCGCGCCGTATTGCCTCCGACGAGGGGATCTCCTACACAGAATTTTCGTACCAGATTCTTCAGGCAAATGACTACCTCGAACTTTTCCGTCGCTATGGTTGCACTCTTGAGACCGGTGGGAATGATCAGTGGGGCAATATGGTTGGCGGCGTCGACCTGATTCATAAGATCGAAGGCGCCGATACCCATGTGATGACGACGCCCATCATTACTAAGGCCGACGGAACAAAGTTTGGTAAGTCCGAGGGCGGCGCGATCTGGCTCGATCCTGAGATGATCAGCCCTTACGCCTTCTATCAGTTCTGGTTGCAGGTTGCCGATGACGACGTGGTTCGTTTTCTGAAGATCTTCACTTTCCTCTCACGCGAAGAGATCGAGGCCCTTGAGGTTGAGGTCGCTGAGCGCCCGCATCAGCGTGCTGCGCAGAAAGCGTTGGCTGCCAGCGTCACTGCGTTGGTCCACGGTCAAGACGAACTTGAGCGTGTGCAGGCTGCAACCGAGGCACTGTGGGGAACCGGTGACCTTTCGTCGATTGACGAGGCCACTTTGGCTGCAGCAACCAGTGACCTTCCGCGTGCGGAACTTCAGTTGGGGGCGACTCTTGTTGACGCTCTTGTAGAGACCGGCCTTGAGAAGGGGCGCACTGCTGCGCGTCGTACCCTCGCGGGTGGGGGAGCCTATGTCAATAAGGTCAAGGTAGAAGACGAAGAGGCAGTTTTGAGTGCTGATGATCTGCTTGCCGGCGGGTTGGTTTTGATCCGTAAGGGCCGCAGGAATTTGGCTGTAGTTGCTGTCCGATGAGCCGTTTTTAAAGGTGTGCTCGTCATCATAGTGTTTTGATTTGACGACGAGCCTCTAAATGGCCTAATCTATAACTCGTTGCGCTGAGGGCGACGGAAACGTTGCAAAGCGCGAAAGCCCCTTTGAGATTCATCCTCGGGTGAATTGCAAATGTGGGGGTGTTGTTTGTGAACTCGATAGTGTGTTTGTTTTTTGTTTTTATGCCTGTTTTTTGTTTTTGAGTATTTTTTTGGTTGGGATTGCCTGCCTT
>NZ_JAGYZL010000006.1:0-110507 GCF_018370895.1 Actinomyces sp. oral taxon 181
GGACACAACAACGTAAGGAGAGTCGGTGATCTCAACGCCGAGCTGGGAGATGGGGCCACCCAGGGGACCCATGGAGAAGGGAACCACGTACATGGTGCGGCCCTTCATGGCACCCGTGAACTTCTCGTGCAGGGTTGCCTTCATTTCCTTGGGGTCTGCCCAGTGGTTGGTCGGACCTGCGTCCTCTTCCTTCTCACAGCAGATGAAGGTACGCGATTCAACACGCGCAACATCGGAGGGCTTCGAGCGAGCAAGGAAGCAGTTGGGACGCTTCTCTTCGTTCAGCTTG
This sequence comes from Actinomyces sp. oral taxon 181, assembly GCF_018370895.1. Taxonomy (NCBI): domain Bacteria; kingdom Bacillati; phylum Actinomycetota; class Actinomycetes; order Actinomycetales; family Actinomycetaceae; genus Actinomyces; species Actinomyces sp. oral taxon 181. Next base: position 290 of record NZ_JAGYZL010000006.1, read on the forward strand.
GTGAGCATGCCACTCTTGACCATTTCAGAGGTCAGACGATCCCACTCTTCCTGGGAGCCATCAGCGAACTCCACGCGATCAGGGGTGGTCAGCGCTGCAATCTCAGCAGCCCACTTGATGACGTCTTCGGGAGCGTTCGCCGGAGCGGCTGCGCGCACATCCTGTTCAGTCACGGACATTTTGCCTCCTGAGGCACTCGGTGATTCTGGGACGTGGTCACGCCCCGATCTACGTTCTTAATCATGCTCTACCCCACCGGTATTTGCGCGGGCGCAAAGTCCCTCTTTCCATTTAAATCTGACAATTCCGTCAACTGTGGCCACATTTCCTTGAGTTTCCGGCAATATATCGACCATTCATACAGGTGTGGCAATAGACACATTCTTCAACAGGAGATTCACCCTAAAGTGAACTTGAATATCCAGTGTGTAATGGATGACGATTGCCTTGAGGCAGTCTCAACACAATCGGAGGGACATTATGGGGATCCGAAGCAGAACGCAGGGCCCGAACTTCTTCGAATTCTTCACCCAGCAAGCAAATAAGCTTGTCGAGGGAGTTGAAATTCTTTCGCATATCTACGCCGCTTCCCCCGAAGAGCGAATCGCACTTCGCGACCAGCTTCATGGCGTCGAACACCAGGGCGACGAGCTCAACCACGAAATCTTCCAACGGATTAACTCATCCTTCATCACCCCTTTCGACCGCGAAGACCTTCAGTCTCTTGCATCCCACTTGGATGACTGCATGGACTTCATTGACGAAGCCGGCGACATGCTGGTCGTCTACGGCATTGCAGGCATCCCCGAGCAGATTGCACACCTGCTTGATGAGCAGATCGCAGTCATCGTTCATTGTGCAGAGCTGACGGCTAAGAACATTCCGGCGCTCAAGTCTCCCGTGGACCTGCGCGATTACTGGATTGAGATCAACCGCCTCGAAAATGAGGGTGACTTGGCGTACCGCCGCACTCTCACGACACTTTTCGACTCCGGTCTTGACCCCATCACGGTCATCAAGCTCAAGGACGTCATTCAGAGCCTTGAGTCATGCGCAGATGCCTTCGAAGATCTAGCCAATGTCATCGAAGCCCTTGCACTGAAGGAATCCTGAGCCGTGGATCTTAACCTGATCCTAGTGTGCGTCGTCATTGCCGTTGCACTGTTCTTCAGCTACACCAACGGCTTCCATGACGCTGCGAACGCGATTGCAACCTCCGTTTCCACTAAGGCATGGACTCCCCGCGCGGCTCTCTTGATGGCCGCAGGCATGAATGTTCTCGGTGCCATGATGGGAACTGCGGTTGCAAAGACCATTGGCGAGGGGATTATTTCCATCTCTCCATATGCTGAATCTGCCCAGGTAGAAATGCAGCAAAAGGGCCTCGTCATCATTCTTGCTGCACTTCTCGGTGCCTGTATCTGGAACCTGATCACATGGTGGTTTGGGCTTCCTTCTTCTTCTTCGCACGCGTTAATTGGCGGTATGGTCGGCGCCGGCTTGATGAGCGGCACCGCCGTCTATTGGTGGGGAATCGTCAAGTCAGTCATCATCCCAATGTTCGCTTCCCCCATCATCGGCTTCTTCGTCGGCTATATCGTCATGCGCATCGTGCTTTTCCTGCTTCGTCACGCGCAATACCACCACACGATGCGCCGTTTCCGTGCCGCCCAGCGCTTCTCTTCGGCCGCTATGGCTCTTGGCCACGGTATCCAAGATGCGCAGAAGACCATGGGCATCATTGTCATGGCTCTTCTAGCCGGTGGCTACGGCGAGGCCCACCAGATCTACGACCCCGTCACCGGAGATATGACCGTCCCCATGTGGGTCAAGATCTCAGGAGCACTTGCAATCTCCCTGGGCACTATGGCCGGCGGTGGCCGGATTATGCGAACCATCGGTCGTAAGATCATCGACCTCGATCCCGCCCGCGGTTTCGTTTCCGAGGCCGTGTCATCCTCAATCCTCTACCTGTGCTCTTACGTCGTCCACGCTCCGATCTCAACAACTCAGGTTGTTTCAACCTCGATCATGGGCGTTGGGTGTACGAAACGTTTCTCAGCAGTGCGTTGGGGTGTCGCGGGATCGATCGTGACCGCCTGGTTCTTGACCCTCCCCGCAGCTGCCGCAGTTTCTGCGGTTGTCTATTGGGTCTGCGCACTGATCGTTGGAGTCTGAGGCCCCAATTCAGTGAAAGCATCATTCATTCGCACCTGCTGCGGTGTGCTTGCCCTTTTCTTTGGGGCAAGCACACTCAGCGGGTGTGGTTTTTCTTCTGTTATGCGGCTTTCCGTCGGGGCCTGCGTTCAGATTCCAACCTCAACCAGCGCGTATTCTTTAGAAACTATTTCCTGCTCCCGTCCTCACCAGGCTGAGGTTTTTGCCCTCCCCACCGTTGGGGGATCAGAATTCCCCGAGGCCGCGCAACTTGAGTCAGAAGCGCGGCGCGAGTGCGAAAAAGACTTCACGCCCTACGTAGGAAGCGGTGTCGAAGATTCAGCCCTTGACCTCATTTGGATGACGCCTAGCCGAGAGTCATGGGAGCGGGGCGACCGACAGATTGTATGTCTTGCCGCTGCGAACGGCGACCAAACTCTTCGCGGTTCTGTTCGAGATTCGGCGTACTAGCGCTAGCTAGCGGCTACTCTGCGACTCTAGGTGCGTGACGTTCAACGTCGACTACACGCACCCGGTTCCCCTCCGGAAGAGTGTGCAAAATAACCATCTCAGATGCCGATAGCTCCCTGGCGTCAAGCGGGAAATTCATCCGAACGCCCGAAGGCGTGAATTGACGGAAGACATCAAAAAGTCCCGGAAGCATCGTACGTGGTGTACACAGCACTCGCGGCTGACCGTCCGCCAAAAGCGCATGCACCAAAGCCTCATCAGAGGCAGAATCGGTACCATCGCGTGAGGGAAGAGTATCGATTGATACTCCCGCGAGCGCAGCCCAAGGCCCCAGCGTCTGCCGAGTCCGCGCGGAAGAAGTCGCCATCGCTCGACGAACCCCGTATGCAGACAGCAGGTCTACCAGTTCAAGTGCCTCGCGGACCCCGGTACGCGACAGAGGACGCGCGTCGTCATCGCCCTCCCAATGCTGGGGTGGAAGCGCACGCGCATGGGGCAACATGGCCAAAGGAGTAGTCACAAGCTCACCACTTCGGCCTCGCATGAGAAGTTCATTGAGCAGACGACGATCTCCGCGACGAGTAAGAAGATCCTGGGCGCGCGAAGGAGACATCCATCGCGCCTGGTCAATTTCCCGCGTAGGGGCACGGTGGACCGGCTTACGCAGGTGGACGAGGCCATAATCAGAATGAGGATTGTCTTCCATGAGGGTTCCCACCCAGTAGCGGACCTCCTTGGTCTGCCCTGAGCCGAGGCGGTAGCGCTGAGTCGTTAGTGGAGCACCGAGGCTGATCACGTGACCGGTTTCTTCTTCGACCTCACGCACAGCCGCGACGGGAATGGTCTCTCGTCCCTCAATCTTGCCTTTCGGCCACGACCAATCGTGATACTGCGGGCGATGGACTAGCAGAACTTCGATCTCAGCCTCGTCAAGCACATCTCCTGGGAGAATCTCACGACCCGGGTGGCGTAAGCGCCATACAAGGGCGCCGCCTGCACGAATAAGGCGCATCGGGGGCATGGGCTGAGGGCTGGGTGTCACGTTATTAACCCTAACCTAGAGTGAGCGTGGGTGCGGGCTTAAAACCCGCGCCCGCGCTCTTCTCAGATTGGTGATTTAGTAGGCGACAGTGAAACGCTATCCCGTATGAGTGGGCGTTTCGATCTCATCGACAAAGGCCTGGGCAAAGTCCGCTCCAGAGATATCGGAAACCCCATTCTCATCAGTGAGCAGAACATCACCACCGAGGCGGAAACGCACCAACGACGACATCCGCACCATCGACAACGCTGCGGAGGACCTCCTCATTGAGAAGGTCACCGTGGTTGTAGGTCACGCCTTCGATTGGCTCCGAGGGCCGCTAAAATTCAGTCCAACTCCCCGATGCGCGCTCGGGAGGCAGCACCTTCGAGTTCTTGAGCGGTCATGACCAGTGCTCGCGCACGCATCGTCACTCCGTACGCCAAAGCATCATGCGGATCATCGATCCACTGTCTTCCTACTCTGGGATCGCCCGCAGCAACAATGCGCATCGCATGTGCAAGCTCAGTAAAGATGTCTTCCAGATCATCATCACGTTTTTTTCCGGACAGAAGCGCGTCCGCGTCATGGACAACATCTTCCAAAGGACGCGCATGAATAGGCTCTTCGAGTCCAGGGATCTGCTCTGCATGCAATCCCAAGATGTACAGATCAGCAACCGTGAGCGGGTCACGGTGGAACCACTCTCTGAACAAGTACACGCGCCACAGCGCGCCAGGAAGAGTGAAATCAGGGCTCTGCGACCACAGCTCGGCAACTAGAGGAACTCCACCGGTAGAGAGCAGCTCGCGAAGGCGACGCAAGGCCTCGGCATCAAAATCTTCATCTCCCACACCCAGCAGCGCCCACGCAGTTGAGTGAGCAAGAACAGAAGAATCCGCAACATCTGGCGCACCAATAATTGCCTCTGTTTGCGCGTAGTCCAAGATCGCCGGACGCCTTGGGATGCGTTGCGGTTCGCCCATTTGCTCTCCTACCAGTAAGATGGTGGGGTTGGTCCACCCGATGGGCCACACAGCGGGAGTACCCGCGGGCCTATAGCTCAATGGTAGAGCAGCGGACTTTTAATCCGTGGGTTGGGGGTTCGAGTCCCCCTGGGCCTACTTCTTTTGCACTTTTCTAGTTTTCTGTTTCTTCTGTGCCCTGAACCCCAGCAGATTCCACGAATGTTTCTTTCCCATTGACATCGGGATGTGCGCGCCCAGCCATCGAGGCAATCCCCACGGCAATTGAAATGCACACCAGACCAACCAATTGCCACAGGGTAGGAATCTGACGCAAAAGTACCGCGCCGATCAAGGCCGAGGTGGCGGGAAGAAGCGCTGTGAACAAGGCAAAAGTCGCTGCAGAAACCCGCTTCATCGCCATGGCTTCAAGGCTGTATGGGAAAACCGTTGACAAGAATGCCAAGGCAATGACCGCGACTAAAACCTTTCGATCACTGAATGCAACCATTGCCCCCGGGGCCAGAATTGGCGCAGAGATCAAGGCGCTGAACGCACAACCCAGCGAAAGATTAGTCATCGCGGAGCTTGAAGACGCAGCCTTTTGCCCGAGAACGATATATCCTGCCCACGAGGCCGCAGCCCCCATCACCCAGGCCAATCCCGGAAGCGTTTGCGGATCGCTTAAATCCAGGCCAAGACCACCAATGGCGAAAACTCCGCACAACGCAAAAAATGCGGCAATTCGCGGTGCCCATCCGCGGCCTCGGAACACCGCAACCGCCACGGGACCAAGAAATTCCAGGGATACTGTCGCCCCCAAAGGAATGCGGGAGATGGCCTCGTAAAAGCACGAATTCATGCAGACCAGAGCGATAGCGAAATAAAAGGCTCCCTTGAGGGTTGCGCGGTCGAGGCCTCGCCAAGGACGAACCCACGCGCACAGCACCAATGCACCAACGAAACCGCGCCACCAAGCAACCGAGGCCGGTTCAACGACAGAGAAGGCAAAAACTGCGACGGCAGCTCCGCTGTATTGAATGAGAGCCGAGGTAACGATCAATATCTGTGCGGGAATGCGGTTTGCTATTCCCACTAATGATCGGCTGTTCACGACCCTCCTCCGAGTAGTTCACGCACTTCTTCGGCAAGAAACTCATCTTCCTTCGAGGAATCTTTTGAAGCAATTCCAACAGCGACCGAAATGAGAACAAGCCCCAGAATCTGCCACGGTGTAGGAATCTGCCAAAGGATGATCACACCCATCAGCAGCGACGAGGCCGGAGAAAGCGCAGTGAACAGCGAAAAATCTGCCGCCGAGATCCTGTGCATGGCAAGGGCTTCAAAGGAGCAAGGAATGATGCTGGATAGGACCGCAACAAGCACGACAATCCCAAGCAACCATGGTTGAGTGAGCGCAGGTAAGGCTGGCTGAGCCATGAAAGGTGAAAGTATCAGCCCACTGAGCGCACAACCGACCGCAACATTGGTAATTCCCGAGCGTTTCGATGCCACACGCTGCCCCAAAAGGATATAGACCGCCCACGCGACAGCACTCAAGCCCGCCCATTTCAGCCCGGGAATAAAACCTGGATCATTGGTGTCGAGGCCAAGCCCGCCAATAGCAACGACCCCCGCCAAGGCAAGGAATGCGGCAAGGCGCGGAAGCCAGCCTCGGCCACGAATCACTGCGACTGCAACCGGCCCAATGAACTCCATGGAGACGGCTGGGCCTAGGGGCAAATATGCGATCGACTCAAAGAACGTGATGTTCATGGTGATCAACGCCAAGCCGAAGCAAGCGGACTCAACAAGATCCTTAACGCTCAGGCCCACACGCCAGGGGCGTCGCCACGCACACAAGATCATCCCGGCGATGAAAACACGCATCCATGCCACAGCACTGGGCTGGACAGACCCAAAAATCAGGACCGCAACGGCCGCACCGCTATACGCACTAAGCGCAGCACCAACAATCAGAATGGGCGCGGGAACGCGTGAAAGAAGCGCACGAAGATGGGATAGCACTCCCCCACTATGCCACAGGGTCAGGGACAAACTGTAGACACACGGAATTCATACAAAAACGATTTCCCGTCGGCTGATTCGGTGCGTCATCAAAAATATGCCCTAGGTGAGAATCACAGCTTGCACAGCGCACCTCGATACGGCGCATTCCGTGGGAAATATCCTCGAAATAGTTAACTGCACCGGGCAGCGCTTCATAGAAACTCGGCCACCCGCAATGCGATTCAAACTTCGTTGACGAGGGGAAAAGCTGAGCACCACATGCCGCACACAGATAGGTACCCGAGCGGTGTTCATCCAGCAGCTCACCTGTCCATGGCGCCTCAGTACCGGCTTGACGAAGAACCAAGTACTGCTGGGGAGTAAGCCGCTCACGCCACTCGTCGTCACTGTAATTCACGCTGGGTGCCGACTGTTGTGCCTGCGCAAGGTGTTCGAGCTGCGTTGCACGATCACGGGTTCGAATGATCTTCATCTTGTTTTCCTCAATTCAGTCTTGTTGAACATCGCTGCGCTGCGGACGCACTGCATCCTCGGGCACTCGAGGTCCACTGTTCAAATGAGTTGTTTTTTCTTCGTGACGTTTTGCCGTAGCTTCACGTTCTGCCAGGACATCGTCACCTGGACCGGCGTAAATCTGATTGCGCTCATCGGCATCGGGAGACCCCGAGAAGAGGCGCTCCCCGCGAACAACAGTCGCATCCATATGAGCGTGACCGGAATGTGCCTGCGGGGCCGAGGCCTGCACCTTGTCACCGTCCGCCTGAGCCTGAGGCAACAGCGCGGTTGATCCCCCACCAAGGTGATTCTTACCTAGACGTGCGTTGGCCTCGGCAACCTTTGCGGCTAGTTGCTCGGCAACCAAAGAATGCAGCATAGTCTGCGAAAAAACCTGGGTCTGCGCGTCATTGGCCGAGGCCACCGCTGTGACCTTCCCCGTATCAGCAAGTTCACGCTGACGCTGGGCCATTGCCCTCCTGCGCGCGCGCTTGGCTTTCTGTCGGGCTGCCAAGAGCCGCACAGAATGCACGGCGTCATCGAGGGGGTCCGAATCAGCCTTTTCTTCTGTCTTGCCCTGAGAAGAAACAGGCGAGGCCTGAGTGGGCTTTCCTACCGGCGAAACCGGATGCAAGTTGGGGTCACCCGTCGTATCGGCGGCAATACCCGACAGTTCCTTCGCCAGTCGGGCGACGGCCTCGCGAGAGGTATCCTGCGTGACTTTCTCAACCTCCAAGGACTGAACACGCGTATGAGGACGGATCGCAGGATCCTCATCAACAACCCAACGAATCATGTTTTCACGTAGGTAGCAGCGCAGGTCCCACAGCGCTCCGGAGTCCTTGGCAGAGACAACAATGCGAACGGTTATTGTCGTTTCATTCGAGTCAGCAACCTGAACGGCCCACGAACGCCCATCCCACAAATCAGTTGCAAGAAGAAGCTTTTGAACGTGACTGCGGATCAGAGTTAAAGGCGCCGCCCAGTCGAGCTTGAGTTCGACATTACCCAGCTGGGTTGCCGCGCGACGCGTCCAGTTTTCGAAGGTGTTGGACGTGAAGTAGGTCGAGGGAACGATAAGCCGGCGTTCGTCTGGGAGCCGAACAACAACGTAAGAAAGAGTGATCTCTTCAACCTTGCCCGAGGCATTGTCCTTACCGACAACGACCACATCGCCCACGCGAATTGCATCCGTGAAAGCCAATTGAATACCGGCAAAAACATTTCCCAAGGTCTGCTGAGCTGCAAGACCGGCGATCACCGAAATGATACCGGCAGAGGCCAGAACGGTTGCCATTGCCTGACGCGCAGCGTCAAAAGTAAAGAGGGCTGCGCAAACACCGAGAAGGATAACCAGAGCCTGTAGGAGACGACGGATGACCTGCGCTTGGGTTTCAAACTTACGGGAAACCCCTCCGTCTTTTTCCTGGCGGATTCGTGCCGCGTCTTCGAAGATCCACGCGCTGTCGTAGACCATCCAGGTCATCGTCAAAATGCCAATAATGAGCAGAACATGGGAGATAAAACCCACCATTCCGCCATTGGACCAATCTGACAAAGTGGTGTTGACCAGCATGAATTGCAGGCCAGCCCACGCACCCCAAGCCATCGCAGTGATGTAGTACGAGGTCCGGACGCGTTTGGTAACTGCTGCAAAATAGCGCGAGCGACGGGCAATTGGACGCGTCAAAAGGGCGATCACCAGCGCGACAACGAAGGCGATAACCAGACCAACTGCGGCGCCGAAGATCAGCGATGCCAAGTCCAGCGCATTTTGAACAGCGGCCTGTGCAACACCCGTTGGCGAAGGCGAAGGTGTCGGATCATCGGCACTGAAAATCATAAAACCGTCCTTGAATCACTCATTTTGTACTCCCTCAAGCCTAGGCGCGATCATTGAGAATCGCCTGAGCCTTGAATCGATGGGCAGCATCATGAGTCCCAGAATATCAAGGAAAAATAGACATGTGACGGTCATCACTGCCATTCTTTTTGCTTTAACGCCTCGCTTCTGCCTAATATTCTCTTCGTCCTCGGACGCCAGACCGGTGGCCGACAGTGGCCCCCATCGTCTAGAGGCCTAGGACACCGCCCTTTCACGGCGGCGACACGGGTTCGAATCCCGTTGGGGGTACTTCTTCGAAGTCGCTCGTGTCGACAGTGAAGAAAATTTCAATAGGCTTCACCTATTGTGAGGCCCCGTAGCGCAGTTGGTTAGCGCGCCGCCCTGTCACGGCGGAGGTCGCGGGTTCAAGTCCCGTCGGGGTCGCAAGACCAGGCCAGTAGGTTTCGGTCCTGGCTCTGTAGCTCAGTTGGTAGAGCGTTCGACTGAAAATCGAAAGGTCACCGGATCGACGCCGGTCGGAGCCACCAGATAAAACCCTCGCACCGCGAGGGTTTTGTTGTATCTACTGCGACCAGAATCACACCACCTCCCCCAAACTTCACAACTCAAAGCACAAACCACTTTTGACCTGCAACGATACCCGCACGACAACGCTAGTTGACAACATGGTCAACCAGAATGATGCACCGAGAAAGCCACCTGAGAACTTTTAGACCATCCCAGATATTTGTGAATTCATCGCTGAACTGACTAGCATTTAGTTATCCCACACAAATCAATCAGGAGATTTTCAGGTGTCGATACGCGTTCAAACTCTTACAAGATCAGCGATTTCGGGGCTTTCAATGCTCCTCGCATGTTTCCTCGCATTGGCCTATTTCGTCGTTTCTCAAGGCGTGTCACAGGCCGCAACCGTCAACGACATCGTCAAGGATGTCAAACTCTCTGGAGTCAGCTCCTCAACGAAGCTTGGCGTTGGCACCATGATGCAGGTTGACTTCACCATCGACGGAACTGGGAAGGCGATCCGCCAGGGAGACACTTTCACCATCCAAGCACCCCCGGAGCTCAATACCTTCGCTTCGACCGGCACACAACTTCAATTCGACATGATCGCCCCTGATGGTCAGGTCGCTGTCAATTGCTCTGCTCCCGCACCTGAACCCGGAGCGGTTATTACCTGTACCTTCACAGACTACGCAAACTCCCACCAAAACATCACCGGTTCAGGTTGGGCAAAGATGAGCGCAGCTGCAAAGACCACTGCTGGCGCTGTGTCCTTCTTGATTGATGGCAAGGCTGTTTCTGTTCCGCTCCCCGGTGACGGGACCGGAATTGGCGATACCAATATCGGAAAAACCACCAAACACAACAAGGGCGGAACAGTCGACTCCGATGATCCTTCGTTGATTAACTGGTCGATCAACGTCGTGGAGTCGGGAATCTCAGTCGAGACCATCACTGTTGACGACACCTTCACGAATGACAATGGTGGCTACACCCTAGCCAACGAGCCCTCAATGTCAGTGTGGGCTAACGGAGATGACTTCCCATTGGGCGATTCCACAACGGTATCGAATGGCGACGCTCTGAACGGCGGCACCTTCACCGTCACGAAGAAAGCCGACGGCAGCGGTTTCACCGCGACTTGGCCGAAGGGCAACGGAAACGCAATCTATTCGATCTCCTATAACACCAAGATCAAGAACCCGGCGATGGTCGGTAAGTCTGCGACCTTCACTAACAACGCCTCTGTCAACGCTGTTGCATTGGTCGGAAAAGCGGTAATCACGGCCGATGGTGGTGGTTCCACCGACGACAACCCCTCATTGCCTCGCCCCACCCCGAGCACAACGACTCCGCAACCTACCCCGAGCACGACAACACCGGCGCCAACCCCCAGCACAACCACTCCGGCGCCAACCCCCAGCACAACCACTCCGGCGCCAACCCCCAGCACAACCACTCCGGCACCAACCCCCAGCACAACCACTCCGGCGCCAACCCCCAGCACAACGACCCCGGCGCCAACCCCGAGCACAACCACTCCGGCACCAACCCCCAGTACGACAACCCCGGTGCCCACCCCAACAACGACTGTGGCCACTCCGGAGCCGACCCCCAGCACCACCACTCCAAAACCCACCCCGACGACAACTGCGCCGACTCCCAAGGTTTCAACAACGACTCCTCAACCTTCGGCCTCAACAAGCAGTACGACTCCTCCGGTAGCGCCCGAGACAAGCAACCCTCCGCTTCCGCCGGCACCACAGCAGGATGTGCCGCCCGCGGCTCCTTCACCCAAGGAAGCGAATCGTTCTCTTGCCTCGACCGGCACCGATGCAACTCTCGCCGCAGCAGCTGCACTGAGTGCGGCAATTGCCGGTGGGGTGCTCGTCGCTCGCACTCGTCGCGAACAGGATTGAGATCAAGAGTCGATCACGTTTGTGACCTGAGAGCCCACACATAGGGCCACAAAGGCACAGCCTGATTGGTCGACACGCAATCGACTCCATGCACAACAGGGTGGGGGCCAGACGCGCAGCGTCTGGCCCCCACCCTGTCATAACCGCATCTAGCGGTGGTGATCAGTCTTCGCGGGTCGTAACCTCAATGATCTGAACTTCCGCAGAATCTGGAATATCAGCCGCGCGAGGAGCAGTTTTCCCAGAATCACTGGTCGAAGGCTCCTCAACCACAGTGCTGTCAACAACGCGCACACCCGGTCGCGGGGATCCATAACGCGAAGGCGCACCTTGACCCATCCCGCGACGCATCGCGCGACGGACAAAGAAAATGAAGGCAGCTGAAATCAGTGCAACACCGATGACAACGATCAGAATCAGGTTGCCCAGTAGCGTAAGAAGTCCACCAATCATGCATTCACCCTACACTGGGCACGATGGTCGTGAGACAATAGAACCCTCAGCTCTAAACGAACATGTCACTGAAGACGCATCGCCTTCGCCCATGCATGTTCCACTCGGTGTCGGTAGGAAAAGGCGGTTACATATGGGAAAACGAGCCGAAACCCAGGACCGTCTCCTTGCAGCAACTCGACACATCATCATCACCGAAGGCATTGAAGCCACATCGCTTGAGCACATCTGCGCAGTCGCTGGTTTTACCCGCGGCGCCTTCTACTCAAATTTTTCCTCTAAAGACTCACTGCTGGGAATCTTGGCTGAAGGCGAATACGCCGACCTGATCCAACGCCTGCGTGAACGCGTCCTTCTGTGGGAGAACGCTCAAACCCCCGCATCGCAGGGAGGTGAGGGGGATCGTCACCTCCTCATGGAAAACCTGCTCTACGAAGCCTTGGACGCAATCCACATTGACGAAGGACTCTACATCCTCCACTCCGAGATGCTCATGCGTTCAATCCGCGACCCCGAGTGGGGTATGCGACTGCTGGACCTCAACCGTCAATTTGCGGATCAACTCGGTTCGGTTCTGCAGACAATCCTGACGGCCGCCGGGCGTGAACTCACGGTTCCCATTGATGCGCTGACCCAAAGCGTCATCGGTGTCGTCATACGTGCCGCAGGACTTGCAGGGTGGCGTCAATCTATTCGCAAGTACCGAAGTAAGCACAGTACTGCCGCAAACTCCGGCTACCCCGCGCCGACGCCTCGTGAAGATCACCCACCGGTCCCACCTGCCCACACAGCCTCACAGGCCAGCCCGGCAACCCGATCAATTCTCGAAGTCGTCCTGGTCCTGCTCTACGCCTGCTCGCGCGAAATCGACTGAAAATACACATCGGTATCGCCTTCAAGCGTTTTCGAAGGAAACTTCAAGAATCGCAGAATCACGCCAAAAACTCATAGCACTTTATCCGAGTTTCAGGCGCGGTACTCACAATATGCACCCCTGTATTTGTCCGCTCATGCGGCAAATTGAACGATGGGTGTAATGCAGATTGATCAAGAAGCACCTGTCCTTCACTACGACGAAGTTGACTCAACGAACACTCACCTTGCCCGCGTCGTGCTCGGCGAGGGCTCAACTGCGCCTTCGGGAATAGCGCTATGGGCAAGCCGCCAGAACAAGGGGCGCGGACGCGATGGACGCGTCTGGCTCTCTTCCGATGAGGCACTGACTTTCTCTCTCATGGTTGAGGCCTCGGAAAGCGAATTAGAATGGCTGACCGCGCTGGCCGGTGTCGCACTCCTGCGCACGATCCGCACTACAGGGCTCGATGAGACTGCAAGCGGTGAGGACGCACTTTCACTCAAGTGGCCAAACGATCTGCTCATCAACGGACGTAAAGCCGCTGGAATACTTTGCGAACACCTCGACACAAGAGATGACACCCACCGCGTGATCATCGGCATTGGGGTCAACATCGGCGCCCTACCGGCTGAGGTTCGTGACTTCGCCGCAAGCTTCGACACCACACTGAGCAGCGAGGAACGCGAATCATTGATCCGCGAACTGCGCATGAATCTCGATCAGCTCTTCACGCTCCCCGGCGCACCTGAATCCTGGCGCGAAGAGTACAGCTCACACATGCGCATCTTCGGTACGCAATGTCCACTGCACCTTCCCGGAGGTATTCGCTTCACCGCGACTCCAATCAGCATCGATGAGCACGCACACCTGATTTGTCGCTCCACGGAAGGCGAAATTCTGACCGTCACCACGGGGGAAATTTCCCCCACCCCACTAGTGGAAGGACACCAGTCATGACGATTGCCCTTTCTCCCGTTCTGGTTGCGAACCGAGGTGAAATCGCGGTTCGCGTCATTCGCACGCTTCGCGAAATGGGTTTGGATTCGGTCGCTGTCTACGCTGAGGCCGATCGGGATACCTTGGCTTGCGAGCTCGCTACTTCTGCCTACAGCCTGGGTGGGAAGAGCGCTGCTGAGACCTACCTGAAGCCGGAAGCGATTCTCGAGGCCGCCGCAAAGTCGGGCGCGCGAGCAATCCACCCCGGATACGGTTTCCTTTCCGAGAATGCCGATTTCGCCTCGCGCGTCGCAGAAGCCGGCCTGGTGTGGATCGGTCCTTCCGCTGAGGCCATCGAAGCCTTGGGTGACAAGATTCGAGCCCGCGAACTGGCTGATTCGTGCAAGGTCCCAACGATCGCCGGTCGTTCCTTGGAAGGAAGCAGCGTCGAGGATGCACTTGAGCTTGCACAGTCTATTGGCTACCCGGTCCTCATCAAGCGTGCCGATGGCGGCGGTGGGCGCGGAATCACTCGCATGAATTCCGACTCCGATGTTCGTGATTTCTACACGAACCTGATCGATCCTTCGACGTTGACGCTGTGCTTCATGGAGAAATTCATTTCTCACGGTCGTCACGTCGAAACCCAATGCGCTCGCGATTCTTTCGGAACTTTCGCAGTCGTTTCAACGCGAGACTGCTCGGTCCAGCGTCGCAACCAGAAGGTTGTTGAAGAAGCACCTGCTCCTTTTATCTCCGAAGAACTCCACGCGGCACTTGAGAAGTACTCCCGCGCACTCTTCGACGCGGTCCAGTACGTGGGTGTCGGTACCTGTGAGTTCTTGGTCGAAGACGGCAACGCTTATTTCCTGGAAGTCAACCCTCGCCTGCAAGTCGAACACACGGTTTCCGAAGAGGTCACCGGAATCGATCTGGTTCGCGAACAGATTCGAATTGCTCAAGGTCTTCCACTCAGCGAGATCCCCTCTACTCGCGGTCATGCGATCGAAGTGCGAGTCACCAGTGAAGATCCCGCTCAAGAACTAATGCCAGCAACCGGTCGTTTGAGCACAATCCAGTGGCCCGGCGGCCCCGGAGTCCGTGTCGATTCCTTCATCCGTCCCGGTGAAGAAATCGGAACCGATTTCGACTCTCTCATTGCAAAAATCACCGTTCACGCACCGACGCGTATTCAGGCAATTATTCGTCTTCAGCGCGCGCTGGATGAGTTTCGCGTCGAAGGCCTACCGACCTCCGCTCCCCTACTCGCTCATATCCTCGCAACTGCCGAATTTCGAAGTGAAGAAAGCGACAGCTTGGGTGTCTACACCCAGTGGTTGGAACGCGAAGGAGTTCTCGAAGAAGTTGCGCGCGAGCTCTCGACTGCAGGTGGTACGCACAGCTCACGCGAGGCCTCGGAAGAAGGAAACGAAGCGCACGCACTGCGCTCCTTCGTCATCGAAATTGACGGAAAGCGCACAACGCTGAGCCTTCCCGCGGAACTTCTGAGCGCTGCCGGGGGCGAATCGGGGGGACGCGCACTCCGGCCTCGTCAGCCACTGCGACGCTCGCTGCGTCCACGCACCGGCGCAAACGACGAGGGCCCGAACGTCACCTCCCCCATCCAAGCAACTGTCATCCGCATCGCCGTAGAAGAAGGCCAAGAGGTCGAAGAGGGCGAACTGGTTGCAGTCATTGAGTCCATGAAGATGGAAAAGGCCCTGAACGCAGGTTGCTCGGGAACGATCTCGGCGATTCACGTCTGCGCGGGCGACACCGTCAAAGCAGGAGACGTCTTGGTGAGCATTAAGGAGGAAGCATGACCCCATCGAGCGCCAAGCGAATCGACGAGGCCGAAGAGCACGAAGCCATCAGCCGCCGAAACTTCTACGATCGCACGCACAGCATCTTGGAAGCGGCGGAAGAAAAAGCACGCAAGGCACAGCATGCTCGCGGACGCCAAACCGCCCGCGAGCGCTTGGACTACCTGCTTGATGAGGGCTCCTTCAGTGAGCTCAATCGCTACGCCGGCGGCGACATCGAGGCCGGTGAGCTCGGTTCTGCCGTCATCACGGGTATCGGCACGCTGGATGGCCGGCCTGTCGCCGTTTACGCCCAGGACTTCTCGATCCGCGGCGGCACACTGGGCAAGGTTGAAGGCGATAAGATCCTTCTCCTCATGGATCGCGCGCTCTCCATGCGAATTCCGATCATTGCGCTTTTGGATTCGGGCGGCGCTCGCATCCAAGAAGGCGTCACCGCGCTTGCACAATACGGTCGAATTTTCCGCAAGACCACCGAGGCCTCGGGAGTCGTCCCCCAGATTTCGGTAATTTTGGGCCCCTGCGCAGGTGGCGCGGTCTACGGGCCGGCACTCACCGACTTCATCATCATGACGAAGAACTCCTCGTACATGTTTGTCACCGGCCCTTCCGTTGTGAAGGCTGCGACCGGCGAGGAGATTTCCTCTGAAGACCTCGGTGGCGGCGACCTGCACAACTCGGTGTCGGGCGTTGCGCACTTCCTTGCCGAAGATGAGCATGAGGCCCTGGATTACGCGCGCACTCTGCTGTCCTACCTGCCGCAGAACTGCGATAAGAAGCCTCCGCGCTATCTCTTCGAAAACGATGGCACCGAAGAACGCGCACGTGAGGTCGCATCCCTGGTTCCGGAATCCCCCAAGCAGGACTACGACATGGTCGAGGTCATTGAAGCGCTTGTCGATCACGGGGAGTTCCTTGAGGTTCAGCCCCTGTTCTCTCCTTCCATCATTGTTGGCTTCGCCTGCTTTGAAGGACGACCGGTTGGAATTGTTGCCAACCAGCCCAGCATCGATGCGGGAACTCTGGATGTGAACGCCTCTGAAAAGGCTGCACGCTTCGTTCAATTCCTTGATGCCTTCGGAATCCCGATCATCACCCTCGTTGACGTCCCCGGGTATCGTCCCGGTTCTGAACAGGAACGAGCGGGAATCATTCGCCGTGGCGCCAAATTGATCACCGCCTATGCGACCGCAACCGTCCCCATGATCACCGTTATTTTGCGCAAGGCATTCGGCGGCGCCTACATCGTCATGGGCTCGAAGTCGCTGGGCGCAGACATTAACTTCTCATGGCCGGCCTCTCAAATTGCCGTGATGGGATCTGAAGGGGCGGTGGACATCGTCTTCCGTCGCCAGCTTGCCGCGGCCGGAAAGGAAGGGCGCGATGTTGCCGAGCAGCGTGCGCACTACCAGGAAATGTATGAGCGCCAGGCGATGAACCCGAATCTTTCTCTGAAAAACGGAGAGCTCGACGCACTGATCGAGCCTTCCACAACCCGCCAGAACATTTGCCGAGCCCTATCGGTCCTTCACCTAAAGGATCGCACCGTAACGACCCCGCGCGTCCACGACAACGCCCCTATGTGATGAGGAAAGTAGATTAATCATGACTGCATTTTTTGCCGAAATCCCCACTCCCTACGCACTGACTTTTGCGGGACAGGGGTCCGCGTGGCGCCCTGCTCTCTCAACCTCCCTCTCCTTCCCCCCTCACGCCGCACTGCTGCGCAAGCACTACCAGGCGATGCGTGAGCTTCTTGCTCCCGTTGCCGGCGAGCTTCTGACCAGCGCTCCCGGTTCCTTGGAGCGCCTGAACGCGCTTTTGGACGGCAACACTCAGGACCTTCCTCTGGATCGTTCCGCCTCGGTCTCCGTCCCCGGTATCACCTTGGCCCAGCTGGCTGCTTTGGCAGATCTTGATGCAACCCAGTTGGATGTCCACACGACTTCTCCCCTGCTGCTCGGTCACTCCCAGGGCATCTTGGGCGCCGAGGTTGCCCGCGCGTGGATCGCCCGAGATGACCAGCGCCTCACCCACGTCCTGGCCCTCGCAGTGCTCATCGGTGCCGCTGCGCAATCGGTCAGCATCCGTTTGGGCGCGACAAACTTGGGCGAAGCAACCCCGATGCTTTCCGTTCGCGGACTGCCGGCCTCGATGATTACCGAGGCCGTTGAGGGTTCTCCCGTTTCCCTGGCCGTTGTCAACGGCCCGCGTTCCGTCGTTCTTTCCGGTCGTCCCGGTGATCTTGAAGCCTGCCGCCGTCAGCTTGAGGCTCAGGTTGCAGCCTCGAACCGCGCGCTGGAAGAGCACCTGACCGGTGGCACTCCTCTTGAGGCAATCGTCGAGTTCCTGCCTGTCTCCGCCCCCTTCCATTCGCCTCTGTTGGAGGAAGCAGTCGCGCAGGTGGTTTCGTGGGCGCGCAGCCTGGCAGCAGCCGGTCACGGAATTGATGACGCCGAGGCCGAGCGCGTTGCCCGCGCAATCCTCGTTGAGCGCGATGACTGGTCTGCAGCGATTTCCGCAGCCCTCGGCCAAGGCGTGAAGACCTTCGTTGATCTTGGGCCGTCGAATATGCTCACTCGCCTGACCCAGGACCTTCTGGATGGAACCGGCGCACAGATCGTGGATGCGTCGACTGCATCGCGCCGCACCGAACTGGATGAAGAAGGCTCGTCAATCGAAGCGGCAGCAGACTGGTCACAGTTCGCTCCCAAGGTTGTTGCTCTTCCCGACGGACGTCGCGTGGTTTCAACGGCGTTCACCCGCTTGACGGGTCGATCACCCATCATCCTTCCGGGTATGACTCCCACGACCGTCGGGCCTCGTATTGTTGCCGCAGCCGCAAATGCTGGCCACTGGGCGGAAATGGCCGGTGGCGGCCAGTACTCCGAAGAGGTCTTCACCGAGCACCGTCTTGAGCTTCAAAAGCTCCTTGAACCCGGACGCACCGCGGGATTCAACACGATGTTCTTTGATCGTTTCATGTGGAACCTGCAATTCGGTGTCAACCGCATTGTTCCCAAGGCACGCCGCGCAGGTGCTCCCATCGACGCGGTGACAATCGCCGCCGGCATTCCCGAATTGGACGAGGCGCGCGAGTTGATCGCGCAGCTGCGCGCCGATGGCTTCGAGTACCTGTGCCTGAAGCCCGGAACCGTCGAGCAGATCGAACAGGTCGTTCGTATCGCACAGGCGAACCCGGATCAAACTCTGATTATTCAGGTGGAAGACGGCCACTCTGGCGGCCACCACTCGTGGGAAAACCTCGATGATCTGCTTCTGGCTACCTACGCGCAAATCCGTCGCACACCCAACCTCGTTCTTGCTGTTGGCGGCGGTATTGGTTCGGCTGCAGACGCTGCTCGTTACATCACCGGACAGTGGTCCGTGGATCTGGGTTCGGCACCGATGCCCGTCGATGCTGTTCTGGTGGGTACGGCCTCGATGGCAACCCTGGAAGCCGAAACTTCTCCTCAGGTGAAGCAACTGCTCAAGGACACCCCCGGCGTCGGCGGTGATGGCTGGGTCGGTAGCGGCCAGGTCCGCGGAGGTATGACCTCCGGTTTGTCCCACCTGAACGCAGACATGCACGAGATCAAGAACTCCTCTGCTCGCGCTTCGCGCCTGATTCACGAGGTCGGCCCCGACCAGGAGTCCATCGACGCACACCGCGATGAACTCATCGAGGCAATGAACAAGACTGCGAAGCCGTACTTCGGTGAGCTCTCCGAGATGACCTACGCCGATTGGGCACGCCGCGTCATTGACCTGTCCTACCCCTGGGCCGATTGGACCTGGACGGATCGCGCTCTGGATCTCTTCCACCGTATTGAGTCCCGTCTGAACCCAGCCGACCACGGCGATATCCCCACGCTTTTTGAAAGCCGCGATGATCTTGAAGACGGACAGGCCGCTTTGGCCCGCCTGCTCGAGGCCTACCCTCAGGCCGAGACCACCCGCGTGATTCCCGCCGATGTCGCATGGTTCCCGGTCCTGTGCCGCAAGCACCACAAGCCCATGCCTTTCGTTCCCGTTCTGGACGGCGATCTTGCACGCTGGTGGGGAACCGACACGCTGTGGCAGTCCCAAGACGCACGTTTCGATGCAGACGCAGTCCGCATCATCCCCGGCCCGCGTTCGGTCGCTGGAATTGATCGCGTTGATGAGCCCATCGGTGAAATGTTTGCCCGCTTCGAGCAGGCTGTCGTCGATGCTGTCTCCACAGACGACGCGCGTGTTCCCCAGGTCTGGTCTCGTTTCCACGACCTAGCTGACGCGGCCTCGTTCCTGCGGGAAATCTCCCACATCCAGTGGGCGGGCAACCTGGTCGACAACCCGGCCTACACCTCGGTCGAGGCCACGGAAATCCTTCACGATGAGGGCGGCTACTCGATTCGCATCCACTGCGATTCGATGTGGGATCAGACCCCGAATAGCTCTCACCACTCAGTTGAGTACATCGACATCCCCGTTCTTCTCTCCAGCGCATGCATGACCGGCGCTTACCCGGTTGTTGACATGTCGCGCCTGTCCGTGACCGCTTACGATCTGCTTGCCGGTGCCGCTGGTGTGGGCACGACGACCGTGAATGGCGACCACATTGAGAAGATGCCCGCTGTCATCCCCGGCGAAGGTTTTGGCACGGTTCGCGACTCCTTCACTTTCACCGAAAACCTGGGCTACGCTCACGGCGCGGTGACCGGTGGCGCGCTGTCGACGCAGCTCGCCTCGGGAGTTCCCGATGCCCTGGTCGGCCCCTGCTGGCCCGCGATTTACGCCGCACTGGGCTCGGCAATGTACCAGGGAGTCCCGGTCATTGAAGGCCTGGTCAATGCCGTTCACCTGGACCACTCAATCTTCTTCGATGCACCGCTTCCCGCTTATGGAACCCGCGTCGAAGTCGTGGGACGCTGCGCTGAGCTTGCTGAGTCTTCGGCCGGTCGCGTGGTGCGCGTCGAACTTGAGTTGAGCGCTGAAGGCACAGTTTTCGCCCGCCTGGTTGAGCGTTTCGCTATCCGAGGCCGCATCGCCTCGACCCAGCCGCCCGCACCGGCACCCGAGGTCGCAGATTCCTACACGGACACACCGCGTTCCTTCCTGCGTCACGTGCGCGTTCAGGCTCCCGAAAACATGACGGCTTTCGCTATTGTTTCCGGGGACTTCAACCCGATTCACACCTCCTACGCTGCTGCACGTCTTTCCGGTCTTGCAGCTCCGCTGGTTCACGGAATGTGGCTGTCTGCGACCGTTCAGCACCTGCTGTGCGCTCACTCGACTCAACCGGTTGACAGTCCTGATCGACTGGGTGTCATTCGTTCCGTTGACATGCCCGAAGTCGAAATTGAAGCCTGGTCCTACCGTATGTTCGGTATGGTTCAGCTCTCGGACATCGTGGATATCACCATTGAGCGCGTGGGTCGTATCGGTGGCGAATTGGTCCTTGAGGCCACATGCCGCATTGGCGATGAGGTCGTCTCCATCGCACGTGCACTCACTCGCGCACCCCGCACCGCTTATGTCTACCCCGGTCAGGGTATCCAGCGAAAGATGATGGGCCTGGAGCACATGAGCTCAACCGCTCGCGCGGTGTGGGCACAGGCCGATGCGCATACTCGCAAGGCTCTGGGCTTCTCCATCGAGGCCATTGTTCGCACAAACCCGACCGAACTTCGCGTCGGCGATGAGGTCTTCCGCCACCCCAAGGGCGTCCTCAACCTCACGCAATTCACCCAGGTTGCTCTGGCGACTTTGGCCTACGACCAGACCGAGGAACTCCGCGCGGAGAACGCCCTTGTGGATCACTCCTTCTACGCGGGACACTCTTTGGGCGAATACACCGCCCTCTCTGCCTACGCACGGATCTTCCCCCTCGAGCAGGTTCTGGAAATCGTGTTCCAGCGCGGTTCAGCCATGCACCACTTGGTCGAGCGCGACGCGCAGGGTCGATCGAACTACGCAATGGGCGCTCTTCGCCCCAACCAATTCGGTATGGGCGACGCAGAGGTCCGCGACTACGTGGCCTCGATTGCTGAAAAGTCCGGCGAGTTCTTGGAGATCGTTAACTACAACCTGGCTGGTTCTCAGTACTCGGTTGCCGGAACGGTCGCCGGCCTGAAGGCCTTGGAAGAGGACACCGCACAGCGTGCCCGCGAACACGGTGGCCGCCGAGCGCTCATCATGATTCCCGGAATCGACGTTCCCTTCCACTCCTCGCGCCTGCGCGCTGGAGTCCCGGCCTTCCGTGACAAGCTCGATTCATTGCTTCCCCAGGACATTAACCTTGAGGTTCTCGAAGGACGCTACATCCCGAACTTGGTTGCTCGTCCCTTCGAGCTCACTCGAGATTTTGCTCAGTCGATCCTTGACGTTGTTCCATCTGAGGCAACTCAAAAGATCGTCGACAATTGGGATGAAGCGATCGCTCATCCGCAGGCAACCGCACGCACCCTGCTCATCGAGCTCCTCTCGTGGCAGTTTGCTTCGCCGGTTCGCTGGATTGAGACTCAGGATCTGCTCTTCAGCGCTCCCCCGCAGGGCTTGGGCGTTGAGCGCGTGATTGAGATCGGTTTGGCATCGTCGCCGACTCTGGCAAACATGGCCTCGCGGACGCTTTCGCAGCCTAAGTTCGCGCAGACGAATATCGATGTGCTGAACGTCGAGCGCGACGCCGCACGTGCCCGCAACGAGGACGCGGTCGCTCAGCCCGAGCGTGCACAATCCGACGCGTCGGCGCCCAGCGACGAGGCCGCTCCCGCTGCTCCCGAAAGCAACGCCTCGGCAGCGGAAGTCCCCGCAGCAAGCACACCCGCGGTCGAAGCACCTTCCGCGGCCCCGGCCACAGCCCCCGCGGCTGCAGCAAGCGGAACCATGCCGGAACTCCCGCTCTCGGCCTCGGATGCTATCCGCGTTCTTCTGGCCTTCTCGAACAAGCTTCTCCCCGAGCAGATCGATGCCTCTGACACGGTCGAAACCCTGACGAATGGCGTGTCTTCAAAGCGCAACCAGCTGCTCATGGACATGGCCGCTGAGCTCTCGCTCTCGACCATCGAAGGCGCGGCCGAAGCATCGATGGGCGATCTCTTCGCAACCATCGACACTCTGGTTCCCAGCTACACGCCTTTTGGCCCGGTCCTCAGCGACGCAATCAACTCCAAGCTACGCAAGATCTTCGGTTCTGCCGGCCTTCCCGCAAGCTTCACGACCGGTTACGTCAAGGACAATTGGGGCCTGAGCGAGCAG
This sequence comes from Actinomyces sp. oral taxon 181, assembly GCF_018370895.1. Taxonomy (NCBI): domain Bacteria; kingdom Bacillati; phylum Actinomycetota; class Actinomycetes; order Actinomycetales; family Actinomycetaceae; genus Actinomyces; species Actinomyces sp. oral taxon 181. The sequence continues at coordinate 23,009 of NZ_JAGYZL010000006.1, forward strand.
TGGGCCGCACGCGTGAACGCAGAAATCTTGCTGGGCACCCGTGAAGGTGACTCGATTCGTGGTGGTAGCCTCTCGACTCTGCCCGGCTCGGTTTCCTCTGCGAAGGACGCCTCGGCGCTCATCGATCAGGCTCTGGCTTTGATCGCAGCACGCGAGGGCTTGACTCTCTCGCGTCCAAGCTCCGGTGGCGGCGCCAGCGGCGAGGTCGTTGATTCTGCGGCTTTGCGCGACCTGGAAGATCGCGTTTTGGGTGAGCGCGGCATCTTGGCTAACCAAGCACGCGACATTCTCAAGGTTTTGGGTATCTCTACTACCCCCGCGGTGGCGGAGAGCGAAGATTCCTCCGCTCTGATCGCGGCTGTCGAGGCCGAGCTTGGGGCAAATTGGGAAGCCTCCGTGCGCCCCGCCTTTGATGAAGGCCGCGCGGTCCTCCTTGACGATCGCTGGGCAACTGCTCGCGAAGACCTTGCCCGTATCTTTGCTGGTGCTGCTTCCGCTGAAAGCCTTGCGCCTGAGCGTCTACGCGGTGCAGGACAATCGCTGAGCGAACTGGCGAAGTGGTACAGCGCCAACACCTCGGATGCAGGTCTCAAGGACTACTTCGCCCGCATCGCCCAGGCTGCTCTTGAGGCAGCTGAGGGCAGCTTCGCCGGAGATGTCGCACTTGTGACCGGCGCTGCTCCCCACTCGATCGCGGCTGCAGTCGTAGGCGAGCTTCTTGCCGGTGGCGCAACCGTCATCATGACCTCATCGCGAGTCAACGATGCACGACTGGCATTCGCCAAGGAGCTGTACCGCACACACGCCGCAATCGGCGCAACCCTGTGGATCGTCCCCGCAAACATGGCGTCCTTCCGCGATGTTGACGCGCTGATCTCCTGGGTTGGTAGCGAACAGACCGAGACGCACGGAGCAACGACCGAGGTCGTCAAGCCCGCGCTTCTTCCCGATCTTTTCGTTCCCTTCGCAGCGCCTCGCGTTTCCGGGACCGTTGGTTCGGATCCTCAGGGGGCTCTTGCCCAAGAACGCCTGCTTCTGTGGAGCGTCGAACGCGCAATCCACCTGCTCTCCGGCTTGGGTGCAGACACGGCTCCCAACCACCGCACGCACATCTTGCTCCCCGGTTCGCCGAACCGCGGAATCTTCGGTGGCGACGGTGCATACGGCGAAGCAAAGGCAGCCTTCGACGCGATTGCGACCAAGTGGGAGCACGAGTCCGGTTGGCCGACGCGCACGAGCATCGCTCACCCGCTGATCGGTTGGGTTCAGGGAACCTCCCTCATGGGTGGAAACGACATCCTGGTTCCCGCGGCTGAGGCGGCAGGCGTGCACGTCTACACGACCGAAGAAATCGCCGGCGAACTCGCCCAGCTCCTCACCCGTGAGGTCCGCGAGCAGGCCGCTCAGGCTCCTGTTCACGCCGACCTGACCGGCGGCTTGGCCGAGGCGGGACTTGACCTTCCCGCGCTGGCTCGCCAAGCACGCGAGCAGGCTACGGCCTCGGCACAGGAAACTCAGGCAGAGAAGCAAGCAACCCTGCGGGCACTGCCCAACCCGGTTGTTCCTTCGCTGGCTGCGCCGATCGAGTGGGCAACTCCTCGCACGCAACTGCGCGATCAGATCGTCATTGTTGGCACCGGTGAGATCGGTACCTGGGGTTCGGGACGTACCCGTGAAGAGGCCGAATTCGGTCAGGACTTTGATCTGACCGCTGCCGGCGTCCTCGAGATGGCCTGGATGATGAAGCTCATCAACTGGTCTGATAGCCCGCAGCCCGGCTGGTACGACGCTTCTGGCGCACCGGTTGACGAGGCCGAGATCTACGATCGTTTCCGCGATGAAGTTGTGGCCCGCTCGGGTATCCGTCGCTTCAACGACGATTCAAACATGGTCGATTGCGGTTCAAACGACGTTCGCACGGTCTTCTTGACCAGCGAACAGACCTTCACCGTGGACACCAAGGCTGAAGCCGAAGACTACGTCCTGGCAGATCCTTCGCACACGACGATCTGGGAAGAAAACGGTACGTGGCATGTCACCAAGTCCGCTGGATCCCCCGTCCAGGTCCCCGCGCGTGCAACTCTGACCCGTACGGTCGGCGGCCAGATCCCCGAAGACTTCGATCCGGCTCAGTGGGGTATTCCCGCTTCCATGGTCGAGGCCCTGGACCGCATTGCTGTCTGGAACTTGGTTACCGCAGTGGATGCCTTCATCTCTTCGGGCTTCTCCCCCGCTGAGCTCCTGCAAGCCGTCCACCCGGCCGATGTGTCCTCGACACAGGGCACGGGTATCGGTGGCATGGAGTCCCTGCGTCACGTCTTCCTCTCGCGCTTCCTGGGTGAGGATCGCCCGCAGGACATCCTTCAAGAGGCCCTGCCCAATGTCGTGGCCGCACACACCATGCAGTCCTTCATCGGTGGCTACGGCCAGATGATCCACTCGGTGGGTGCTTGCGCAACTGCCGCGGTTTCCATCGAGGAAGCCGTCGACAAGATCCGTCTGGGCAAGTCCGACTTCGTTGTCGCCGGCGGTATCGACGATATCTCAGTCGAATCGCTGACCGGCTTTGGCAACATGAACGCGACCGCTGAGTCCGCCGCGCTTGAAGCACGTGGAATTACTCCGCGCCACTTCTCCCGCGCAGGGGACCGTCGTCGTGCGGGCTTCCTCGAGGCCGCTGGCGGTGGCACCCTGCTGGTGACCCGCGGCGATATTGCAGCGGATCTGGGCCTGCCGGTCCAAGCGGTTGTCGCCTACGCGCGTTCCTTCGCAGACGGTGCGCACACCTCGATCCCCGCCCCCGGCCTCGGCGCCTTGGCGGCAGCACGCGGTGGTCGCAATTCCGCACTGGCCCGTGCCCTTGAGGACCTCGGACTGAGCGCGGACGATATTGCGGTTGTCTCCAAGCACGACACCTCGACTCGTGCGAATGACCCGAACGAGGCCGAGCTTCACTCGCGTCTATCGGCCGCACTTGGGCGTTCAGCGGGCAACCCGCTGTATGTCGTGTCGCAGAAGACCCTGACCGGTCACGCAAAGGGTGGTGCTGCGCTCTTCCAGGCGGCAGGTTTGATCGATATCTTCCGCCGCCAGGAACTGCCCGCAAACCGCGCGCTGGATTGCTTGGATCCGGAAATGGCTCAGTGGATGCCACTCTTGTGGCTGCGTCAGCCGCTGGATATGTCCGCTTCCCCCGTCCGCGCCGGTGTCCTGACCTCGCTGGGCTTTGGGCACATCGCCGCGATGGTCGTCCTTGTTCACCCCGCTGCCTTTGAGGCTGCGCTGCGTGCCGAGCGTGGCGAGGCCGCTCTGGCTCAGTGGCGTGAACGCGCCCAGAAGCGCCTGGAAGAGGGACGTCGTCACCTGGAGCAGGGAATGATCAGGCACGCGGAGCTCTTCGTTCCCATTGAGGGGCGTCGCCTTCCGGCAACCGACACTCACGAGGCCGAAGTTGCCCTGCTCCTGGATCCTTCCGCTCGCTTGGGTGCAGATGGCACCTACGCATCGGCGGATTCGGATTCACAGGAAGCTCAGAACTGAGAAGCGGCATGAAACCGGCAGCTATCGGTGTCGACCTGGTCGATGTTGCTTCTTTCGGGGAGCAACTCAGCCAGGAAGGCTCGGTATTTCATCGAGTCTTCACTGCTCGGGAGTGGAATGCAGCAGCGCGTTTCACTCCCGAGCAGGGAGCATCCGCCTGCGAGGCTTCTGGGGCCCTTTCGACTTCTAGCCTGCCTTCAGGTCTGTCAATGCGTTCGATTCAGTCCCTTGCGGCCCGCTGGGCAGCGAAAGAGGCCTTCATCAAGGCCTGGTCCTCGCTGTACTACGGTCGCGAAGATCCACTTGAGCGCGACCAGGTTGATTGGGCCGAAATCGAAGTGGTGAATGACCGCTGGGGGCGCCCTTCGCTGCGCTTCCACGGAGCAATTGCCACCGCGCTTGAGCAAACAGAACGCGAGATTTCAGCTTCACTCACATGGCTTGTTTCTTTATCCCACGACGGTAACTACGCGATCGCATGGATTCATGCGTATCCATCTGAATCACATTCTTGAAAGGATTTCTCATGACAACTCCACTGGCTTCATCAACTTTCTCACCGGTACTAGCTGACCACTTCGGTCGCGCATCGCTGCGTCGAGATGCTCTTGCCGTTCTCGCAGGCGCAGGACTTGTCGGAATTCTGGCACAGGTCGCCATTCCCATGTGGCCTGTTCCCATCACCGGTCAAACTCTTGGCGTTCTGTTGGTCGGCGCTGTTCTGGGAGCACGTCGCGGGGCTCTCTCACTGTTTTCTTATCTGGTACTTGGCCTTGCCGGAGTGCCGTGGTTCTCGTCCGCAACTGGTGGTCTTGCTGCGCTTGCAAAGCCGTCTTTTGGCTACATCATTGGCTTTATTCCGGCTGCATGGTTGATCGGAAAGCTCTCTGAACGCGCATGGGATCGTCACCTCTGGCTGTCTCTTGCGGCCTTTGGTGGCGCAACCCTAGTTCCCTTCCTGGTCGGCATCCCCTACATGTGGATGGTTGTCCGCATGGGCGGCGTCACCATGTCTTTCGCGCAGACCATGAATGCGGGGTTCACACCCTTTATCGTGGGCGGAATCGTTAAGGCAATCGCAGGGGCGGCTGTGATTGGAAGCCTGTGGAAGGCGGTCGGCCACGTGGGACTCGATCGATAAAGACCACGTCGACAGTTTTGATGGGTGTGGCCCGCGGACATTGTGCGCGGGCCACACCCATATTGTTTGATGAGGAGCGTTTCGGGCTTCCCTCAGGGCCGGACTACTCCTGAGTGGTCCTTCCATGCTTCGAGGCACGTGTACGCACAACAATCCCGGCCGTTCCGGGGACAAACTCGGCGGGTTTGAGTTGAGGAAGTGCCGGAGCCTGCTTGGCTTGAGCAGTGGGCTGTGTAGTGCTTTGAGGTACCTGCTGAGCGTGGGAGTTAGCCTGAGGAGCGTCGTTCGCAGCCGCGTACGAGCGCACCCGACGAGGCGGCACTGAGCTGTGGCCACTGCGCGGAGCTGCCGAGGCCGTTGAGGCTGTTTGAGGCACCACTGCGGGGGTTTCCATTGCTGTGGCTTGCTGTGCACCTGCCAGCTCCACCTGAGCCGCTTGCGAGGGTTCCGTGGCCTCGGGATGGTTCATGCCTGCAAGGATCGAGGCGATGGCTGCGGCGGTCGGGTCAGCGTCTGGGGTTTCCTGCGCGGCAGAGGCCTCGGGGGCGGAAATTTCCGGCTGAGGATGAGAAGCCGCCCAGCCACTCAGGGTTTCAATTTCAGGTTCTTTCGATTCGCGTTCACGTGGAGGAATTCCAACGAAGGGGTTGTCCGGGCGATCCCGACGTGTTTCGAAGAATGCACGAAGCTGGACGGTCGCTTCCTGAGCCAGAACTCCGGGAACGACCTCGACCTGGTGATTGAGGCGAGAATCACGAAGAACGTCGCGCAGCGAGCCAGCTGCTCCAGCCTTGGGGTCCCATGCGCCAAAGACGACGCGATCGACACGAGATGAAACTATTGCACCCGCGCACATCGTGCAGGGCTCCAAGGTGACAACCAGCGTGCAACCGATGAGATTCCATCGATTCAAACGCTTTCCGGCCTCTCGCAGGGCCATGATCTCAGCGTGACCGCAGGGATCGTGCTCGGCCTCGCGACAATTCCAACCGCGTCCGATAATCCGTCCTACTGAGTCAATAACGACCGCACCCACGGGGACATCTCCCAATTCGCGTGCTTTATTCGCTAGGAAGAGTGCGCGAGCCATCGCTTCTTTGTACTGATCCATAGTTGCCACCCCTTCAGCCTATCGCGTAAACCCTACTTCGCGGGTTACTCTTGAACCATGCGCCTTCATATTGCTGATCACCCGCTCATTGCCCACAAGCTCACCGTTCTGCGTGACCGCGACACCCACTCGGCAACTTTCCGCCAACTGGTTGACGAATTGGTCACCCTTCTTGCGTACGAGGCCACACGCCACGTCTCAACCACTGAGATCGCAATCAACACTCCTGTTGCGCCTACCGTTGGCAAGCGCATTAGCGAGCCGCGCCCCATCGTAGTCCCCGTACTTCGTGCTGGGCTGGGAATGCTCGAAGGAATGACCCGTCTTCTTCCCACCGCCGAGGTTGGCTTCCTGGGAATGAAGCGCGATGAAAAGACTCTTGAGGTTGAAACCTACGCAAACCGTCTTCCCGAAGATCTCTCGGGCCGCCAGTGCTTCGTTCTGGATCCAATGCTCGCAACCGGTCACACCATGGTTGCCGCAACCAAGTACCTCTTCGATCGCGGAGCCAAGGATGTGACCTGCGTCTGCCTGCTGGCTGCTCCCGAGGGCCTGAAGGTTCTGGAAGACTTCGTGGGCGATCGCGCAGATGTGACCGTAGTTGTCGCTTCGGTTGACGAGCGCCTCAACGAAAAGTCCTACATCGTTCCCGGTCTGGGTGACGCCGGCGACCGCCTCTACGGCATCGTCGACTGAGTGTAGCTTCGGTTAGATTCCTCAAAACTCAAGGTGGCCACGTCCAAGGGACGTGGCCACCTTTATGCGTGTGGGACATGTGTGGGGGCGCGGCCAAGCCGCGCCCCCACACATCAAAGTAACGATCAGTTAATCGCCAGAAGCCTTGATCAGAAGGCCGGAATCACCGAGCCATCCTTCCAGGTGTCCTCGATGTACTTCTTCACCTGGTCAGAGTGCAAAAGCTCATCGAGCTTCTTCACTGCCTCGGCCTTATCGCCTGAAACATTGGTCTTCCACACCAGGACGTTCACCGAAGGATTGTTCTCGGGGGACTCAACAGCCAGACCATCGCGCGAGGGCGCCAGGCCACCTTCCTGCGCGAAGTTACCGTTGATCACCGAGTAGTCAGTCTCACCCAGGTTAGAGACCAGAACGGGTCCGTCAATTTCCTTGAAGTCAAAGTTCTTCAGCTTCTTAACGGTGTAAACATTGACGTCACCGCTTGCGGGGATCTCAACAAAACCGTTCGCAGCAAGAAGGCGAAGTGCGCGCTCCTGGTTGGTGACATCGGAGATCACGCCAATGATTCCGCCCTTTTCGGGAAGCTCATCCAGGGACTTGTGCTTGGAGGAGTAGACAGCCAGGGGCTCGAGGTGAATGCCCTTACCGGGAGTGAAGTCGTAGTTGAACTGCTGCTCAGCCTTCTCCAAGTAGGGAACAGTCTGGTGGTAGGTGGCATCCACTTCACCCTGATCCAACGCGCGGTTGGGCAGATCGTAATCGGTGAATTCCTTGATGTTGATGTTGATTCCCGCATCCTTTGCCAGGTTGTCCTGGATGTACTTGAGGATCTTTGCGTGAGGTGAGGGGCTGGCAGCAACGGTAATGGTGGTTGCACCGTTCGAAGATGATGAAGAGCCCGTGGAACCGCTGGAGCAGGCCGAGAGGACCAGTGCTGCTGCAACACCAAGACCAGCAAGAGTACGAAGAGAACGAGAGTGACGCATGAGAGTAATTCCTTAGATTGTCTGTTTCCTACAAGCGGGGGGACCTGAGTGGCCCGCGATAATCCCGCGAATTTTTCCAAATTACCAAGCAGAGTTCGCGACCCGGCTGGTGGATGCTCAGCGGTGATCCACCAGCCGGCTGAGCATGTCGCCAATCATTTGAATTAACTGAACGATGATGATGATCGCAACGACCGAGCAGACCATTGTGTCCGCCTGGAAGCGGTGATACCCGTATTCGATCGCCATCTTTCCGAGGCCGCCCGCACCAACGACGCTCGTCATTGCCGAGTAGCCCACCAGGGTAATCGCCAAAACCGTCACGGACTGGATGATGCCGGGCAGGGCCTCGCGAACCAAAATGCTCCAACGGATCCGGCGGTTTGAGGCTCCAGCCATGAGGGCGGCCTCGACCTTACCGTTTTCGACGGCAAGGAGATTCGTTTCGACGAGGCGAGCAAAGAACGGAATCGCACCGATAACCAAGGGGAAGGTCGCTCCCTGCCACGTGATTGCACTGCGCATGACGAACTTGGTCACCGGAAGCAGCACGATGATGAGGATAAGGAAGGGGAAAGAACGGCCAACATTGACAATCAAACCAACGATCTGGTTGATGGTCTTGTTAGGGGTAAGTCCCGTCTTCGAGGTCTGGACAAGAAGTAGACCCAAAGGAAGGCCAACGAGCACGGTAAAGAAGGTGCCGAAGAAGACCATGAGCAGGGTCTCCCAGATTGCCGGGAGGAACTGCTGGGTGAGTGCGGGGTTGTCTCCCCACGTCGGGTCACCTTTACCCAGTGGAAGCAGCGTCAGGACTGTTGAAAGAGCCGAAAGGTTCACAGCGACCTCACCTCCACATGCGCACCCTGGGCACGAAGCTGGTCGATAATCGACGAACGCTGGGCTGCGGGGATCGCCAGAGCCAGGCGACCGACTTGGACAGAACCCATCGACTCAAAAGTCCCTGCGGTCACATCCGCGCCAAGCTCTGCGGCAAGATTGAGCATATTCGAACCCGTGGGAACGCCAGGATGCGACGTGAAGATCACGTCCAGAAGGATATTTCCGTCTTCCGAGGCCTGGGTTGAGGTTTTGGCCTCCGCTGAGCTGCTCTGTGCAGCGATTTCACGGTCAGTCAGCTCACGATTGAAATCGGTGACATCCAGTTCGTCAACACTGGGCGCAGGAACCAATTCCTTTGCCAGAGGCGAACCCGGGTCAGCCAGAACTTCTTCGATTGTTCCGCTCTGGACGATTCCTCCGTCTTTTAGGAGTGTTACGGAATCACAGATTTCGCGAACGACCGACATTTCATGGGTGATGATGACAATAGTGACGCCGGTTTCGTCGCGCACCTGACGCAGCAGTGACAAAATCGCGCGGGTTGATTCAGGGTCAAGGGCTGAGGTTGGCTCATCGCAGAGCAAGACTCGAGGGGTATCTGAAAGTGCACGCGCGATACCAACGCGCTGGCGCTGGCCACCGGAAAGCTCTGAGGGGTAGGCACCACCACGATGTTCGAGGCCGACTAGCGTAAGAAGTTCACGAACGCGTCCTTTGCGTTCCTCGCGGGTGAATTCTTTCTTCGCAGCGACTTTCAGCGGGAATTCGATATTTTCTCCCGCGGTCTTGGCGTCGAAAAGGTTAGCTGCTTGGAAGACCATGCCGATCTTGCGTCGCGCTTGACGCAGCTCGCGCCCGCGAAGCTGTGACAGATCAATGTCATCAACGATAATCGACCCAGAAGTGGGTTTTTCCAAAGCCGTCAGACAGCGAATGAGCGTTGACTTACCGGCACCCGATTGGCCCACGATTCCGTGAATACTTCCTGCTTCAACGTGCAGATTCACATGATCAAGGGCAACGACATCATCACTTCCCTTCACGGGATAGATCTTCGAGACGTCGATCAGATCAATCACTGGGTCCTCCTTCCATGCACACTTAGACTATGAGTCCGTGCCGGAGTGTCCAAATTTTTCGTTACACAGCTTCACATTGCGAAACTAGACGCGAGAAGAAATGCGCAGATAGCCAGGACGCTTCCCCCCAACCAGACGCCGAAAACAAGACCCGCTGCAGACAAGTACCGACGACGACTCAGAAGCATCACAGCGTCGAGTACGGCAGTGGAAAAGGTTGTAAACCCGCCTAAAAATCCCGTCGAGAGCAAGAAGAAAACAGGAGCGTTGGGGGCAAGAATACCCGCGAGCGCACCAGCACATGTGCATCCCAAAAGATTGACCACACCGATCCCCCACTGGGGTGTTCGCTTTGCTCGACACTTTTTGAGATAAAGATCCAGCTGCCAGCGAGAGAGCGCGCCCAAGGAACCGAAAACGCACACGAGAAGAAAGAGCAGTGGGGTCATTTCTTTGCCCCCCGAAGGCCTGGCTCCTCATGCGAAGTAAGAGAATACCCCAAAGCAGCAAGCCCAATCCCAACGACCAGCAATACAAGGCTTGCAAGCATTCCCTCGATGAGCAGAGGCACGGAGGACACCACCGCAGCACTCAACGGAGAAGAGACAGCTCCGGATAGCTCACCCCCAGCAGCGGGGACTGCCGTCATTGCTTGGACTGCATTATGGATACTGGCCATGACCATGGTGGCGTATGTAGTCAGAGCACCGGCGAATCCGCTTCCTGCGACAAGCATGACTTTTCTGCGCACGGCATCCTCGCGGAAATAGCCCTGTGCCCAGGCAGTGGCAAAACCAAGAAAGAAGGCTCCACAAAGATTGACAGCCACCGTAGACCAAGAAAAAACCGTAAATTTCCCACTGCCCGTAGCAGCAAGATCCAATCCCGCACGAATTGCTGTGCCAAGGAAGGCTCCGAAAGCAACACACAACCACGAGGGAATGCGCGTAAGCCAGCTCAGGTGATGATGCGCCGATACGCCGACTTCCAGCTCATCACCTTTCAGATGCGCTCGTGTCTCCATGCCTCCAAGGTTAGTCTGGGGGTATGGCATTTGCGTCGACCTTGACATCCCAGGCACACGATGGAGCGGGAAACTCGGCTTCCTCCCCTGCAAACTCGGCCTCGGAAACCACAATCGGAGAAGGCAACCCTACGCATACCCTAGGCGCCGGACGCTTCGCCCCCTCCCCCAGCGGCGACCTCCACTTTGGCAATCTTCGCACCGCGCTGCTCGCGTGGATGTGGGCACGGCTCACGGGCCGACGTTTCGTTTTGAGGATTGAAGATATCGACCGGGTGCGTTCGGGCTCCGCACAACGTCAGATTGACGAACTGAAGGCGCTGGGAATTGATTGGGATGGCGAGGTTCTGATTCAGTCTTCTCGCGCTAAGTTCCATGATGAAGCTGTCAAAACGCTGCTGCGCAATGGGTATGCATTCGAATGTTTCTGCTCGCGCAAAGACATCCGTGAAGCTGCATCCGCACCGCACGTTCCGCCTGGCCATTACCCCGGGACGTGCCTGCACCTGAGCGCATCTGAGATCGCCCGAAAGCACGAAGAATTCGCAGCCGAGGGACGCCGTCCCGCCCTGCGCTTGAAAGCTCCCGTATCGGAGTGGACTGTATACGACGAATATTTTGGTGAGTTCAAGGGTCCTGTCGACCACTTTGTCATCCAGCGTTCCGATGGCGCACCGGCATATAACCTGGCGGTTGTCATTGATGACGCATTCCAGGGAGTTGACCAAGTGGTTCGCGGTGACGACCTCCTCTCTCAATCGCCCGGCCAAGCAATTCTGGCGCGTTTATTGGGGTACCCCACCGTCGCCTACGCACATGTCCCCCTGGTGTTAGCACAATCGGGCGCGCGGCTCGCTAAGCGCGATGGCGCAGTGACCATCGAGGAACTTGCGGAACGTGGGGTGACTATCGCCCAGATCATTGAGGTTTTAGCCCGCTCGATGGGTATTGAAGGGGTGCATTCTGCCTCGCAGCTTCTTGAATCAATGGATGTTGAGAAACTGCGCGCACTCCCCCAAAAGCCGTGGACACCAGACTTGGAGAAGCTCTTCGCTTGATCGCTCGGCGTGACGCCTCGCCCCTCTCCCCTCCCCCGCCCGCCCCCCGCAAATGACACACGAAGTTGGCAAAAGACACAGACCATAAGCTGTGTCATTTCACGACTTCGTGTGGAGGGGGCGCAAACGGGACGCAACGACAGCACAGACGCGAGCACGGATAGCCGCAACACTCACTCAGATATGCGAGTGCCCGGGTTGGAAACCGCGTATGCAGCGGATGCGGTTTCCTTCCCGGGCACAAAGCTCTTCTCAACACTTAGAAGAGCCGCTCACCTTTCCTCGCGCTTGCGACGCAAAGCGGTGAGAGTCCCACCGGCCATCACCAGGATCAGTGCAATTGCACCAATCACCGCGACAGTGACACCGGTGCCAGCGAGAGACGAGCCCGCCTTCTTGCTCGCGCTGCGCTTCGGGTTCGTCATCGCTGACTTACCCTGATCATCCCCCGCTTGGCTCGCCTGAGCCTTACCGGGTTGCTGACCGTTAGCTCCCGGGGCATTACCCTGCGGATCATTCGGCACATTCCCAATACCAATCCCCGTGTTTCCGCCGTTTCCAGCTTGGCTGCCCGGAGTGCCGCCCTGACCGTTGCCCTGGTCGCTATCGGACGAGGCCGAGGCGGAAGGCTGAGGTTGCGTCGTGGGTTGCTCGCTGGGCTGGCTTGGCTGGACAGTGGGCTGAGCGCTGGGCTCAGCGGTGGCCTCGGCAGTTGGCGATACCGAGGGAATCACTGACGCAGAAGGAGTAGAGCTGGGTTCTTGGGAGGGTTGCGGCTGGGCCGAAGGCTCCGCGGTGGGCTGAGCACTTGGTTCAGTCGAGGGCTGTGCACTGGGCTGCGTTGACGGCGCAGCTGTTGGTTCAACCGTCGGTGCTACTGTCGGCGCAACAGAGGGCTCAGTCGTGGGCGCAGGAGTCGGCGTATCCGCTCCCCCATTCACCGTCAGCATCAGGCTCATTGTCGAAGCGTTTCCCGATTCATCTGTCGCAGTGAGAACCAGTTCCCGAGTCCCGCTCCACGTCGGAGTTCCCGAAATAGTTCCGCTGGCCAAATCAAGCGAGAGACCCGAGGCGGTCACTCCTTCATCATGAGCTGCACGCTCCGTTGAGTGGCTGTTCCGCGTGTTCGCAGAGCGAGCTCCCCCATCGAAGATTGGCTCATCATCGTCATCCCAGCCATCATGAGCACCGTGCGTGGGCTCAGCGGTGGGCGCAGTACTGGGTTCATCGCTCGGCTCATTGGTATTGGGGAGAAGCATCGGGTCATTCATGGCCTTTGGCCCCTCGCCCGTGGTCGGAATTGCCACAGAATTGCCTTCGGGACCATCCGGATCCACCAGTTTGGCCGACAAAGTCACTGTCGAGAAGTTATCACGCGCAGTTGCAACGATATTCTTCATTGACGCACCCCAGGTGATCTCTTGATCGTTCCACGGGCTGGCCCACAGTTCCGGTGCCGCACGGTCGACGATTCCCATCGCCCCGTCTTTTGCCTTCACAACGACTTGTCCCGAGGTGTTACCCGCGTAGTCGGTAATCGAGTAGGTTGCACCGTGGGTCCCCAGAGGACGCGTGCGCTTGAGCTGACCATTCTCATCTCGGTTACCCCAGTCGGAACGGTTGTTCTTACCTCGGGTAGCAGTCCAGCTTTGGTCACCCGTCGCATTGATCTTCTGCCAATCCTTTGTCGTTGGGTTAACCAGCTTGTACTTCGCGCCGTCTAGTCCAACAAAGTCCTGTCGTCCCATTGGTCGTGAGTATGAATCGTTGTAACGTCCACGCAGTGCCAGAGCGGGAATCGCACCGGTATCGACACCCAAGGGTTGAACCGTTGCTCGGAACATCAGGCCTTCTGCAGGAGCGGGCAGAGATACTGAAGTATCTTCTGGACCGACCGTGTATTCGGCATATCCGTGGTAGGGGTTGTCATTTCCCACGTACAAGGTTTCGAGGCGAACCTTGTATCCACTGGGTGTCCCAGAAGCAGGTGCCTTCCACGACAGTTCGACCTGCCCCGAAGTCGCTGCTTGAGTAAAGTTACCGTTTGCATCCTTCGCTGTTGTATAGGTCAATCCGCTGGGAAGTGCAGAGCGATTGACGACCAGTTCGGCAGGCTGCGAAATCGATCCGTCCTTACCCACTGCTCGAAGTCGAAGCATATAGCTGCCTTCAAGATCGACCTTCTTGACGTAGCGCGAATCCCCATAGGCCTGAGCAAGATGATGCACATTGCCTGAGGCATCCACGGCATCGAGAATGTAAGAATCAACGGAGGCAAAGTCTGCCTTCTGCCAAGAAACGTTCATCTCACCGTCGGTGGTCAGTTCGTTGATCGTAAATCCAGCAGGGATAGCGGGTGTTGCGGACTCATCGCTGACAGCAAGTTTGCCGACATTCACCTGAACATCGCCGCTTCCTTCGACCTGCAGGCCCATCGTTGCAATTGTTCGCCCCTGGAAGTCAGAAAGATCAACAAGCGAATCCTTCCATCCATCTGTCGAAGCTGCACCCAAGGAGAGAGTGACGACTTCCCCCGGCTTGTCGGCAAAGACCAGTGCCAGGCGGGCCTTCGTCGACGCGTCCTTTGCGCGCCACACAACTTCAGCGGTCGAGTTGTCTTTCACGCTCAGGTTCGTCTTGTAGAGGCGAATGGTCTGCGCTTGCTGCGCTTGACCGTAGAGGACAAGGGAGTTTCCTCCCTGATAGGCGCCAACTGGTGAATATGGAAGAGCCACTTCTTTACCCTGAAGATCAACTCGGGGTTCTTCTCCATAGTCGAAGTCAGCCTTCAGCGTCGGACTGCCCTGGCCAGTAATCCACCACTGCCACGAGGGCAAGATAGATTGGGCTCCCATATCCGACCACTCGGAAGTATTACTAACCGCACCGTTCGTGTAGGAACGCATTCCTTTACCGGTCGAGAAATTCGTCCAGAAATTGCTTCCCTGAATGACGCTTCGAGCCGGGGCAAAGTCTGCAACTCCAACCCATCCGTTGCCCTTCACACCTACGGCAGGATTGGGCTGCCCGTTGGCTGAGCCGGTCTGGGTGACGTCCTGCTTCATTCCAGAGAAGTACATGCGCTCACGCTGGGCAATCATCCACTGATAGGGCTGTTGCTGCATGAAAGGACGAGCCGAATCGCTGCGACCGGTGATTTCCTGAATATTGTCATCCAGACCGCGTTGGTAGTGATCCGAGGGAGTAAAAAGAGCAATCGAGGTCAGCGGAGAGTGATTTTCTTTCGAGGTGTAGCCTTGGTCGACCCCACCACTGGAGCGAAAACCGGTCTGGTTAGCTTCAATTCCTGCGAATACTTCCTTGTAGGGGTCATATCCATGCGCAAGCGCCCAGCTGTTCATTTGCTTGCCGTTGTTTCCATAGTTGACGAAAACTGAGGAGTGAATACGCCCGTGTTCATCATCGCGCAGCCACGCGGCCTTGGATTCGTTAAAGGAAGAGTTGGTGTCGTACCACTGGGTCCACAAACCCTGACTGGTCAGATAGGACATGAAGGGTTTGAATTCAGAGTCATCGCCCCATTCTTCCTGGTTGAGGAAGTAACCGTCGAAACCGTAGTACTTGGCCATATCAACGAGTTTCTTGGCGATAAGGTAGCCATGGGAGTTCGGATCTTTATCGAACATCTCAGTGAAGGTCAGGCCCGGGCGGAATGAGGGGTCGAAGTACAAGATCGCAATCGACTTCACACCATTGCGGTGTGCAGCATTGGTGTATTCGGGAGTGGGAAGGGTAAGAACACCGAACTCAAATCCGCGGTTACGCCAATCCGAGGTTGCTGGATTGTAGATCGCCTGCGGGACACCCAAGGATGCAGCGCCGTGCCACGGTGACCAATAGTCGGTGTATTGCCAGAAGTTCAAGGTATGGTCAGTAAAAGTGTTGTTAAAGGTTGTTGAACCGAAGAAGGAATTGCCGTAGTCGCCCTGCATAAGCATGATTTCGGATTTTCCGTCCAGTTCCGGCTTCACCTGGGTGTCAGGATTTCGATCAATTCGAGGCTGGAGTGGGACGGTTGCGCGAAGCTGACTTGCAAATGGGTCAGATTCGGGGGTCCAGTCACGTAGGTCTTGAACGCGGTAGCCCGAGACCACGGGCTGTGCACTTGCGACCGCAGAATCTCCCTGAGGTGGGTAGGAGTCTGCAGCGAATGCAGCCGGGATTATCAATGCGCTAGCGGCGCTCAGTGCGCCAATGGCAACAAGGCGCCTCTTATTCTTATGTGTCGACATCTGCCAGGAGCTCCTTCGCCCTGTCGATTTGTGTGTAGTTGTGGGTACGCGTAAGTACCAATGTGGCCCATGTGAGATTCCAAGAGTCACAAGCGGCGCCCAATCCGCTGCGATCGATTGCCGAAAAGAAAAACCGGTTAAGTTCGTCGGTTAGAAGTCATGGTACCAAAGCTCAATCGACACCAAAACCAGTTCTGGCCAACGATGATAACGATTTGATAAACCACATGAAGGAGCAACTTGCTCTGAACATATGGCAAGAAGACGGGACGGGAACGCATTCACATGGAATACGTTCCCGTCCCGATTATCCAGCCGCTTTCTCGCAACTAGCGCGAACTTTCGCGATATCTCAGCGAGCACTCTATCCGACACATCACTGGCGTTTATTCACGTGTCAGCCCCTAACCCCACTGGAATCGAATCATAGCGTCGCGCTAACAAGCGGCTGCCACCGTTGAGGGATCAGCAAGACGCCCCTCAACGAAGTACCCCGTAGGGAAACCTCTGATGCACACTCCTACTTCAGTGAAGAGCTAGCAGTTTCTTGCAGCTTGTCCAGAGTCGTACCGACTTCAGCTCCGTTCAGCCAAGTGGCCTCAATCTGCTCCTGGATCTGATCGGCGATCTTCGGCCAGGCCTCGACGCGCGGAGCCATGCGAGCGTAAGTCGTCGCGGTCTTCAGGTACTGCGAGCGATGCGGAGCATTCAGGTACTCGCTAGAGTCCAGAGCCTTCTGGGTTGACGGCATGTGACCCGTGGCAATTGCCCAGTCGCCGGTGTGCTCATTAAGGAACTTGGTGAATTCGAAAGCCGCACGGTACTTCTTCGCATCGGGCTTGGCCGAAACGGGAACCGTCCACACGTGAGAGTTCGCCCAGGTTGCCTTGTCCTTGAAGAGCATGAGCGCATCGCTGGTCTCGTACTTGAAGGGGGCTTCAGCGGTGAACTGGTTCACCGACCACACACCGTTGTACATCACTGCTGATTCACCACGCAGGAAGCCCTGAACCGAGGCATCGTAGTCATGGTTGACGGTCGTGTAGCCTTCCTTAACCAGGGTGTTGATGAATTCCAACGAGGTCTTCGCCTCAGCCGAGTTCATATTTGCCTTGGTTCCATCCGCGGAAATGATGTCCGATCCCTGCTGCTGGACCAGAGTCATCCACAAACGTTCGCCCATCGGGTCCTTCGACAGGGCGATATCAATGTAGTTCTTTCCGGTCTTCTCCTTCACGGCCTTTGCATGCGCAAGCAGCTCATCAGGCGAAGTCGGAAGCTTGTAGGTACCGTCTTCACCAACCAATCCGGCCTGGGAGAGGATATCCATGTTCAGGTGGCTGATGATGGCGTGGGTGTCGAAGGGAACGCCCCACTTCTTGTCCTTGTAGGTCACGGCATCCAAAGCGGGCTTCGTCGAGCCGGACAGGTCGATGCCCACTCCATCGGGCACCTCCATGAGCAGGCCCTTGGCAGCGTAGTCGGGCAGGTTGGAGCCGTGCATGATTGCCACGTCGGGGCGATCCGACGAGGCCAAAGCGGCATTGAGCGAGTCGTAGTAGCTGTGCCAGGAAGCACCGCCCATACGCTCAACCTTGATTCCCCACTTGTTCTCTGCATTGAACTTGTTGGTAAGGATCGAGATAGCTGTGCATTCACTGTTGGCCTTGGACAGGTCAGTGACACCATCGGTCTTTTCCTGGCAGTCGCCAAAGAAGCGAGCCATAGTGATGGTGGTTCCCTTGAGGTCGTCATCGCTGACGGAAGCAATTGCCGCTCCATCAACAGTTTTTGAGGAGGAGGCGGAGTTCACTCCACATCCGGTGAGTACAAAGAGCGCGGTCGTCGCCAGTGCGCATGCACCGATTCCCGCGTGACGTGTCAGTGCGCGTCCTTGTCGCATTGTCATGCCTTTCGTTGTGTGGTGAATGGTGAGTTTTCGTGTGAGTAAGATCCTCATTGCCGAGGCCGAGTTTTCCTTTCCCGACAGTGACGATCAGGCGTGTGGCACAGGTGGCGATGCCTACTTATCGCCACTGGATAGTGAGATTCCTCGGATCAGATACTTCTGAAGCAGTAGGAAGACGATGAGCAGGGGCGCCGCACCGACAATTCCTCGGGCCATAAGCGACCCCAATTCCGTCGATTGTGCGAATGTTCCCTGCAGGGAGGCCAAACCGGTCGTCACCGTGAACATTTCGGGCTTTGTCGCCGAGACCAGCGGCCACAGGTAGTCATTCCAGGTTTGAACGAAGGAGAAGGTCGCAAGCGCGATCAGAGCCGGTCGCGCAAGGGGCACCATGATGGAGAAGAAAATCCTCACGGGTGAAGCCCCATCAACCTGCGCAGCTTCCTCCATTTCACTTGGCACCTGCGAGAAGAATTGCGTCATGATGAACACACCCAAGGGGAAGGCAACCCGGGGGAAAATCAGCGCAATATAGGAATTCGCCAGCCCGGCCTCGGAAAACATCATGAATAGGGGGACGAACATCGCTTCTTTGGGAACCATCATTCCGGCCAAGGTCAGTCCGTAAACAATGGTTCGTCCAGGGAAGGGAAGCTTCGCGAATGCATAACCGGCAGCAGCGCAGATGATCACCGTAATAACCGTGGCAGTGATCGAGACGATCATCGAGTTGAGGAACCATCGACCAGCCAAGCCAGTGCGGAAAACATCAGCATAGTTCGACAAGGTCGGCTCTGTGGGCATGAGGATCTGCGAGTTCGTCTTCAATGACGAATTCGAACTCAGAGAGATCACCAGCGTCCACAGCAGAGGAATAAGCCACAGCAGAGCAAGTGCCATCATGACGACGTGGTAGCCGCACGACTTGAGTTTCTCGCGCATGTCAGCGGCTCCTTTGCCGTGAGATCAGGAATTGGATCAAAGAGATGAAGACCATCAGGACGAAAAGCACCAGGGACATTGCCGAGGCATAGCCAAGTTGAGTGTCTCTAAAACCGGTCTGATAGATGTAGCGCACCAGAACATCGGTCGTACCTCCCGGGCCTCCGGCCGTCATGATGTTGACCTGACCAAAGATCTGGAACGAGGCGATGATCTGGGTGACGAGGACCAGCACCGTTGCGTGGCGCAGACCCGGAAGGGTGATGCTGACGAACTTTTGGAAAGAGTTCGCGCCGTCCAAGCTTGCGGCCTCATACAGCGTCGGATCAATGTCTTGCAATCCCGCACCGAAAAGGATGAGGTTGAATCCAACGGTCCACCACACGGTCGTCACAACGATTGCAGACATTGCCCATTTGGGATCCGACAGCCACGCAATGGTTCCCCACCCCATGTATTCGGTGAAGCGCGCGACAATGCCTCTCGAGGGGTTGAGCATATAGCCCCAGATCAGCGTGGCCACCGAAACCGGAAGAACATAGGGGACGAAGAATGCCGCACGATAGAACGCAGAGGCTTTCCCGCCGCGCTGAAGGAGAAGCGCGTAGATCAGGCCTAGCCCAACGATGATGGGGGTCGACACCAGGGTAAAGACCGCGGTGTTCATCATCGCGTTCCAAAAACGCGGATCAGACCAGGAACCGCCATCTCCTGGATGGATTCCCAAGAGAATCGCCGCACCGATCAGAGTGACGATCAGCAGAATGCGTCCCGAGTTGAGGTCACCTTCACGCACTGCCTTGATGGCCACATACACTCCGCAGGCCACGCACAGCAGTCGGACAAGCCACATCGACGTGACGTCCCAGACCAAGCCGGTACCGCCGAGCATGTGGGTGTAGTTTTCAAGCCCGATCCAATCCCGGGTACTCCCAAGCAGATCCCAGTCAAAGAAGGACATCAGAATCGCTTGGACCACGGGAAAGAGGATGAAGACCCCGTAGAAAATCAGGAAGGGGAGGGTGAAAGCGAAGTTCGTTGCCCACCTGCGAAGGACGCGGGCTTTAGGCATTGCGATCACCTTCAAAGGCTCGTGAAACGGCGCTTCGCTCATCGGTACCAAGCACCGCACTGGCCTCGACAATCGTTCGAGGCCGGATTTGCCCGCTCTGACGAGCAGAACTGGTGACAAATCCTCGGATAACCTCCAATGGAAGCTTGGGATTGCGATTTTCGTCGGCAAGGCCGTTGGTTTCCTGACGGGTATCCGTCAGCTGCGTGTAGCAGAATCCAGCCAGAATGGGCGAGGATTCAAGAGCATCGAAAAGTCCGCTCACGCGCTCCTCATAGGCCTCGACAGTGGGGACAACTGCGTATCCCCACGCATCCTCCGCATCCAGAGGCAGCGATATCCCACCGAATTCCGTGACCATAACGGGGCGATCATCGCTCCAGGCTTCGCCAAGTAGGATCTTGCGTCCCTGCGGACCGACTCCGTTAACCAGCTCTGCAATCGATTCACGGTCGGCGTAGTTGACTCGGAGCTGCTCGCCATAGACGCCATAGTCGTGAGTCGTCACTATCGGAGTCTCCAGCTGTTCCCAGCCATCGTTGGCAATTACGGGGCGGGTTCCATCAAGTGCTTCGGTTAAAGCAACGACCGAGCGGACGAAGGCCTGCTGCTTTGGTGAGGTGACGATCAGGTCCACTCCCCAGCTTTCATTGAAGGGCACCCAAACGATCAGACTGGGATGGTTGCGATCGCGTAAAACCAGATCGCGCCATTCCTGCGTCGTCACGCTGACTGCCTGATCGCTAAAGGCATAGGCGGATGCGGATTCTCCCCACACCATCATTCCCATGCGATCAGCCCACGTCAGTGTGCGTCGATCCGCGCTTCGCTCGTGGATACGGACGAAGTTGAAGCCCATATCGCGGGCCAGTTCCAGATCCGCCTTCAAGGCCCGCGAACTGGGGGCAGTGAAGTAGGACGAGGGCCAGTAACCCTGGTCCAGCACACCGCGCAGGTAGGTGGGCTGGTGGTTGATTTCCACATAGCGGTGCGAAAGGCTGACATCGCGGATACCGACGTAGGAAACAACCTCGTCATCACCAACGCAGATCCGCGCATTCATGAGGTTGGGGTGGGCGGGTGACCACAGTAAGCGCCCCCATTCCTGCCGGTTTGCCAGCCCGGGGATTTGAGCGACGAGGTGAAGGGAACGCGAGCGCATCCGGATCATACTTGCAGCCAGGGGTTCGCCTGCAAGTTCAAGGGTCAAACTGGCCTCAATTGGGTCGATCTCACCGCTGGCTTCACGCAGACCCGATAGTGCGATATCGCAGGCGACTTGAGCATTCTCAATATCCCACGACCAGGTCAGCGACTCGATGTAGCCTTCGGGGACAACTTCCATCCAGACATCGCGCCAGATTCCAACGACCGAGTGATACCAAATACCGTGGGGGTTTTCTTGCCAGTCTTGTTTGCCGCGCGGCTGGTCCACTGCGTCAAGGCGATCCTGTGCGCGGACGACAAGTTCAAGACCTTCATCCAAATAATCGGATGAGTCAACGGTGATGCTGAAGGGCGTATACCCACCTTCGTGGTGCACATGGTGACGGCCGTTAATCCAGACATCACAGCTAAAATCAACCGCTTCGAAATGAATACGCAGGTGCTGGCGCGAGGAAGTGTCATCAGCACCTGCCCATTGAAGGTCTTCAGGGGTAATGGTGCGCCGGTACCAGACGACATCGGATCGTTCCCCACTCCAGCCGCTGTTAGGGCTTCCGGGCGGGAAGGGGACAGTAATCGTCTTGGAGAAAGTGACTCCGGGGAGGTACCAGCCCAGAGTAAGTCCCTCATCACGTGAATCTGTGGCGAAGGACCACTGGCCATTGAGATTCAGCCAGGATTCACGACAGAGATCCGGGCGCGGATAATTCGCGTCACTCCATGCATCGAAAGTATCTACGTTGACCTTCATGGGATCATCATGCATGATTTGCCACAAAATTGCAACGTAGCAAATTAATGACAATTCCTCAGCAACCCACCAGAATTTTCAGTAGACTGAAGCAGTAATCCCTGATGAGATCGGTGTTAACAACACTTTATGGAGACGCATATGAAATCTTCGCGGCCAAACATGCGCGATGTTGCGCAACTTGCCGGCGTCTCACAGCGCACGGTTTCAAACGTAGTAAACAACTTTCCGCACATCTCCCCTGCTACGCGGAAGGCAGTTGAGGATGCAATCCGTCAACTAGGTTATCGACCAAACATTGCTGCGCAGCGCCTTCGACAGGGTCAGACCCATACCTTGGCGCTCGCAATCCCCAACCTTGCATGGCCCTACTTCGGGGAACTTGCGCATCTGATCCAAGAAGAGGCGCGGAGCAGCGGATACTCGATCATGGTTGTCGAGACTGCAGGTTCGCGCGAACATGAAGTCTCGGTGCTGCGCGACTTCCGCACCAACCTCATTGATGGACTCATCCTCTCCCCCATCGAACTCGACCTCGAAGGCCTCAACCAGCTCGAGTTGGACGCACCGCTGGTACTGCTCGGCGAGAGGATCCAGGATGCGGGTATTCCGCACTTTTCAATGGATAACGTCTCTGCGGCCTCGGAAATGGTGCACCACCTCTACCAGCAGGGCGCGCGCAGTTTCCTCATCCTTGGCTCGACACATACTCGAGCGACTTCCAGCGCGGGCGCACTTCGTCAACGCGGGATCGAGAAGGCACTGACTGAGCTCGGCTTAGATTCATGGGCGTGGCGCAGCGTTGAAGTCTCTCCTTGGACCGCCGAGGGGGCTGAATCAGCTCTCGGTCAGTGGCTGGAATCGAATACGCTTCCCGATGCGATTTTCACGATGAATGACCTTTTGGGGGCAGGTGCTCTACGTGCTCTTTCTCGCGCACAGGTACGCGTCCCCCAAGATGTGCTGGTTTCTTCGTGGGACGACACCGTCCTCTCGCGCTTCTCAACCCCGGCACTCACAACTATTTCCCCGGATACTCACGCAATCGCGCACGAGGCCGTGGCTGGGCTCATCGCGCTCATTGAGGGACGCGGGGACACAGGTGGCAAACAGGCCCCCACATCAAGTGAAGAGCAGAGCAATGAGGAAAGCAAGGCCTCGTCAGTTGATCTCCCACAATCAGTGGCAGACGTGACGGTTTCACACACACTAACAATCCGTCAGTCAACGGTACGCGCTTAAGCTCCTAAGCTCTTAAGCTCCTTCGTTCCTGTTTTAGCTCGCACACCTGCGGCCTCAGAACAGCAATAGGACAGGAATGAGCGAGCTAAAGCAGGAATAGGGCGGAGGGTGAGCAGCCGACGCGCACACATACACTACGCCCAGATACACGTGTGGGCAGACCCGAAGGCCTGCCCACACAAAAAGCTCGAAAAACTCTCAGAGGTTGAGCTGGATCTTGCGTCCGGGGACAGCTTCGATCAGTTCGCGAGTGTATTCCTGAACCGGGTGATCGAAGAGTGCATCGGTCGTGTTTGCCTCGACCAGACGTCCCTTCTCCATAACCACAACATCGTCTGCGATCTGGCGAACAACGGCCAGGTCGTGAGTAATGAAGAGGTAGGACAGTCCAAGCTCAGCTTGCAGGTCGTTGAGCAGGTGCAGAATCTGGTTCTGAACCAGCACGTCCAGTGCGGAAACGGCCTCGTCAAGGACGATTACCTCGGGGTTGAGCGCAAGAGCACGCGCAACCGCGACGCGCTGACGCTGACCACCGGAGAGCTCATTCGGGTAACGACGCATGGCGCTACGCGGCAGGGCAACCAAGTCAAGCAGCTCGGCGACGCGCTCTTCGCGCAGTTTCTTATCGGACTCGGAGTGTCCTTCAAGAGCGGCAACTGCCCACGGCTCGGGGTCACGACCCGTAGCCTTGGCGCGCTCCACTTCCTGCTGAGCGTAGGCCTTCGTACCGTAGCTGTGAATGCGCAACGGTTCTTCGATGATTCGGTAGATCGAATACATCGGGTCGAGCGAACCGTAGGGGTTCTGGAACACGGCCTGCAAGCGGCGACGCAACGCGAAAAGCTGCGCCTCGGTGTACTCCGAGGTGTCCTCACCGTCGAAGAAGATCTTGCCCGAGGTCGACTCCAGCAGGTGGAGGATCATATTCGCGGCAGTTGACTTACCAGAACCGGATTCACCCACGACCGCCAGAGTCTTTCCACGGCGCAGCGTGAAGGAGACATCGTCGACCGCGAGAAGCTTCGAGGCCTCGCCCTTCGCACCGCGGATGTGGAACTCCTTGGTGAGGTGCTCGACGCGAATCATTTCCTCGCTCGAGGCGTTCTTCGCCGAGCCGGTGAACTCTTCTTCCGTGTGCGTGATGCCGCGTGCGTGTGCGGACTCGATACGTGCCGAGGCCAAGGACGGAGCCGCGGAAACCAGACGCTTCGTGTAGGGGTGCTGCGGGTGCTGGAGGATCTCCAAGGCAGGACCGGATTCCACAATGCGACCACGGTGCATAACGACCAGCTGTTCGGCGCGCTCAGCGGCCAGACCCAAGTCGTGAGTAATGAAGAGCACTGCCGTGCCCATTTCCTTGGTCAGCGTCTCAAGGTGATCGAGAATGCGACGCTGAACAGTCACGTCCAGTGCCGAGGTGGGCTCGTCAGCAATGAGCAGCTTCGGACGAGAAGCAAGACCGATAGCGATCAACACGCGCTGACGCATACCGCCCGAGAACTCGTGCGGGTACTGCTTTGCGCGGCGCTCTCCGTCGGGAAGGCCTGCCTGCTCGAGGAGCTCGGTTACTCGCTCCCCTGCCTCGGAGCGGGGAACAATATTGTTCGCCAGCAGAGCTTCCTTCACCTGGGTACCGACGCGAAGAACGGGGTTCAGGTTACTCATCGGATCCTGGGGAACCAAGCCGATGCCGGATCCACGCACTTCGATCCATTCCTTGGAGCTCATCGTCGTGAGCTCCTTACCGTCGAACTCGATGGAGCCGCCGGTGACCTTACCGGTACCCGGAAGCAGGCCAATAACGGCAGCAGCGGTGGTCGACTTACCCGAACCGGACTCGCCCACGATTGCGACGGTCTGACCGGGGTAAATGGTCAGGTTGGCTCCGCGAACGGCGGGAACGACACCGGTCGAGGTCGTGAAGGTGACCTCCAGGTCGGTGATCTTCAGCAAAGGGTTGGCGTCGTCCGGGTGGACTTCGGCCTTCTCAGCACCTTCGAGGATGACCTCGGTGACAGTCTCTTCGAATTGTTCTTCGTTCACTTCTTCGCCTTCGGGTCAAGGGCTTCGCGAACGGCGTCACCCATCGTGATGAAGCTGAGCACGGTCAAGGCCAGTGCCATAGCGGGGTAGAAGAGAACCATCGGTGCCTGCCTCAGGTTATCCTTCGCCTGCGAGATGTCAGCACCCCAAGACACATCCGTCGTGGGAAGACCAATACCCATGAAGGACAGCGAGGCCTCGGCGACGATGAAGGAACCCAGAGCAACCGTCGCGTAGACGATAATCGGTGCCATCGAGTTCGGGATGATGTGGGAGAGCAGGATGCGCCAACGCGATGCACCGGTTGCCTTCGCGGCCGTCACGAATTCTTCGTTCTTGGCGCTCATGACCGAGCCGCGTGTAATACGTGCGATCTGAGTCCAGCCGAACAACGACAAGACCAAGATGACCATCCAGATGTTGCGGTACTGCTTGAACATCTGCATGAAGACAATGGCTGCGAGCAGCAGGGGAACTGCAAAGAAGATGTCGGTGACACGTGAGATCACGGCGTCGATCCAGCCGCCGATGAAGCCGGCGATGGAGCCAAGAGTTGCACCGATCAAGACGACGCAGATCGTCGTCAGGACACCGACGGAAACCGAGGCGCGTGCGCCGTAGATGACGCGGGCGTAAATATCGCAGCCTTGGAAGGTGTAGCCGAAGGGGTGTCCGGCCTCGGGCTTGCCCAAAGAGTGCGAGAGCTCGCAGAAGCGAGGATTGGTGCTCGTGAAGAGCTGCGGGAAGACAGCAACCATGAGGGCAACGAAGATAATGACCGCAGCAATCCAGAACAGGGGACGCTTGCGCAGATTCTTCCACGCTTCCCCCCACATTGAGGCGGGTGCGGATTCATCGGCGACGGCATCAACTGCACCCAAACCGGTCTCATCGATATCCGAGACGTAGTGATCCTGTCCGGCACGAGTACGCGAAATAGCTTGCGAAGGAATGAAATCACTCATAGCGAATCCTCGGATCAAGAACGGCGTACAGCAGGTCAACAAGGAGGTTTGCTGAGATGTAAACCATGACCAAAACTGTCGTGAAGGAAACAACGGTAGCTGCCTCACCGTGAACGATCGCCTGCCACAAGGTACCGCCAACGCCGTTGATGTTGAAGATACCTTCGGTGATAATTGCACCACCCATGAGGCCACCCAAGTCGCCACCGAGGAAGGTTGCGACAGGGATCAGTGAGTTACGCAGAATGTGGCGCGTCATTACGGTGCCCTCTTTCAGGCCCTTAGCGCGTGCGGTACGCACGTAATCGGCAGAGACATTTTCGGACACCGATTGGCGCGTGAGTCTGATGACGTATGCGAGAGAGGTCGCGCCTAGCACAATCGCAGGCATCGTCAAGGATTTAAAGGAAACCGTACTTGCCGTAGCAGGAAGCAATCCCCATTTGATGCCAAGGAAGAACTGCATGAGGAAGCCGATAACGAAGGTCGGCACTGAGATGACAACCAGAGAGAGGACCAAGACCGTAGAGTCGAAGAAACCACCGCGACGCACACCTGCAATAACACCGAAGAGGATACCGAGGATTGCCTCGATCAACAGGGCGTAGATGGCAAGTCGGATGGTGATCGGGAATGCGGTTGCCAGCACCGTCGTTACCGGTTGCTGGGAGAAGGTCTTCCCAAAGTCAAGGGTGAAGATGCCCTTGAGGTAGAGCAGGTACTGCAGCCAGAAAGGCTTATCAAGGTTGTAATCTTCGCGGATTCGAGCTGCCGCAGCCTCGGTTAAGCCCTTATCGCCTCCGAGGGCCGCGACGGGATCACCTGGCATCAGGTGGACCATCGCAAAGATCAGGAACGTTGCTCCAAAGAAGACCGGGATGGTCTGCAGGAGACGTCGTCCGATGTATCGCAGCATGGACAGGTCCTTTATTACATGTGTTTACGAAGAATTTCCGTAAACGTATCGGGGTTCATCATCATGAACGGGGTTTTCACATACGCCTGTAGCTACAAACGGATCAGTGAGATACCGCAAGAGATACACACAAACGCACGCGCACTATCGCTCATAGTAATGCAAAGAAGTGGTAAATGGTCAATCGTGTGTCTTTAATTACGTAGAGAAGACTCTGAAGAATCCCCCATTGAGAATTCACTGAAAGACACACGCTCAATGCGTGTGGGGTGGAAGTCCACAGACTTCCACCCCACACCTCATCCGCTCAAGTATTTAGCGGGGAAGAACTATTTTCAGTTCTTGGTAATCGCGAAGTACTGCACGTTCGAGTTCCAGGTGAACTGAACGTTGCTCACCTTGGTGGACCATGCACCGTTGGTGTTGGCGTACCAGGTCGGGATGACCGGCATGTCCTCGAAGAGCAGCTCTTCGGCCTTGTACTGAAGGTCAAGTGCCTCGGTAGGCGAAGCGGACAGCGAGTCGCTCAGGTACTTGTCAAACTGACTGCTCTTCCAACCGGAGTAGTTGGAGGAAGCGCTCGACGAGTAGGTCGGGAAGAGGAAGTTGTAGAGCGAGGGGTAGTCACCCTGCCAGCCCTGACGGAACGCACCCTTGGTGGTGCCGGCCTTCATATCGCCAAGCAGCGACTTGAAGTCTGCGTATGCATCGCCTTCAGCCTCAATACCCAAGGTGTTCTTGATGGAGTTGCAGGTTGCGTCAACCCACTGCTGGTGGCCACCATCAGAGTTGTAGGAGATGAGGAACTTGCCGCTCCACGGAGAGATGGCGTTGGCCTGCGCCCACAGTTCCTTAGCCTTCTCGGGGTTGTAGGTCAGAACCTCAGAACCCTTCAGGCCTTCCTTATAACCCTCAATTGCGGGGGAAGTGAAGTCCTTGGCGGGGGTACGGGTGCCAGAGAAGACCGTCTTGACAATCGAGTCACGATCGATAGACATTGAGATGGCCTTGCGACGCAGCTTGCCTTCTTCACCGGAGAAGTGCTCCAAGCGCTCAGGAATAGTGATGTACTGGATGACGGCTGCGGGCTGGTTAGCAGTACGCCCGGACAGTTCCTGCTGGTAGCTGGAGAAGACCGAGGAGGGCACGCCATCGAGGACATCGAGGTTATCGGAGCTCAGGTCAGCGTAAGCAGCATCGAGGGACTGGTAGAAGATAATGCGAAGGCCGTTATTCTTCGGGGTACGAGGACCGGAGTAGTTGGGGTTCACGGCCAGATCGATCTGCTTGGAGTGCTGCCAAGCATCCTCACCCTTGGGCATGTAGGGGCCGTTACCCACGGGGTGCTCGCCACCCTTCTTGGGGTCTGCCAGAGTCGAATCGGGAAGCGGAGAGTAGGCGGTGTAGCCCAAGCGCTTCATGAAGTCCGATTCGGGGCCCTTCAGCTTGACGACGAATGTGTAGTCGTCAACGATCTGCAGGCCACCTTCCATGTCGCCAGCGCCGTCATCATCGGTGCCAATAACATCAGCGAAGAAACTTGCGGAACCCTGGTTTTCCTTCGTGGCCATCTTCCATGCCTCGACGAAGTTCTTTGCTAGAACGGGGGTACCGTCGGAGAACTTGCCATCGTGACGCAGCTTGATGGTCCACTCAGTGTTGTCGGCATTGGGTGTGATGGACTCCGCAGCGTCCAGCTGAGTCGAACCGTCGGCCGCGTAGTAAGCGGGGGCCGAGAAGATGCTGGAGACAATGCGGCCACCACCGGTCTCATTGGTGTTAGCCGGGATCAACGGGTTCTGCGGCTCAGAACCATTAACGGTAACAATGTTGTCCGAAGAACCACCATTGGAACCAGTGCTGCCAGAAGAGCATGCGGTCAGTGCCAGACCAAGGACGGCGGGCACTGCCAGCCACGACCTCTTAAGATTCATGAGATTCCTCCTGTAGGAATTCTGTTCAGTCATACGTGCTGATGTCTCAGAAGCTTAGCCCACTTTTTTCTCGAAACCTTCACATGTCCATGATGTAAACATTACATTTCGGTTACAATTACAAAGATTTGGTAAAGAGATATCTGTTAATAGGCTCTCAAATTTGTCAACCTATGCCAGATATCACATCATGACAGATTTTGCTTCCTCGTCAACCATTCATACCCGGTCCGATCAGGCTTATTGCCTTGTCAACAGCTCCCTAAAAGGCGCGAAATTCAAGCTAAAGATGCGAACTAAGCACTGACGATACGAAGCGAAACAGACTAATCTAAACAGTGCAGGACTCGCCGCCTCGAGGACTGGAGCCGGATATTTGACTAGCTTCAGCGATCCAAATATCCGGTTAGACGTTGCGGGTCGGGCGGTTGTGGCACCAGAGCCGCAGCCGCTCGGCCTAGCCTAAATCCATCCTCACCATACAAACGAGGTATTTGGTCGGGGATTTTTTCCAGTTCTCCCGAGGAAATTGGATCAAGAGTACCGTGTGCCATCAGCTGTTCAAGCTGTGACAGTGAGCGAATCGCAATTAGAGCGACATTCTTCGGAAACTCACGCGCGAATTCCGCATAGATTTCTGGATCGTGCTGCCCATCATCACCGACTAAGATCCACTGAATATTTGGGAAAGTACGCGCAAGGCGTCGCAATTCACGCTTCTTATGTTCAACTCCCGAGCGGAACCATCCCGTATTTGATGGACCAAAATCCGTCATCAAGAAGGCCCCCATGGGAAAGTCCGTTCGGCGCAAGAACTCCCGCAAGCCGGGTACCAGATTCCACGGACCAGTCGACAGATACATGACCGGCAAGGCATTCACCTGCCTTCCATGCGCAGCCGAAGAAGACTCCTTATATTCAGCGTGCTTGTCCTGAGCCGAAGGATAGAGGTTGAAACGAGCTACTCGCCGCAAGAACCCCGCCATCCCGGGCACCGCCTCACGATCAGAGACTCTCTCCATCAGTGCATGCTTTGCCGCAGTCAACAAACGCGGAATCATCGAGACAATGATCGTGTCATCAATATCTGAAACAACACCGTAACGTTCATCGTCGCCGATCACTCGTAACGGAACAGCAACAGATTTTGCCGCGCGGATTCGACCAAGGACACGGCCATCTTCTGCCCTACCCACCCGCAAAAGAGACTCTCCCGCAGCGGCGGTCCCTTCAACAGTAGAAGAGGGATACAGGCGATCTCCTTCACAAACACCCATTCGCTGAACATCCACGGCGTTCAGAGGCTGAATCGAAGCGACCTGCCACCCCGGTTCCAAACCGTGTCCTTCAAGCTCAATATCGACGTATCCACCACCATCGGTGAAGACGACCTTCTGGGCTTGACCACAGGTCACCAGAACCGGTTGGAAAGGAACCTGAGCATCAAAAAACTGACGCCATCCTCGCCGCTGGGTCAACCACGAGCGCTCCCCGACTCGATCTTCCATAATCACGCGAGCCAGAACACGCGCACGACTCTGCGAGGCATAACCTCCAAAGCCAACAACACCCGGGTAGAAGCCCGCCCATCCCAGCACTCGAGCAAGCCCCGTCGACGTGGCCTCGTCAAGGCGAGAGGCAACGGAAAGCGCAAGGGAGGGAAGGCTCTTTCGGGCAAACACCAATTTCAGTCCTCATTCAGAAGATCGCGCTGATGCTGCGCTTCTTCCACAGCAGACTTCTCCATGGAACGCCTCAAAGGCGGAAGACCAACGAGCATGATGAGAACCATGACCCATGCAAAGATTGCAATCATCACGTAGGCGCCGCCCGAACCATAACGGTCGGCAGCGGGACCCGCGGCAGAAGATCCTAGCGAAACACCCAGATTAATGGCAGTACTCAACCATGCCAGGCCTTCGGTCTGACGATGTCTGGGAACAGATTTGGTGACCATCATGTTGACGTTCGTCATGGTGGGGGCGCAGGCAATACCGCTGATCAACATGATGACGGCCAAGGCAATGATCGTATGCGCCAGCAGATAGGCGGTCATACCAATTGCCAAGGCGACAACGCCAATCGCAAAGAGCTGCCACAGAGGACGTCGCCAGCTCCGCGCACCGTAGATCAGCGCGGCGATAAACGAGCCAAGCGAGAACATTGCAAGTAGAACACCCGAAAGAGCGGGAACCCCAAGTTCCTTGGTGAAAGCAACAGCAGCAATGTCATTTGCACCGAATTGTGCGCCCATTGCCGCGTAAGTCAGCGTGAGAACGATCATCGCGGGAAGAAGAAGCAGGGATCGTTCGCGTACGGGTGCCGAGGCCGTTGCGCCCTGAGCATCCGATGCCGCGTCCTTTGAGCACTCAGTTCCGTCGCTAGCTACCTGAGCGGCGCGACCAGCCTTCCCCGATGGAAGGGGTTCCGAAGAACGCTGGGATAAGAAGAGAACTGCGCCGACAGAAAGGAAAACAATGGAGACCACAACACCGGTCGTCGGGTGCAGAGCCGTTCCCAAAACCGTTGCGACGACAGGGCCAACAATGTAGACGAATTCATCGACAGCGGCCTCGAGAGCAAATGCGCTATTGAGCTGTGACACCGTGTCGGTGGTGCGGATCCATCGAGCTCGGACCAATGCGCCCGGAGACCCCCAACTCGCACCAGCAATTCCGGCCGAAACGAACAAGATCGACGGCGAAGCCATCTGAAGAATCGCCACGAACAACACGATGGTCGCAACTGCCGACACCGCAAAAACCGGCCCCATGACTTTGAGCTGTCCGTAGCGGTCGACTAGGCGTGCCCACATCGGCGCGCTTACTGCCAAAGCGATGATATTGATCGCCGCCACCGCACCCGCAAGGGTGTAGTTTCCATAAGCCGCCTGGATTGCCAAGATGATCGAGATCGGCATGACGGACATGGGTAGGCGCAAAATGAAGCCGGCGGCTGAAAAACGCCATGCCCGGTTCAGACGAAGAATTTCCCCATAGGTCGACAGCACTGTGCCAGTTTATGCGCTCTGAGGCGCCTTTGGCACTCCCCACGCTTATGGCGCCGCGCACCCCATATAAGTGGGTTAGTTAGTTACTTCAATCTTTCCGTGAGCTCCGGCCTCGGCAAGGCTCATGATGTGGTTCACGAAGGTGTAGGTACCCGGTTCCTTAAAGGAAAGCTCCACAAAACCCCCCTGCGCAGGAAGCATGGGGAAGGTCTGAGATCCCCCTCCCCCACGGCTAATGGCATTGCCGCCGTCGATGAGCGTGTACCCACCTTCATCCCAAACGGTATCGAATTGACCACCGACGATGTGGAAGGACATGGCGGTATTTGGGCCCGAATCCATCAGCCAGAAACGCACGCGCTGACCGACCTTCACCTTGAGGGGGTGCGCATCGTACTGGAAGGGGCGACCGTTGAATCCCTGCAGGTCAGGCATCATCGAGGCGATCTTCGTTGCGTTCGCAGTACCACCGTTGTCCCCCAAGTACAGCTCGGTCGCAACCATCGCGTACTCGTGATCCACTGGGCGCAGATCAGTGGGGTCAATAATCACCGCACCGGTCATGCCGTTAGCAATGTGCATAGACATGGGGTGCGTCGAGCAGTGATACATCCAGATACCGGCTGCCTTCGCTGTGAAGGTGTATTCCAATGTTTGCCCCGGATCGATGGTCTTCATGGCCTCATCCGGCGCAATATCACCCGCGTGGAAGTCCAGAGAGTGCCCCATGGTTCCTTCGTTTTTGAGGGTGATGTGGAAGGTGTCGCCAATCTTTCCACGGAGGGTGGGTGCGGGAGTGTTCCCGTTGAAAGTCCAGACCGTCCGACTGACATCATCGCTCAGGTTCTGCACGATATCATCGCGTGCAACCAGG
This sequence comes from Actinomyces sp. oral taxon 181, assembly GCF_018370895.1. Taxonomy (NCBI): domain Bacteria; kingdom Bacillati; phylum Actinomycetota; class Actinomycetes; order Actinomycetales; family Actinomycetaceae; genus Actinomyces; species Actinomyces sp. oral taxon 181. The sequence continues at coordinate 55,568 of NZ_JAGYZL010000006.1, forward strand.
GTGTAGTAGTGATCTTTTTCTTCCGAGGCCGGTGCAACTTCAGCGGGATAGGGATCGACTTTCGCCGCATAGGCTCGCAGTTGGTCTGCAGTTGGGATTCCCGTCCCCGTTGCAACCTCGTGGTTGTGGGAGGCGCCGCCAGAGTGCGAGCCTGCTGAGGCAGAGCCGCCCGGTGCTCCATCGGCGACGATGCTCAGTGTCATCCCCATCTCACGGTGTCCTGGCAGTGAGCACCAGCCTTCGGTATCGGCTGTGATCACTCCGGCATCCAGCTCCGCGCTTGCACCGGGGGCCAGAGAGCCGGTCGTTTGACCGCTAGCAAGAACGAGATCATGTCGTTGCTCCGCGGTGTTTGTGAAAGTGATGTGCAGTCGATTTCCCGCAGGAACATGAATGACAGAGGGAGTGAAGGACATCCCTTGGACGCCGATTTCCACGTGGGTGGTCTCGCCGGTTTCTTTCACCTGAGTTGATGAGGCCACGCTTGAGGTATTCCCCGCCACTGAGTTTTGCGTTGCGTTACTTCCGCCAGCTAGGACACTGGCAAGAACCAGTGCGACAACAGCGCCAAGGCCAGTGAAGACCATTGCTGCCCGCGAGGGTCCGGTGGTTTCTTCGCTCATTGAGCCTTCCTACTTTCACTCATCTCTTTGATGCGTTCTAGACGCGCTCGTGCTTGATTTTTTCCCGCGCGCGCAAACATCACGATGTCAATTGCGAAGGTCATAATCACGACCAGCCAGAGCGCGTATCGAAGAGTAGTAACCGCTGTGCTTGCGGCAGCACAGAAAAGGACAACTTGAAGGAACAGGGCTCCATTTCTCAGCGACACGCGCAACGCAAACTGCCAGTCAAGAATCGCGATACCAATTCTGACAACCGAAGGACCGCCTCCGATGACAACTGGCATCAGATAGCTCAGTGCTCCCTCAAAAAGCTGGACAAAACCACCCGCTCCAATAATCGGAAGCCACATCATGGTCAGTACCCGTATCTGGCTCGGCGTACTGACAAAAAGCGCCATGATTCCCAAGAAAAGAATGCCGAGGGCAATCCATCCCAATCCGATCAGGAATGACCATGCGGAATACTCTTGAGGTTTCTTTGCTGCTAAAACACGCGCATAGGGGATAAGAATTCCCATAATCGCGCAGGCTGCCGCACCTAAAATTCCGGCACCGACTAGGGGCATAACTCCTAAGAGAGCTCCACATACCGCGATCAGCAAACTGACGCACCAGGGCGGAAGAACTTTAATACCCCAAGAAACTGCATCGGGAGACATCCGCGTACGCAAGATTGTTGGCCCCAAGGTAATCGCGGTGCCGCCGATGCTTAATCCCAACCAACCACCGACGCCACTGAGTGCATGCGCAAAGGTCAGACGATCGCGCATCGCCAGGAAGGCCTCGGGAATGGAAGAAGAAAACATTGTGGTGGTGACGAAACCAGCAAGAAGTGCGGTGAGTACAAAGAAAGCTGCGGCACACACGTAGTAGCGCACGACAATGACAAAGCGCGAGGCCAAACGCTCGCGAAGAACCGACAGCATCGCGGCTCCATGCCAGGCAGCAATTGCAGCAATACCCGTTGCCGCAACGACAGTTCCGATGAACCAACCAAGCCACATCGAAATAAAGAGCAAAGCAAAACATGCATTGAAGCCCAACATCCGACGCAGGTTGTCCGAGTGGGCTCTGCGATCATCGGCTGCCAGACGTGCAAGGGAGCGGGCAAAAAACCATGACCATTGGAAAATTCCATTGCTTAAGACGCCTAATGTCACCAAGTGGATCATGGTCCACAGAGGCTGCGGCATGTGGCGGTGAAGGAAGAGGGTTACTACTGCCATGAGAACCGCGATGATCATCCACGTGGTTCCCAAGCGATCGATGCGCATTCGGGAGGGGCGTCCGCGTCCCGGGGCGCCGGTGGGAGCGCCCGCCGGTCCCGCACCGATACTCAGTCCCGCCCCAGAAGAAGAAATCTCAGGCATGGGCGCTCCGATCACGCCTTGTGTTCGCAATTGTCACGCTCGCAGTCGTAATCACGAAGAGGAGGAATGCGCACACTCCCAGCGCTCCGCCAAAGCGCCAGGGAAGTGCGGCCTCGCGCGCGCCAGACAGGAAACGAATCAGCAAGCTCAGGTGGAAAAGAGCCAAAGGGACCCACATCGAGAAGTGGTAGGGAACCTCGCGACGAATCACCGAGGGAATAATAACCGGCGCGTGCGCAATGACCATGGAGACTGCAAAACCCACTGTCAGGGCGTGGACAATCGCATCGTAGCCGTAGCCGGAAAAGCTTGGTGGCGCGGCGATCCAGAGGAGAGCAGGAAGCAGTGCCCACCCATATCCCGCGAGCATCGCAACTGCTGAAAGACGCGGGATTCCAGGGATTTTGATGGTTTTGAGGGCGACGTCGTGATAACCCATATCGATCGCAAGGGCCGCAAGGGAGATCCCCAGAAGCGGGTAGGCGACAAGGGGAACAATCAGCGTGAGCGCAAGCGAGATGAACAGAGCAGCGACCCAGACCAAGATTCGTTTCTCGGTTGTCTCACTGAAGGCAAGGCGTGCCAGCTCAAGTCGCTCACCGATGATCGTCAGAACCAAGAAGAATAGCCACCAGGGCATGATGAGAGCGACTTCTAGACCTCGCATCCACAAGAGGATCCCACACAGGCCGACGCAGGCAGCGATCAGCTGGATGAGGACTGCGTAGGAGGCCTGACGTTTTCTCCACACGTGCCGATAGATCATGATCAGGGTGATCATGGAGATTGTCCACAGAACTGCCGGAAGCATCCGTTGGGATTGATATCCGGGAAGGATGCGGCTCAGGTAAGCCGGAAGCGGCAATGTGGCAATGAAATTGGCAACCGCAGGGCTTTGAGAGATGACGATGGCGGCAATTCCCGCGAGCGCCGAGGCGGCCGGGGAAAGGTAGGCCCAACGAGAGTTCAGCGCTACCGCACGTTCTAAACAGATCGCTGTTCCTAGGAAGCCGTAGACCATAAGGATTCCGTGGATTGCACCCAAATCAGTAGAGCCCACGGGAGCAAGAGCACCCAAGCGAACAAGAGCAGCGTCAAGCCCCGCAAGAAGTCCGACTGCCGCACCCATGAGGAGGATCATCCGGCGCCAGGGAAAAGGCGGACGTGCAGAGGTTAAGGTATCCGCACCTTCGCGCGTTTTCTCCACCATTTTTACCGGCCCTCTCCTGCTTTATTGAGACCCCTTAAAGGTACCGGTCAGGAGGCTCTTTTTCCACCAAGGCCGCAAATCCTGAACGTGAATAACAGTGGGGTGCAGCGCCGCAATGCAACTCCGCACCCCACAACGCTTTCTCTGCGAAACTCAGCCCTTCAAGGCCTCGCTCACCAATTGCTTCGCCGCTTCCTGAACCTGAGCAAGGTGCTCGGCCCCACGGAAGGACTCGGCATAGATCTTGTAGACATCCTCGGTGCCCGACGGACGGGCAGCAAACCACGCAACGTCGGTTGTGACCTTCAGACCACCGATCGCAGCATCGTTACCCGGAGCGCGCACGAGCTTTGCGGTGATGGGGTCACCGGCCAGTTCGGTTGCGGAAACATCCTCGGGCGACAAAGCTGCGAGCTTTGCCTTTTCTTCACGGTTCGCAGGCGCATCGATTCGCGCATAAGCCGAGGCCCCGAAACGTTCGACCTGTTCTTCGTGCAGCTGCGAGGGCGTCTTGCCGGTAACAGCCAGAATCTCAGAGGCAAGCAGCGCCAAGATAATTCCGTCCTTATCGGTGGACCACACGGTGCCATCCTTACGAAGGAAGGAGGCTCCTGCGCTTTCCTCGCCACCGAAACCGAGCTCAGCACTAACCAAACCGGGAACGAAGTACTTGAAGCCGACGGGGACCTCAACGAGCTTTCGGCCAATCGAATCAGCAACGCGGTCGATGAGGGCCGAGGACACCAGGGTCTTACCGACCGCAGCTTCTGCGGGCCAGTTCGGGCGATGCGTGAACAGGTACTCGATCGCAACGGCCAGGTAGTGGTTCGGATTCATCAAACCGTCGGGCGTCACGATTCCGTGACGGTCCGAGTCGGCGTCATTTCCGGTCGCAATGTCGTAGGGAGTATTTCCGTTCTCATCCGGAGTCATTGCATCGCGAAGAGAAGCCATCGCATAGGGAGAGGAGCAATCCATGCGGATCTTTCCATCCCAGTCCAGTGTCATGAAGGACCATGCGGGGTCAACCTTGGGGTTCACAACGGTCAGTTCCAAGCCGTAACGCTCGGCGATCGCTCCCCAGTAGTCCACCGAAGCGCCACCGAGGGGATCGGCGCCAATGCGCACGCCGGCCTCGCGAATCGCATCAATATCGATCACCTGGTCAAGCTGATCGACATAGTAGGCGAGGTAATCGAAACGGTGGATGCTGGGGTGATCCAGCAGGTCCGAACCCAGCACGCGATCGACGCTGCGCCAGCCCTTTTCAAGGATTTCGTTTGCGCGCTTGGCGATCCACGAGGTCGCATCGGAGTCCGCGGGACCACCGTGAGGCGGGTTGTACTTGAATCCGCCGTCACGAGGCGGGTTGTGGCTGGGGGTGACAACAATACCGTCGGCCAGCCCTTCCCCAGTCGTACGCAGGTGCTTGGGAGCTCCATTTGCACCGAGAATCGCCACAGAAACCGCAGGGGTCGGAGTGTAGGAACCACGTGCGTCGATGCGAACATCGACATTATTTGCGGCCAAGACTTCCAGGGCGGTGCGCCATGCGGGTTCACTCAGCGCGTGGGTGTCACGACCGATGAAAAGCGGGCCGTTGAAACCCTGCTCGGCTCGGTAGTCAACAATCGCCTGGGTAATCGCAGCGATGTGTGCTTCATTGAACTTGCCATCGAATGCGCTACCGCGGTGACCGGAGGTACCAAAAGACACCCGTTGATCGGGGTTTGAGGGATCCGGCTCAATGTCGTAATACGCAGAAATCAGCGCATCAATATCAGTAAGGTCTTCGGGAAGGGCAACAGTGCCAGCTCGATCAAACATGCTTTTAGTCTGCAATGTTTCCCTAAACCGTGCAAGGTATTTCACGATAAGGGACAGATTCACTCCGCAAGCAGATTGGCCTACTCACACGCTTTACTCCCTTGCGTTAAACTCAATGTGAATGTCGCCCCGGCAACGACGCAGCGCGACATGCATGGAAGACAAAGGAGACCCCCATGGGCTGGTTGGATTCGATCGAGCACAATCGCTGGCTGTCAGCACAACTTCAAGCACTGATCGCAGAAGCAAAAGTGAGTACGACGCCTTCGGGGTTTAGTGAAGGTCCAGACGGCGAGGAACCCAGTGAACGCGATCAATTCAGCCTCAGCGCTCGAATGCTCCACGCTTTTTCCTTGGGAACGCTTCTTGGCCTTCCTGGTTCACGACGCTATGCCGACCACGCGACTAAGACTCTTCGCCGTGTCATCCACGATCATCTTCACAAGCTTCCCGAAGCGACTGCCACCGACGATCCGGAAACCATCAATTCCGATGAATACAAGGCTGACGTGCGCAGCGGAGAAATCGACTACCAGCTTGATAACGCACTGCTCATCAGTGCGAGCGCGGCCGCGACGGTTGCCAATCGCCCCAGTGCCCACGAGCTCCTCCTTGATGCCCTCCACGAGCAAGAGCGCCGTTGGCTTGCCCCCAACGGACTGGTCTACGGAGCCATAGCCTCGGGAAGTACGCAGCACAAGGCGCCAATTATCTCCCTTGGAACCCTTGCTTCGACCGCCGAGGCGTACCTAGCAGCTGCCGAGGCAACCGCCGACCCCGTATGGATCGACCGAGCCGAATCCATCACCCGCACGGTCGTGCAGATGGGAAGCGAGGCCTCGTGGAGGGTGGGCGAATACATCGATATCGAGGAGCTCTCCCCCGTTCCTCAAACCGAGGCCGATTGGTCGAAGAAATGGGAGCATTGGTCTGCAACTCCGGTGCTTGAAGGCGTGCAGATCGGCAGCTTGCTGCGCTGGTCCCGGCTGTGCATTCAGGTTCGCGCAGCCTTGAGGTCCCTAGGGCGTAAGAGTGATGACGCGCTTCTCGAAGCCGGGCAAGACTTCTTCGAGCGAGCACGCGTTGATGGATGGCGTAAGAAGGGCTACGCGGGATTTGTGACCTCGGTGGGCTTCGAGCATCACGAGGCGGAAATTCTGGACGACCGACACTTCATGTGGGTCGCCTGTGAAGGCGTCTGCGCCGCGGTATCACTTGCACGAGCACTGCGCGATGACGGTGCCAGCGAAGGTGAAGTCGAGCACTACGAACACTGTTACCGCTCGTGGTTGGATTTCATTAACGATGAGCTTATTGTCCAGCCTGGACAGTGGCTTCATGCCTTGTCCTTTGACAATGAGCGGATTGAAGAGTCGAGGCCTCGCAGCGGCGATATCGCCTGGGCAATTCAGTGCGTTTTGGTTGGCCGAGTGCCGATGTGGCCACCGTTTGCTTCCGCGATTTCCCGAGGCCTATTGGACCATCCAGAAGAGGCGCCAGCTGACCGTCGTTCGTGGGTGCCTTTCCGTCGCCACCGCTGAGAAATAAAGGGATCGAGGGCACATTTGGAAAGACGAATGTGCGAATAGATCAAGATCCGCTATGATTGGCGGGTCTGGAGGGCTGACCGAGTGGCCGAAGGTGACGGTCTTGAAAACCGTTGTGTCAGCAATGGCACCAGGGGTTCGAATCCCTTGCCCTCCGCTGTACCGGCGATACTGAGCTTCCCAGCGTGCGCATTTCGCGCGCGAAGGGAAAATGCCTTAGAGTAGTCGGCACTGGAGACGTCGCATAGTCCGGTCGAGTGCGCCTCCCTGCTAAGGAGGTAGGGGTTCACGCCCCTCGCGGGTTCAAATCCCGCCGTCTCCGCAAACAGCCCCGTGGTTCCGTTGGAATCGCGGGGCTTTGTCACATTTTCTGAGCAGGTCTCTGACCCACTAGCATCCAAACCCAACCGGTTGCACTAACCGTCTTATCCCAATGCGGACCAAAACAAGCTCTTAAGAGGTGCGGCACGAAATTCAGATGCAGCACCTAAGAGCATCCATGGAACATCCACTTTTGTACTTTTAACTGATAGAATCCAAGCTGCGGGCCTAGGGTTTTACGTACTTCCAATCAGCCTTCACGCCCCCATCAACACCTACTACGAAAGCCCAGCATCCGATGAGTGCACAGAACCACTACGAAAGATCGACCATTAACTATCGGTCAATATTCGACTACTACACATTCAAATTCAAACCGTGGAAGCACTTCATCACCCCTCTCGCAAAAACAAGTGGTGTCCTGTTCTTGTTGACGCTTGTAGCTGGCTTATTCTCAGAGTCATTCCAAGGGCTATGCCTTGGTCTCACGGTGCTCACTGCCATTGGTTGCGGCACATGCGTATACCTACATTGGCAAGACCAAGAAACATTCAAAAAAATTGTGCAAACATTCCACGCCGAGGTCGATGAGACCATTAGAACGGAACAATCAATCGATCTAGCAGCCAAAGGCGATTCTGAGGATAACGACGTTGCTCCATTTTTCTCGTTTGCCGCAGCTGAATATGAACTACCCGACCCCAATAACTCATCACAGAGAACAGTCTGGGGGAACACATCAGATCGCGATACAACAGATCCAGATGCCCGTCTTTTCTCTACTTTTCGAATGTGCGCATTGTATTCAGTCAAAGGCTGGCTCTACGGCAGTGAAATCGTTTTCGACCTCCGTCACCCGTATCGCGAGCAGATCGCAAGTTACCAGTGGCCAGCAAAAGATGTGAGCATCTCATCTCAGACAATTTCTACTCCCGACGGCGGCACAGCACTTGCACTTGTAGTTTCCAATGGCGGGAATACGTGGACGATAAACCAGCCAAACACCCCAGCAAGCAGCGCACATATTGCAGCCTTGCAAAAGTTTGTACGCGATGCTCGAAACTAAGCCTAGCCACACCTCATTATTACACTCACCTTTTCAATGGCGGCGCCAGGTAATCGGTTAGACTTCATACAGCCCCGCGGTTCCCTTGGAATCGCGGGGCTTCGTTGTACCCGGAACACACAGCATACAAATGGCCATCAGTCAACCACTTTTTTGAAAGAAATAGTTTGAAATGACTATTTCCACAAGCAATTGCCCAGCGATTCTTCGAACTGTAGATTAGATACTGAATCCCTATAAATTGTGCGATTGAGAAAGATTTTCGATGTCACATCCCAAACTTTTAAAAACGCGCGCGCGAGCGGCGGGTGTTGCAACTCTTGCAGCAGCCTCGCTTCTGTTGACTTCCTTCACTCCGTTTAACGGTAGTGTTGCGGCAGACAACAACAGCGCAAGCGAAACCACCCAGGCCACCTCGACCTCGGGAACGGAGAACGCTAGCGACGCTAGCACCTCCGCATCCGAGCAGACGGCAGCCTCCAACTCGCAGACCCCTGCAGCAGGCGGAACCGAGGCAAACACCTCGGGCACCTCCACTCAGTACGCAGGTACTTCTGCAGAGGCAAACCAGCCTCGTTCACGTCGTGCACGTTCGACCAGCTCGAAGCCGGCAACCCTTGCAATGACGGTCACGAACGACAGTCCTACCCTTGCGATTCGCGACAAGCAGATCACGACGATCAACTACGCCTGCTCGTCGGTGACCACCCCCTGTGAAGGCGCAAGCATTGAAGTGCTGCTTCCTGCACCCGTTACCCCTGCGGGTACGGCGCTAACAGACAACCTCTACACTGCAGTCGCCGTGACAGGTTCGACGGTTCTGCGCACCGAGCAGAGCATTGTGGCGGGCAACCCGCGGATGAAGAAACTCGTCTTCCCCCTAAAGAAGTCGATCCCCGCAGGAACCTCCGACCGTATCCAGATCACTTGGAACTACGACGGCAACGATGCGCCGAACAACTCAACGACCACCCAACAGGTGAACTTCACGGCTACCAACGCTGACTCTATCGATGACTCAAAGACCACCAAGTGGACCGCGAACACCGATATCGCCATCGAGAAGAGCGGTTCGACAAACCCGAATGGCTACCCTGCTGTCGGCGGTGAAACGACCTATAAGCTGCGTTACGGCTACCAGCAGATCGACCAAACCAACCCCAATAAGGTTGGCATCCGTTGGAATGGTTCCTCACTGAAGAATGGCGTCAACGCCACCGGCTTCGTGCAGGTCCAAGACATTAAGGTCGTCGATCCGCTTCCTGCAAAGGCAGTATTCGTCTCCGCTACCAACGGCGGCGTTTACGATGCAGCAACCCACACTGTTACGTGGTCCTATGACAAGTGGGCCTGGCAAAACCCCATCGAGTCCCTCGTTACCGTGAAATACCCCGAAGGTTCGGTAACGACGGCCGACACGGTCACAAACAAAGCCACCATCACGGCTGCGGTTCAGAATGACCCGACAACCGTCATGACCAAGAGCTCTGAAATCACCCACGGTTTCGCCATTCGTAAGCCTGGTGGTCGCGTGATTAAGACTGGTAACGACAACCAGTACCAAGTTCGCAAGGGCCTCACTCCATGGCGCTTCGGCGCTGTCAACACCGGCAATACCACGACACACGTTCACTTCGATGACACCCTGCCGTGCACATGGTCCACTCAGGACGCAAAGGCTGCAGGTGGCAACTGTGACCAACCGACCATGGTGAGCCCGTACCGCTTCAGCATCTTCGGCAAGTCTGGCTATGAAGATAAGGGCGGCTGGACTTTCGAATACTGGACCAACAAGGGTAACCACGTTGTCGCCAACTACACCGAGACGACTAACATCACCCTTCCCGATGGCGAATGGATTACCCGCTTCACCATCGATAGCGATGTTGCCCCTCAGACCAGCGCATCTATCTGGTTCCAAGGCACGATTTCCGATTCCCTCCCCAAGGAAGAGCCCTCGGATTTCGCCAGCCACTACAACCCGGTCCTCCCGCCTGAGAAGTACTTCAACTATGTCGCTTCTCCCGACTACGTCCGCTTCCAGAACTGTGCAACCGGCACTCTGACGGATAAGGACACCGGTGCAGTCCTCGCTTCCAGCGATGACTTGTGCTCCTGGATGCGCGTGCGCGACGACCTCCCCGGAGTGGGAGTATTCAAGGTTGTCAGGACGAATCCCGTAGTCGTCGGAAAGAAAGCATCTTTCGGCGTCAATGGCTCTGTTCGTACCGCTGCTCAAGGTGGTACGCCCACACCGTTTACCATTGCAGATCTTCTTCCTGAAGGCTTCGACATCGACGATGCCTCTTCGGTCAGCCTCAATTCTGGTTCACCTCTAACCAACCCTGATGGAAGCAAGTACGACCTCAGCAAGGTCCAGATCGAGATCACGAAGAACTACAACGGTACGGGACGTACCCTGCTCCGCATGATTGTCCCCGACCCGGTCGAAGGATCTCTGTACACGAGTTTCGACACGACTGTGAAGGGCTCCGCACCTGCCGGACAAACCGTCAACCAGGCAATGACCTACATGCCTGGTGAGGGCGCCAAGGACGTTGCTGTAGACAAGAGCCTGCGCAACGCAAACTACTGCATCAGCGGTCGCGACAAAGACACCTTCGACGTCAACGGCAATGGTTCAACTGAGGATTACCTCTGTTCCGCCAATGCCAACTTCAACGTTGCGATCACCCCCGCAATGAACATCACGAAGGAAGTCAAGGGCAATAAGGATGCTGACTTCGTTCCTGCCGGAGAGATCGCAAAGATCGATCCGGGTTCGGATGGCGCATACCGTTTCACCATTTCAAACACTGGCAACACTCCCCTGACGAAGGTTGTCGCCTATGACATCCTCCCCCACCAGGGTGACGTGGGCGTTGGCCCTGCCTCTTCTCAGGCACGCGGCTCCTCTTGGCAGCCCCACCTGAACTCGACCAACTGGACCTTCCAGTCGATCAAGGAGAAGTCGGGTCAGGATCCCGTGATCACCGAGGTTCCCGCCTCGGATATCACAATCCAGTACACGACGGTTGATAACCCCTGCCGTGGTGAAGTGATGAGCGTCGGTGGCGCAATGAACGATGGTCCTGCGGGATGTACGCCCAATGCTTGGGGTCCCGCGCCGTCTGACCTGAAGACCGTTAAGGGCTTCCGCCTGGTGATGAACCGCGATATTGAGGTCGGCGAAAAGATCCAGTTCGTGGCAACCATGACCTCTCCGGTCAACGCGAACCTGATCGCTTGGAACTCCGTTGCAATGGCTGGCGGTGTGACCGAAAACGGTAAGGTCTCCTACCTGCAGCCGAACGAAGCACCCAAGGTTGGCATCAACGTCTCCACTGACGTGTCGGTCACCAAGAAGGTTGCTCGCGTTAAGGTGAACGGTGATCAACCGGTCATGGATGCAAATGGAATCCCGGAAACAATCGAGTCGTCTGACCCGGTTATGCCCGGCGATTACATGCTGTACACGATAACCTTGAATAACAAGGGACCGGCTGTCGCCTCTGGCATGAAGATTAAGGATGTCCTTCCGCAGGGAATCGAATTTATCTCCTCGCAGGTCCGTCTGTGCCAGACTGATGGAACCACTCCCTGCATCGGCGTACAGCACAGTTCGAACCCGGATTTCGCGAATTTGGACACCGACTGGGAGGCAATGCCCTCCGGCCAGTTGGATACAAACCTTGCGGTGAACGGAACCCAGACGCTCTACGTTCTGGTGAAGGTCAACCCCTACACCGAGGGCAGGACCATTACGAACACGGCAACTCTGGGTGAATACGATCAGAAGGATTCAGATCCTTCGAACAACACCTCAAGCGCATCCTTCACCGTTGGCGGCTCCATCACCGGAACCATCTACAACGACACGGATGCCACCTGGACGAATGATCCCGGAATCGATAAGCCTTTCGAAGGCGTGACTGTCCGCCTGCTGGATGCTAACGGCAACCCCATTAAGGATTCCTCTGGCGCTGACATCACCGCGACTACCGACGCCAACGGCAACTACACCTTCACCCGCCTGCCTTTGGGCGACTACAAGGTTGAGGTCGTTCCCGACCAAGCCACCGTTGACGGAGAGAACGCATCGTTGTCCGACTACACGCAGACCTACGGCTACCAGACCTCGACCAAGCGCAGCGAGGCAGGCAAGGGGAAGCTCACAACCCCGACGATTTCTCTGACTACCTCGAACGCCAACGTTTCGAAGGTTGATTTTGGATTCGTCAAGCCTGCATCACTCGGTGACTACGTGTGGTTCGACGCCAACAAGGACGGCATCCAGGATGCCGATGAATATGGCGTCGCAGGCGTCACCGTCACTCTGACCGACGGTGCTGGCAACCCGGTCATCGACCTGGACGGCAACCCCGTCAAGCCGGTGACCACGGACGTCAACGGCAAGTACGAGTTCACCAACCTGATGCCGAACGTCGATCGGATCATCGCGAACGCGGGCGAGGAGAGCTACAAGGTCACCTTCACTCCTCCCGCCGGCTACTCCGCAACCAAGTCCTACGCGGCTGCGGATGGCGAGAAGGATTCCAACGGTGCCGAGAGCAACGTGACGCTCACCGAGGGGCAGAACGATGAGACCGTCGACTTCGGCCTCGTTGCAGACGGAAAGATCGGTGACACGATCTTCTGGGATGTCGACAACAACGGTGGTTCTGCTCCCTCTGGCGCAGACAAGCCGCTTGCTGGAGTGAAGGTCACACTGACCTACACGACTCCTGCAGGAGTTCAGAAGACTCTCACGACGACAACCGATGAGAACGGCAAGTACTCCTTCAAGAATCTGGCCCCCGGAGACTACACAGTCACCGTCGATAAGGACTCGCTGGCAACAGCTTGCCCCGAGTGCACCGCTCAGAGCCACGCACCTTCGGGCGACGTGAAGGCCTCGGAGAACCAAACCCTCTCCCTGAGCTCTAAGGTCACCCTGTCCCCGACCTCGATGACCAACGAGGACCAGGACTGGGCATTCACTGCTGCAGCAGACACCGCGATTAAGAAGGCGATCACCACTCCCTCGGCAGAGGAACAGAACACCTTCGATTTCGCACCCGGAAAGGAAATCACCTACACCCTCACTCTGACCAACAATGGTCCGAGCGTGGCAACCGGTGCGACCGCTTCCGATAAGCTGCCCGCAGGCGTCACCTTCGTGTCCGCCCAAGGTGATGGCTCTTACAACGCAGAGACCGGTAAGTGGGATCTGTCGAACCTGACCATTGCGAAGGATGAGGTCAAGACCATCACCATCACCGTGCGTATCACCGGTGAGGGCGTTGGCTCGCTGATCACGAACGTCGCAACGATCACGCACCAGGATCAGTACGGTGATAACCCGACGAATAACGAGTCCTCGGCATCCTTCAAGGGTGGCTACAACCTCGGAGGAACGCTCTACCGCGACTCCGATGCCAGCTACTCGAAGAGCGACACCGAAGCTCGATTCGCAGGACGCACCATTGCACTGCTCGATGGAAACGGCAACCCCATCCTGGACAAGGATGGCAACCCCGTGACCACGACGACGGACGAAAACGGTAACTACCAGTTCACCGGTCTCGCCCCCGGCAACTACAAGGTGTCGATCGTTGATCCCACCACCGGTGATCTGGCTGGTCTGATCAACACGCAGGCCTACAACGGTCGCAACGCAACCGAGGCATCGGTGACCATCGGTGACTCTTCGGTCCAGGGCGTTGACTTCGGCTTCGTCAAGCCGGCGACCATCGGCGACCGCGTGTGGAACGATCAGGACCACAACGGTGTTGACAACGGTGAACCCGGTGTCCCCGGTGTGACCGTCATCCTCAAGGATGCATCCGGCAACGAAGTTGCTCGCACGACGACCGACGCAAACGGTAACTACCGCTTCGAGGGAGTCCTCCCCGGCACCTACAGTGTGTCGATTGAGGTTCCCTCCGGTTACGAGGCAGTGGCAACCTCCAAGGATGTCACCGTGGCAGAGGGCGAAGTCAACCTTGATATGGACTTCCCGCTCACGCTGATCCCGGCAGCCCCGTCACCTTCGCAGCCCGTGAAGTCGATCCTGGCGAAGACCGGTTCGGATGCGCAGTGGATCGCAATCCTCACCGCCATGCTGCTGGCAGCAGGCGTTGGGACTGTCGGTGCAGCTCGCAAGCGCCGCGACTGATCGCATAACGCGAATGCGCTTCTAAGCGCAAGGCACAGGCCGGGCCCCGATGAAAATCGGGGCCCGGCCCTTTTGCGTGTTTTATCGTTACGTCCCCTGGGCATGCTTTCGTGAGTTCGCTTTATGCTGCCCGAGCTGCGGTCTTTTCGGAGCGCGCGGGGCATAGATCGTGGACTCATGCTTTAGCTCTCCCATTCCCCCGTTAGCTCTCCCATTCCTGGTTTAGCTCGCTCACCTACCGCCTTAGAACAGCAACAGACCCGGAATGAATGAGCTAAACCAGGATGGGGAGGGAGAGGGAGCGAAGGGGCGAGAACGAGGGAGGGGAGAGAGCGAGGGGACGAAGGCCGTGCAGAGTAACGCAGAGCGACAAACGTTTGCCCCCGGGCGCATGAGCACCCGGGGGCAAACGCTAATCAGTATTCGTTAGTGGCAAAAAACCTCAGTTCAACTGGTCAAAGGAATGTGCCCACGCGGAATGGATGGGGTTCGCGTCGGCAACCATGGCCTCGAAACGGTTTTCGGCAATCTGCATGACTTCGTTCAAGGTCACGCGGATCTCTCGAAGGTCAGAACCCTCAACACGACGCCAACCATCAGCAAGAAGTTGATCGGCCGAATCCACACGCGAGACGCATACGATCAGCGGGCGGTTAAAACGCTCATGGTACGCCTGGCCTAGCGCGCGCAATTCTTCCTGCTTCTCCGAGTTAAAGTCACCCAAGAGGGTCGAACCGGTGTCCAGCAGGGCCTGCTCATCGGCCTCGCCACCCAGAATCAGATCAACGATGTCGGTGTAGCCGGCAATCAGAGCTTCCTGTTCTTCACGGTCAGCCTGGCCTACTGCATCCTGGAAAGCGTGGCGCAGGTCAGCGACCGACTCGAAAGGAGCGTGTGTCCACGCACGTTCAACCGGCCACGTCACTCCCGAGAACATGGGAGCAAAGGCGCGAGTGAACTGTGCTTGATCAAGACGATTAATTGCGTCCAAGTTCAGCGGACGGCCGTCAACCAGTGAAACAGCCGGAGAAGGCTTACGACCGATGTGGAAGAAGATCAGGTTGAGAATGATCGCGCAGATTGAACCGATCGTCACGCCTGAGCCGAAAAGAATCTGCATCCACGAAGGCACGTAGCTGGCGAGTTCTGGCTTCAAAGTGACCAGCAGCCCCAAGCCAAGCGAGGTCGCGACGATCACCGAGTTACGGTTATCGCGCATATCAACAGTGGAAAGGGTCTGAATACCGACAACAGCAACGGCTGCAAACATTGCCAGAGACGCTCCACCGATAACAGGCTTCGGAATCGAGGCGACGATCGCGCCAGCCTTGGGGAGGATTCCCAGAATGATCATGAAGACGCCCGCAGCGGTAACAACCCAGCGCGACTTCACGCGCGTAAGACGAACCAAACCAACGTTCTGTGCAAAGCACGTGTAGGGGAAGGAGTTCAGGACACCACCCAGCGCGGTCGACAGGCCGTCCGCGCGAAGAGCATTCGCAATGTGCGCAGGAGTGATGCGCTTACCCACGACCTCGCCGGTCGCAAAAACGTCACCGGTAGTTTCGACGGCGGTAATTGCCATAACGATGAGCATCGAGATACTCGCGGCAACTGAGAACTTCGGAATTCCAAAGAAGAAAGGAGTGGTCACTCCAATCGGTGCCGCTTGAGAGACAGCAGAGAAGTTTGCATCCCCCAGAATCCACGCGACAACCGTTCCGCCAAGCAGACCCAAAAGGACGGCAATCGTCGCCATAAAGCCAGAGAAAATACGCTGGATAACGACGATGACAGCCAAAGTGCCCAGAGCGTATGCAAGACCACGAAGAGTTCCAGGAATGGGATCGGCGCCAGCCTTCGCTGCCTCAGTTCCCCAGTACACGATGTCGTTTGCGGCAACCGAAATAAGGGTCGTTCCCATAACCGTTAGCAACGTGCCGGTAACAACCGGCGGGAAGAAACGAAGAAGCTTCGCAAAGAAGGGAGCGGCAAGGAAGGTTGCAATGCCTGCAACGATAATCGAGCCGTACATCGACGCGAGGCCTTCGACTCCTCCACCCGCAGCCAAACCGACTGCAATAAGCGGCGAAACAGCCGTAAATGTCACGCCTTGAAGCAAGGGAAGACGAACACCAATCTTTGGGCCAAGACCTGCAGATTGGATGATTGACGCGATACCACAGGTGAAGAGGTCCGCATTGATCAGGTGAACAGTAGTAGCCGAGTCAAGTCCCAGACCAGTTGCAATTACCAGCGGAACAACAACTGCCCCGGCGTAAAACGCCAGGACATGCTGAAAACCGAGGATTGTGAGCTTGGGGAAAGAAGGGACCGCATTGACCGGGTCGATTCGAGTGGTGGACATTTTTGGATGGCTATTTGCCATTGCGCTGCTCCTGCATGTCGCTCAAAAATGGACCTCTTAATTCTTACCCATTCGAAAGAAGCAATGAAAGTACCGTTTCACGGAAACTTCGGTTGCACTAATTGACAAACTCGCATAAATTTTCTTTCTTTTCCGCAAGATTCTGCGACTTCCTCTGCAGCAAAAAGAGGCCGATGTGATTGATGACGCATTTATGAGTTTGCTTGTAAAGGCGCGTTGTGCCTAAACTATTTCCCAGCCAATCAAACGGCAATGCGCTCGTAGCTCAATGGATAGAGCATCTGACTACGGATCAGAAGGTTGGGGGTTCGAGTCCCTTCGAGCGCGCAAGCGGCCCCGCTCGGTGCGTCCCACCGGTCGGGGCTTTGCTATATCCGTCTATCCCCACCTTGGCGCATAGATCTGCGCGGCACTTGCACGGGCACTCCCCTTCGGTCGTTCCCTTTATTCACAGTGATCAAGCACCGCTTTCATCGCCTTCTTTTCCCGCGGGGTCACCCCCAAACCCCAGGAACTCTTCACAACGATTTGCCGCTGCACATACGCGCAACGATAACGGGCATTCGGTGGGAGCCACTGATCCGCTCTGCTCGCCCCTTTATCTTGATTCGCGTTACCGTCAACAGCCAGCAAGTTTGTTGGATCGTTCGCAAACTCTTGTCGACGTGGAGCATCCCACTGCCACGCACCGCTGCTCCACGCATTGGCAAGCGCAACAACGTGGTCGATTTGCACCTGATCTGAGGAATCTTCACCCTTGTGGAAATCAATCGTTCTACCCGTATAAGGGTCGTCAAGGATTCCCCCGACAACCACGCAGTTCGGAGAGGACGTCTTCATTTGTAGGCTGCGTAAATCCCTTCGAAGGATGTCATTTCGCGTATCACAGCCATTTCGGTCGACATCTGCCCATCGCTGACCAAATTCATCACGTGAATAGCGTGGAACAGATCCACTGCGCGTCTGAAGCACGGGAAGCTGATCCAGGGCTTTCGCACTGTCATCCACGCTTCCTAAGGAAGAATCCGAAGGACCGCTGGAACTATTCACCCCTGTGTCCCACACGCCAAAAGCACCGCCGACGATTCCAGTGTGGACAAGTGCGAAGACAATTCCCACACTCACGCATATAAGAAGAACCCCCATCAGAAGCCGTGAGTGTCTGGGGCTTTTCCGGCGCATCAACACTTACCTCCTTCTGACAGTTATTCAGCCACTATGGCCCAGGAAACGCGCGCAGACACTAAGAGCCACAAAGTTGTGGAAAACACCGAATAAGCGTTGATCCTGTGGAAAAATCCGCTGCGCAAATACCAGCGTCTTAGTCACCGCTCCCGACGATCTTCGCGACTGAAGCACGTGCAGCCTTGCGATTTCGAAGATTCTCACGCGCAAAGTACAGACACACCAGGATCAGGGTCAGTGATCCCATTGCGATCAGCTGTGCGCGTCCGGCAGCGTTAAACATCATCAGAACCGCGATCGACAGCAATCCGATAACAGCGAACCACGGAAGCCACGGCCAACCCGGCATCCTCAGGGACAAAACCCCCTCGGCCTCGAGCTTCGAATGCAAACGGATCTGCGAAATAACGATCATCACCCACACGATCAACAGCACCATGCCCACTGCATTGATGAGCACCTGCATGATTGACGATGGAAGATACCAGTTCAAGGCGACGGAAATAAAGGCCAGAGCCACAGAAACCGCAACCGAGCGGCGCGGGGTTCGCCCGTCCTCAATATCACCGTGAAGCGCGGTTACTCCAAGGGCCTCGTCACTCTCATCAAGAGCTTTGTGCACGCGCGCACCCAGAATCCAGGTCGGTCCCATTCCGCGTGCGGACAGCGAGTATGCGATTCGGGAAGACGCGTAGATGTTCGCAGAAAAAGCACTAATCAGTGCGACAAAGACGATGATCTCCATAATCATTCCGACCGCGGGGATCCCCGCCATGTTCAAAACCGCAGCGAAAGGACTGGTCTTCATCTCATCCGAATTCCACGGCAGCAGGCAGATTAACAGGGCAACGGAGCCCACGTAGAACACCAAAATGCGCCAAATCACCGAGCGAATAGCCTGCGACATCGCGCGCCTGGCATCATCGGCCTCGGCGGCGGCAATGGTAACAATCTCAAGCCCACCAAAGGAGGTAATAATCGCAAGCAAACCAACCGCGACTCCGGGAAGGCCAGCAGGAGCAAAACCACCATTTCCAATGAAAGCCTGATGCAGGCTCTGAGCGCGCCCGGGAATAATGCCCATCAGAAGGCCCAGTCCAACGACCAGGAAGAAGATAATTGCAGCGACTTTCAATCCTGCAAGCCACGCCTCAACACGACCGAATTCGCCGGCCGCCAGCAGGTTAATCCCGCCCAGGACAACAACGATGACCAAGGTGACAACCCACTGGTCAACACTGGGGAACCAAGCTGTAAAGATCTGCGCTGCGCCGGTCATTTCCAGGCCAAGCACCATGATCAGCATGAACCAGTAGAGCCAGCCAGAGGTGAAGCCTGCCCACCGGCCGATGCCTGCCTCGGCGTAGGTCGAGAAAGATCCAGAGGAAGGAATCGCAGCGGCCAACTCAGCCAGCGCGTACATCACGGTGACGACGATTAACGCGGCAAGAATGTAGGAGACCAAAACGGCCGGGCCGGCCTCGGAAACGGCGACACCGGTACCCAGGAAGAAGCCGGCACCAATCGCGCTTCCCAGCGCCATCATCGACAGGTGTGCAGCCTTGAATCCTTTTGACCGAGGCGTGCCATGACCCGGGGATGCCATCTGCGGTCCGCGGGCACCTTCCACTGTAGATCCTGCTCCGCTCTGAGCCTTGTCTGCACTCATTGATCCGAATTGTCCTCAGTAATCTTCTTGACGTCACGTTCATCAAGCGAACGCAACCGAAGGAGTGCCCGCAGCTGCGTTGCCGTCATGGTCAATGTCCAATCATTATGTGAAGGAAGCTGCCACTTTCTCCAATGCGCAAGTACTGTGAAACTCGACCCGACAATCGTCGCAACCAGCATGCCAATTTGTTCCAGGCCCGAGTGGCCAAATGCAGCCATGATCGCCGCTGAAACGAATGCAGGAGTTGCGTAGAGATTATTTCCGCCAAATACCTGCGGGACCATCCCAGCAGAAATATCTCGAATCATGCCGCCACCGACGGCGGTCATAATTCCCAGCAGAATCGCCGGTCCTACTCCCAGGCCAGCATTCAGTGTCTTCAGCGCTCCAGTGGCCGCCCAGCATCCCAGAACGGTTCCATCAGCCAGCACCAGCGCAATCCGCCAGAAACGAGAATCGAGGCGCCAGAGCATAGCGATCAACGCACCGACCAGTGCAGTCCCTAGGTAGAAAGGATCGGTCAATGCCACCGGCGGGCCTTGATCGAGCATAATGTCGCGGAGCATTCCACCGGCCAGTGCACACATGATGGCCAAGACCATGAAGCCGACGGCATCGAAACGTTTAATGCGCGCGATACGTCCGCCGAGGATCCCGTTCAAGAGCACGCCAAGAAGATCGATGACGCGGAACAGGTCCGGCAAGGTTTGATTGAGAGTATCGAGCACGCTCACTATTGTCTTCCACCTCTCAACAGAATCCAAGGTTGTGGACGCGCAGTCTCAGTAGCCAAGATCAAGCGCGAGGCCATTCCCCTCCGCAGCGCAGCGCAGTCGCGCGACTGCCCCCGATCAGGAAACGCTGGTACCGAAGACAAGACCCAGCAGGTAGGTTGCACCGGCCGCACCAAAACCAACTGCCAGCTGACGGAAAGCACGCGGGGCGGGTGCAAGACCCGAAAGCACACCAACAATTCCACCGGTAAACATGAGCGCAATACCGACAAGGACAACCGAAATTCCCGCGGCAAACAATCCATCAAGCCTGAAAATATAGGGAATCAAGGGCAAAAGAGCGCCGAGAGCGAAACAAATAAAGGACGAGGCCGCCGCACGCGCCGGGGTACCGATCTCTTCGCTAGCTCCCGCATCTTCATCCTTGTACGCTGAAAAGATGGGGCGTCGCTCTGTGCCATCTGTACTTGGAGCGGCATTACCACCCGAACGACGATCAGATTTTGCAAGTTTTGCGAAGACATCTGCTGCGTGTGCCTTCGCGCTTTCCTCATCTTCCCCGCGAGCGCGGAAAAGCAGTGCCAATTCATTGGCATCGACATCGACTTCATTCAAAGTGTTATCAACACCGGGATCTGGAATCGATGCGTCCAATAGCTCGCGCTGAGAACTCACGCTGACCCATTCACCGGCAGCCATGGACATTGCACCCGCAAGCAGACCAGCAACTCCCGTCGTCAAAATCGCTTGCGAGCTCAGTCCCGCACCAACGACTCCCAGAATCAACGCAAGGTTTGATACCAAACCATCGTTCACCCCAAAGACCGCAGCCCGGAAAGTACCCGCTAGGGATTCACGGGAACGCTGTGCAAGTGAACGAACAACCTCGACATGCAGACGCTCATCGGCAGCGATCGCCGCTGGAACGTCAGCGTCGTCATCATATGAGGAACGTTCCTCGGTTCGTTGGGCCATCGCCAGAATAAAAATCGTCCCGAACATGTAGGCCAGTGCAGATGAAATTCGGGTACGAAGCGGAGGATGCGGTGCGGGAAGTGCGTGCTCCCCCAGCAGAGATAGCCTATACTCCTCATGGCGACCCTTGGCCTCGGCAAGGCCAAGGAGTACCTGACGTTCTTCGCCCGTCCGACGTTCAGCAAGTGCGCGATAGGTATGCGCCTCCATGCGTTCTTCGGCCAGGTAGCGGCGCCAACGTCGAATCTGCGCGCGCGAAGCTTGCTTTTCAGTGTGATGGGAATCAGTCATTGTGAATGCGCCCGCGCCTCAGCCCGCGTAGGTTGGTAGATCATCTTCGGTAATCTCCGGTTCGGCGGCCGGCATGCGGAAGAGTCGTTCCTTCACCGCGTCGGCAACTTTATCCGTGACCTTCTCACCCTGGGTGCGCACAAGCGCAGACATTTTTTCACCGGCAGCATCTAGAGGACGAGCGATCAACGGGAAGCGACGGAGCTTTCCCGCGCACGCACAAATTCGCGCGTATTGTTCACGCCCCGCTCGGGTCCCCAGCACGTAGCCGATCCCGAAACCGACAGCGATTCCCATTTTCGTTCCCATGATGCGTCTTTCTTGTGCTATCAGGCGCGTACGCGCCGGTGTGCGATGGTGACTATCGAATAAAAACTAGCCTAGTAGTTCCCCAAAGTAACACGCCACTTGTTTACCTTTTCGCACGTTATGAGACGGGGTATTTCACATCTTCTATGAAACCAGTACCGTGGAGGTATGAGCGAAGTACGTATGAACACACCCCGAGGGATCACCCTGTCGGGAACTTTCGTTCAGCCCGTAGATTCACGGGACGCCGCTGTCCTGTTTTCGCATTCTTTTCTTGCAGATGAACACTCGGGTGGACACTACGATGAGCTCGCCCGCGCCTATCGCAAGGCCGGGTACGCGACACTCCAATTCGATTACTCGGGGCATGGACGCTCCGATGACGAGGTGATTACGCGCGAGTCTCAGATCGAGGACCTCCAGGCTGCATCGGGCTGGCTTGCCGATCAGGGTTTCACCCACCAGATTATTCACGGTCACTCTTTTGGCTCGGTTACTGCACTTGCCGCGCACCTGATTCATGCGACCGCGCTGTTTCTTTCTGCTCCGGTACTTGGCCCGCTCTCCTACGACTGGAGTGCAATTTTTTCCAATAGCCAACTAGACGAATTGGAGCACACCGGCCAAACCCGGATCCCGGACGACTCCGATGGGCCTCGCGAATTTTTCACGATCTCCAAGCAGACGCTGGCCGATCTTTCCATGGTCGATTCTTCAATCATCGATCCGAAGGGCGCACCTGCATTCATCCTCCACGATGCCGACGATATCGATTTGGGTCTGGTTGATCTGACGCGCGACGCTTTCCACCGTCTTCCCGACGGCTCTCGGGTTGAAATGGTTCACGATACCCGTTTTGGTGCCGGTGAACATCCAGAAATCCTTCTCGAGGCCGCGCTTGAGTGGGCGCATCTGTGGGCAGAGCCCAGTGGGGAGTTCCGCCAGTAACGTACACACCCAGCTGTGGCGAAAGTTCTTCGTTACCCTGAAGGGGTGTCCACTTCATCGCAGCCAAGGCGCCGGCGCGCACATTCACGCAGGGGTCGCTCCCCTCATGCATCCGCGCCTTTCCGCCCTTTCACACCCGAACAGCTTGCTGCTCGGGCCGCTGCGATTCCACTGATTTCTTTCCCCGATCTTCCGGTCAGCGCAAGACGTGACGAAATTGCACAGGCAATTTCGCAGCATCAGGTTGTCATCATCTCCGGCGAAACCGGCTCGGGAAAAACCACGCAGATCCCAAAGATTTGCCTTCACTTAGGCCGAGGCGTAGGCGGCATGATCGGGCACACCCAGCCTCGCCGTATTGCAGCGCGTTCGGTTGCAGAGCGCATTGCCGCTGAGCTTGGCCAAAAGGTGGGCAAAGAGCCCGGCGAGGTCGTCGGCTACCAGGTGCGATTCACCGATGAGGTCGGTCCCACCACTTTGGTCAAACTCATGACCGACGGTATTTTGTTGGCAGAAATTCAATCGGACCCAATGCTGCGTCGCTATGACACCCTGATCATCGACGAGGCCCACGAACGCAGCCTAAACATCGATTTCATCTTGGGCTACCTTGCGCGCTTGCTCCCCTTGCGCCCCGACCTCAAGGTCATCATCACGTCAGCGACCATTGACTCGGATCGTTTCGCGCGCCACTTCGGTCGATGGAACGGTCCGATTGGACAGGGAACGCTCATTGAAGCCGCACCGGTCATTGAGGTTTCGGGTCGTACTTTCCCGGTTGAAATCCGCTACCGTCCCCTTGCCGCCGACACCCCGGCTTCCTATTCCTCCTCAAGCACGTCCCCCGATGCTCAGCCCGCTGAAAGCAGCCCGGCCACGGCCTCGGCAATCGAGGAAGAAAGCACTGGAAGCGGCGTCGAACAACTGGTTTTAGAGGACCCAGATGATCCCCTTGCTCTGGAGGGCTACGGCGCGGGTCAAGACATCGACGTCGAAACCGCAATTTGCCATGCGGTCGATGAGCTATGCAGCGAGGGCCCGGGGGATATTTTGGTATTTCTTCCCGGTGAGCGCGATATCCGTGATACCGAACAGGCGTTGCGCGATCACCTGGGCAACCGCGCGCCCAGGGATATCTCGCACTCGAAGAGCCCCGCAGATATCGAAATTTTGCCCCTATTTGCGCGCCTCAGCTCCGCGGAACAACACCGGATTTTTGAGGAACACAGCCATCGGCGCATTGTTCTGGCGACAAACGTCGCTGAAACCTCGCTGACGGTTCCGGGGATCCGCTACGTGATCGATCCGGGAATGGCGCGAATTTCGCGCTATTCCAATAAGACCAAGGTTCAGCGCCTACCCATCGAAGAGATTTCAAAGGCCAGCGCAAATCAGCGTTCTGGACGTTGCGGACGCGTTGCGGACGGTATCGCGATTCGCCTGTATTCCGCTGATAATTTCGCATCGAGGCCAGACTTCACCGAGCCGGAAATCTTGCGTACCTCGCTGGCCTCGGTCATTTTACAGATGAGCGCTTTAGGGTTGGGAGACGTTGCGTCTTTCCCCTTCGTCGATGCGCCGGACTCGCGAGCGATCCGCGATGGCATCAATCAGCTCATTGAAATCGGGGCACTGCGCCCGCTGGATTCGTCAAAGAACTCCGATTCTTCCGCGCTGGCACAGGGAAACCAAGGACTTGAGCTCACACGCATTGGTCGCGACTTAGCTCGCCTTCCCATCGATCCGCACCTGGGCCGCATGCTGATCGCTGGGCATGAATCAGGATGCGCGTCGGAAATTTTAGTGATCGTTGCTGCGCTATCGATTCAGGATGTCCGCGAGCGCCCACTGGAACACCAAGAAGCTGCAGATACGGCACACGCGCGTTTTGCTGACTCCCACTCCGATTTCTTGACCTACCTCAATTTATGGCGCTACCTGCACGTCCAACAGCGCGATCTTTCAGGTAGCGCGTTTAGACGTATGTGCCGGGCAGAATTCATTCACTACCTGCGTTTCCGCGAGTGGCGCGATATCGCCCACCAGCTGCGCGATATGGCCCGCAGCATCGGCATCAACACCGAGCCACTGGGGATGCCTTCAGCGGGTGATGTAGTCGAGCAGGCATCACGTACGGGAATTGCGGACGCCGCAGCGAAGGCTGCAGTTGCCTTCACGCGCTCAACCAGCGCGGTCGACACCGACGATATTCACCGTTCGATCCTCGTTGGTCTTCTCTCCAGTCTGGGCGCGTGGGATCCGGCAACTCGAGACTATACGGGTAGCCGAGGCACTCACTTCACCATTTGGCCTGGTTCGGGAATCACTGGCCATCCCGATTGGGTGATGACCGCGGAATTGGTTGAGACCTCGCGACTCTTTGCACGTACGGTCGCCCGTATTCGCCCCGAATGGGTCGAGCCATTGGCAAAAGACCTACTCAACCATGTCTATTCCGAACCCACGTGGAATTCTTCGCGGGGCGCGGCGTACGTTCAAGAAAAAGTGATGCTCTACGGGCTGACATTGATCGCAGACCGCTCGGTGTTGCTGGGACGACTGGGATCTACTCCCCTGGGGTCAATCCGAGGCGCTGTTCCCACAGATTCTCCTTTTGCGATCGCCCAGCAAAGCCCAATCACCGCTGCCGAGCTCGCTCGTGAAATGTTCATCCGCCACGCGCTGGTTCAGGGTCAGTGGCGTGAGCGTCATGCCTTCCAACGTCGCAACGACGAGGCGATCGAGCGGGCACGGGAAACCGAACGTCGCAGCCGCACCCACGGCCTCGTCGCCGATGAAATGGCGCTGGAGCGTTTCTTTGACGATCTCCTCCCCGCCTCGATCATCTCTGCAGGGCACTTTAATCGCTGGTGGAAGAACGAAAAGCGCCAGAATCCTCATCTTTTGGATTATCCTCCTGAGCTTCTTCTTCCTCGAGGCCTGGGCCAGACCGGAGAGGGCTTCCCTAACCATTGGCAGCAGGGAGAGCTTCGCCTTCCCCTGTCCTATGAGTTCCACCCTGGCTCCCCGCGCGATGGTGTTTCGATGTCCATTCCCGTCGAGGCCTTGGGTCGCGTAAGCGATGAGGGTACCGATTGGTTAGTACCGGGTATGCGCGAAGAACTCATCACCGAGGCAATACGCGCTCTTCCCAAGGCCAAGCGCCGCCTACTTGCACCCGCTCCCGAAGTCGCAAAGAGCCTTGCCACGTGGATTGATGATTTCCGAGACGGCCGAGTAAGTGCTCACAAAGAGCCTGATCACGCACACTCTGGTGAGAGTTCCGCTGGCGCTATTCCTGATAAAGATCCCGCCTCGTTGAGCGCCGCTCTTGGGCGCCTAGCGGCATGGGGACAGAAAACAGGTCAGGGTCGTAGCGATAAGCGCCTGTCCAAGGCCAGTACGTCAACGAAAGACGAACGGGGTCAAGGCCGTGATCTTTCCGCAGCTTCCTCAGTTCAAAGCTCTGATAGGTCCCCGAAATCTTCCACTCAAAATCCCGGTGGAGCCCGCACCGCTACCGCACAGACTCACTCGGCATCCTTCGACGAACTTTTCACGCGTGCAATCCGTGAGCTGCGAGGCGTTGACCTGAGCGATTCTGATATCCACACCATGCGCGACGCACTTCCCGATCACCTGCTCATGACCTTCGTTGTCCACGATCGTCAAGGACGCGAACTGGGAAGCGGGAAAGATCTGGGATATCTCAAACGCACCTTGGCCGGTGCGACCGATAGCGCATTGCGAACGGCCGTTCGCCAAGCATTGACCGAAGCACAAGAACGCAGTGCACATCGCTCAGATGCGAAACCAAAGCCTGAGTCTGGGAGATACTCAAGGACTGCGCCTGGCGAGCAAAAAGCTCGCGCGCAAAGGAAGGAAGCGACGGCCTCGGGAACAATCGATGGTAGCGAGGGCACTCCCGGAAGTGAACTTTTCGCCGACGATCTTGAGGATTTCCCGACCACCCCTTTGCCACCCTCGATTGAATCTCAAGCACAGGGGCTCACAATTCGCGCATTCCCGGCTTTAGTCCCCCAAGGGAAGCCCGAGAATCCGCTGGCAGGTGTGCGTGTCATGGCAAATGCTTCGCAGGCAAGAAGTGAACACGGATTGGGTGTGGCAAACCTCGTCCTACGCCGCGTTCAGCTATCGACCAAGCGCGTCTCAACGCGTTGGAGTGGACGCGAGGCACTCATGCTGACCTCAACTCCCTATCGAAGCAGCGAGGCTCTGATCGCAGATGCGCAGTGGGCAAGCGTGCGCACGCTCACGGTATCTCTGAGCGGAAATCAAGGGCTATGGACGGTACGTAATCGCTCAAGCTTTGACGACCTTTCCCAGCGCGTGAGGGATCTACACGAAGACCAGGTTTATTCGATTATTGAAGTCGTTGTGCGCGCGATGGAATCCTGGGCGCAGCTACAAGATACCCTTGCGACTGCGGATGCACGGGCCTATTGCGCACTCCGCGAGGATGCCGAAAGGGTCGCGCATTCCCTGGTATTTGATGGATTCATTGCAGCAACACCTATTGAGCGCCTTCGTAACCTTCCGCGATACATTCAGGCTCAATCTTTACGCGTCCGTAAAGCTTTGCGTTCACCTTCCGATCTTGCACGTGACGAGGGGTCTGTCCAGGCCCTAGCGCAGGTCGATAACGAGCTCAATGAACTTCGCGAGCTCATGGATACGCGTCCTTTCAACGCGCGCCACGCCAGTGCATTTGAAGAACTTTTGTGGATGCGTGAGGAGCTGCGCGTTTCTCTATTTGCGCAAGAACTGGGGACCGCGCGCAAGATTTCACCTCAACGCATGTTGGCAGCGATTGATCGTCTTCACGAGGCCATATGAAGCGTGAAGACGCACGCGCAATGGCACGTGAATTAATGGATCACCACGGTTTAAGAGACTGGTCGCTGCGATTTGATCGTGCGCGTAGACGCGCGGGGGCATGCGTCCATACACTTCGCGAAATTCGCCTTTCGGGGCCGTTGGTTGACCTCTACGATGCGGAAACGGTACGTGGAGTCATCCTGCACGAAATTGCCCACGCTCTAGTTGGCGCCTCACATCATCACGATGCGATCTGGCAGGCGAAAGCTCGCCAACTTGGTGCCCCCGATAGTGCGCGCTTATCGGCATACTTGCCCTCGCCTCGGCCATCATGGGTGGGAGTATGCCCCGTCTGCGGAACACGGCGGGAACTATATTCAGCTCCCCGACGGGTCACCTCTTGCGGTGCGTGTTCACGCACTTTTGATGCCTCGCGAATCTTTATCTGGTCCCATAAAGGACAACCTCGTCAACCCGGCGGACAGTATGCTCGCCAACTACGCAGTTTGAGACGATACGGTCACCCAAATGGATAACAATGCGTAAACGTACTGACGGGCGTTACCATATGTCCATTCACCTGATCACTTTTGCTGAAGGACGTATACATGTCTGCCTCCACCCCATTCGATGACGGCGCAACGACCAACACTGGCGAAGAACGCGAAAACCTGACCTGGCAAGAGTTCGGCGACGCAGCACGCGAGCTGGCACAGCAGATCGTGAATTCCGGATGGAAGCCCGACCTGATCGTTGCAATTGCGCGCGGTGGACTGATCCCCGCTGGAGCAATCGCCTACGCAATGGGTGTGAAGGCCATCGGAACTATGAACCTTGAGTTCTACACCGGTCTGGGTGAGACTCTGGATGAGCCTCAGGTTCTCCCTCCGCTGATGGATGTTTCGGCTCTGGATGGCAAGAAGGTACTCGTTGTCGATGATGTCGCTGACTCGGGTAAAACCCTAAAGAAGGTTATGGAACTGATCGACGAAGACGGACTGAGCCTTGATGGGAAGACCCACGCAAAGGTCGACGCTCGCTCGGTTGTTATTTACAAGAAGCCTGTCTCGATCATCGAACCGGACTACATCTGGCGAAAGACCGCTCTGTGGATCAACTTCCCCTGGTCAGTTTTGCCTGTGGTCGAGGCCGAGTAACACTCAACTTCGAGCATGAATAATACGGGACTGCGCGCTGCTCGCAGTCCCGTTTCATTAAACGACCGGTATTTTCCAATCGATGCCGGTTACACCGCAATGAGTGGCACATAACTCCCGCTTAAGTCACCCCCAGGCACTTTTCGTCTTCCGTGATCACACGACTCAAAGAAATACGCCGCCGCCCCACATGCCCAGCGAGAATCCTCACTGGCACGACGAATCACAACCGGAAGCACTTCCCCCTGAGAACCCACAGTGAAGAGCTCGTCCTCAAAGAGGACCGCCCACTCCGAGGAAAGAATCCGCACTGCGCTTCCATCAAGGACGATGTGATCAATCTTGGTCATTTCACTGAGCCGCTCCAGAAACCTCGCAAGGTTGCGAACAAAGCTCAAAATCGCCTTTCGGCAGGCCTGATCGCCGCCCTGTGCCATACGAATCAGTTCTTCGATATCACGTGGCCGATCAGTATCACCAGCACTTATACGGGCTGCGCGCGCCTGCCCAATAACGGCTGAAGGAACCAGCGACCCACTGACACATCCGTAATGCCCCTGTGCACATACCGCATTGCTTCCCTCAAGATGAAGGTGAGCAATTCTTCGGTAATTTCCAGCGGGATCAGGGCAAATTGCGCCATTCTTCACTTCAACGTAGCAGACGTTTTCCGCGATCTGAACGATCAGGAAATTATCCAAACGCTGTCCGACACCGTATATGGCTTCGTACCTTGCCAGCCCTTCAAGACTGTTGATAAGAGAAAGCGGAAGTCCGCCCTGTCCAGAGATTGAATCGAGTAGCGGAAAGTCCAACCATCCCAGTTCTTCGACCGTACACCTTCGCCCATCGATCACTTTCCCATCGAGGGATAGGCCAATTCCCTTGATATCCCCATATGAACGAACGCTTTCTGCCATCTCACTGCAGAGAGTGTTAATCGTGGCAAGAATGGCATTCGAATTATTTTCAATGATTCGCGCTCGCTCTTCGCGCGCACGCCCAGAGCGATCCATCACAACGGTATGGACCCTTCCAGGCAACAGCGCAATCCCAACAGCACACTCATCAGAGCGCTTGAAATGCGGTATGTGAATCGGCGGCCCCGGAGGGTCGGCAGTCTTCTTGTGAATATCGTATGGCTCCATCGCGCACCTCTTGATAACTTCTTCGTCACCTAGACACGGGCGTACCCAGCGCGCTCAGTGTATACCATGACCACCTATAATTGCTCGGATTTCAACATTATTGGGTAAACCAGGCCCGCATATAACCATAAACATTCGCATTGCCATAGACCGAGCAGTCATTACCGTGTCCCGCAAGCGCCCCCTGGTTGGGAACATAGGGTGTGTAGTTGTACAAACTGGCGGTTGCACGATTAGCCGGAGTGATTTCAACGGAAGTGCATTCTTCGGCGGGACCATAGCGGGCCTCGACCCTTTCTCCCGCACGGAAACGGAAACGCTCAGGCCTCACCCGATAGATCGCAAACTGGCGTGCGGCGTAATAAACCTGCCGCTGAAAACCGGCATAATCCGGGTCGCAGGTCGAGTTATCCGGGCAGGCATATCCCATCGCGCTGGGATAGCTAAACCACTGAAACATTCCACCCGACGCGTAGATCAGACCCTGCTCTTTTTGCAGCGTCACCAACAAAACTTGCGGGTTTACTCCACATGAACGTGCCGACTGACCAATAATTTGCGCAGCGTTTTCCTCTTCGCCGCCCTGGTATCCCCATGGGCAATACTCATCAGCAGGGAAAGTCTCGGTGACGGCTTTGAAGTCCTTTAGACACGGAACATCCTGGTCGTTCACCCGTCCCGCGCGGCAGCCCTCCCCTTTTTCGTTGATAAAAGCAGCAATCTGCTCGTCATTCATAGCGCGCGAGTCATCCAGCACGGCATCAGACATGATGTTTTCCGGGTCAAAACCCGAGTAGTCCAAAGGAATCCCGCGAGGCGCCTCAGAAGCTGTTTCTTGCGGCTGCTCTTGCGGCGTTGTGTCCGTACAGCCGGCTATCCCGATTGTCGAGGCCGCCGCTACGCAAAGTGCGACAAGCGCGCCTATGCGCTTGTTTCGTTTCGTCACCGAGTTGTGCTCCTCATGATGTACTCAATGATGGCTGGAGTGCAGTTCTCAATGGTCTCACGAGTGGCCTCAAAATCAGAATAATCACCGTACCAGGGGTCCGGAACATCGAGGTCACACCCGTGGCTAAACTCTTCCCCACTCACCTCAAATTCACGGAACATGCGAATCTTCGGATCGGGCCCTCCTGCAAGCCTTTCGAGGGCGCGAAGGTGGGAGGAAGTCATCGCAAGAATCAGATCCCAGCGCTGAAGCTCCCCCACCTCGACTTGGCGGGCTCGGTGTGAGGGGACGCGATACCCGCCCTCTCGCAGCGCTCGCGCAGCACGAGAGTCGATCCCGTGTCCATGCTCTTCATCGCTAATCCCGGCCGAATCAACAACAACATCAAGCCCACGCTGTGCGGCGACTTCACGCAGGATTTCTTCGGCCATGACCGAGCGGCAGATATTGCCGGTACACACCATAAGGACGCGATAGGACACGGGATCAGCTCACTTGCTGAAAAGTGAGAGGTAGGCGCAAATGGCCTCGAAGGAGTGGTATGCGGCCTTCTCACCATTCATGTGGAAGTCCTCGTCAGCGCCTTCTCCCGTCAGATCCGAGATCGCACGCAGGCAGATCCAATCCACGCCGTTGGACCAGCACACTTGGGCCATGCCGCATGTTTCCATGTCAACAGCCAGCGCATCGGGGAAGCCTGCGCGGATACGGGCAACGACCTTTTCCGAGGCGAAGGAGTCGCCGGTAACGATGCGGCCGGTGCGCACGTGGTGCGGCTGGGCATCGTTGAGGCCCGCGAGCGCGTCGATCGCTCGCTGCGAGGAGTGGTAGTCGACGGGCATACGCGGAATCTGACCCAACTCATAGCCGAAAACAGTAGCGTCGGCATCGTTGTAGATCGTGGAGATCGCTCCCGCAATGTCACCCACTTGGATTCCGCCCTCAAGACCGCCCGCGGTACCACCCGCGATCACGATCTTCGGGGTGGCCAGGGTCAGGCCTCGGGCCACTGCTGCTGCCGCGTTCGCAATACCAATACCCGAGGTGATGACGACGACGGTGTGGCCTTCGAGCTGACCAAGGGCGTAGCTCTGCTGGTGATGACCATCGGCGCCCACAACAAGGGTTTCAACCGCGTGAGAACCGGGAAGAGGCGCAAGAGCGTCCAAGAAAGGCTGGGCTTCCATCACCATCGCGCACTGAATGAAGGCGTCGACCTCGGGAAGCTGGCGCGAAAGGGTCAAGGTCAGGGACATGAGTACCTCTCTGAGAAGTGTCTGGGGGCCGTCAGGTCTGAATGATTACTTTGCTGCCGCGGCGTCATCCTGAGTGACAACCAGCCACTTGTCGCGGTGATTGAGGAACTCGCGAACGGCTTCCTGCGCGCCTTCTAGGGAGTGGTTTGCACCCCAGCCGCACTGCACCTCGTTTGCGGCAGGAACTTCAGTGGCATTGAGGATATCTTCGAAAGTCGCCTGCAGGATAGGCAGGAACTCCTCAGTCTCAACGCCCAGGAGGAGGGCATAGAAGCCGGTCTGGCAACCCATGGGGCCGAAATCGATGAGCTTATCGGTGTGGTTGCGCATCAGTTCAGCGCTGAGGTGCTCGATGGAGTGAACCGTGGGCATCTCAAGGTGTGCCTTATTGGGCTGGGTAAAACGGACGTCGTACTTGATCAAGACATCGCCGCCGGGAAGAGTCTTCCGATCTGCGACGCGGACGTAAGGAGCAAGGACAGTGCGGTGGTCGAGGTTAAAGGACTCAACATTCATACGTTCACTCATGAAACCCAGTTTATCGGGATTTAGGTGGCGTGCTCGGGCGAGTCTCGGATGCCGCACGTTGTATAGAACACCATCAATGATGGGCTTTTCGCTGCAAACTCCGCTTCATTGCAGCGGAGCGAATGAGTAATCACCGTCGTTCATCTCCAGTTATTTTCAGGCACAATAGAGGCATGGATCTTCAGCCGTCGATTGATGTCACTTCTCCCGATCAGTACAGCGCAGGCACCCCTACACCTGCAGCCATTGTCGCCGGTGAAGTTCCCGCCAGCGAGGCCCCTCGCCCGCTCTCCGCTTTCGATATGTTTTCAATCGGCATTGGTCCCTCTTCTTCACACACGGTCGGTCCGATGCGTGCCGGCCTCGCCTTCTCTACAGAGCTGTGTGCACTTCCCGATTATTCGCATCTGTCTCACGTAACCATTGACCTTTTTGGTTCCCTTGGCGCAACCGGACGAGGTCACAACACAGACCGTGCGGTACTGCTGGGATTAGCGGGATATGACCCTGAAACCGTGTCCATTGAAACAGTCGAGAGTCTGATTCCCCAGATTGCTTCCAGTGGCCGTCTTCCTTTTGCGGGTGGCCGGGAAATTCCTTTTGATATCGAGTCTGATATCCGTTTTCTTCCGCGCACGGTCCTGAGCTACCACGTCAACGCGCTCACAATCACCGCTTACGCAGGCGAGAGCTTGGTCCTTGAGCGCACCTACTATTCGGTGGGTGGCGGCTTCGTCATGGCCCAGACGAATAACGATCCTGAGCACCCCGAGATCGCATCCTTGGCCTCTGCACAAGAGACAACGGGAATGTGTACTCCCGCGCCCTATCCCTTCTCGACGGCCGCACAGCTTTTAGCGCAATGCGCACGCTCAGGCCAATCCATCGCCGATGTTGTCCGCGCAAATGAACTTTCTGCGCGTTCCGAAATGGCCTTGGATGCCTATCTCGACCAGATCGCGCACACGATGTTCCACGCGATTGAGGCGGGGATTTCCTCCACCGGTATTTTGCCCGGTGGACTGGATGTTCCTCGGCGGGCGAACGCCTTGGCCGCACAATTGCGCGCACGCGCCGAGAAAGCTTTTTCGGCGAGTGAGCGCCGAGGCTGGGCCGGGGTTATGCAAGATCCCCTGCGCGCCATGGATTGGGTCAACCTCTACGCGCTGGCTGTGAATGAAGAAAATGCGGCCGGGCACAGGATCGTCACCGCACCCACCAATGGCGCAGCCGGCGTGATCCCCGCAGTGCTGGGCTACCTCGTTGCTTTTTGTCCCGAGGCCGGAGCAAGTTTCCCCGACTTCTCCCCCTCGAATTTGGCTGGGATCTCAGAGCTTCCTCTGGATGAGTCGTCAGAGTCTGCCAGTTGCCGTCGCGCATCGGTTCACGAGTTCTTATTGGCCGCGACTGCGATTGGCGCTTTGATCAAGACGAACGCATCGATTGCCGGTGCTGAGGTCGGCTGTCAGGGAGAGGTCGGCTCGGCCTCGGCAATGGCGGCTGCAGGGCTCGCTCAAGCTCTGGGCGGCACCCCTCAGCAAGTGGAGAACGCTGCCGAGATCGCCATGGAGCATTCTCTGGGATTGACCTGTGATCCCGTTGGCGGGCTTGTTCAGATCCCCTGCATTGAGCGCAATGCGATTGCTGCTGTTAAGGCAATCAACGCTGCTCGCATGGCCCTGTGGGGCGATGGCCGCCACACCGTGTCCTTGGATGTCGCCATTGAGACAATGCGTCAGACAGGAAACGACATGCTCTCAAAGTACAAGGAGACCTCAGCGGGCGGCCTGGCCGTCAACGTTGTGGAGTGTTGATCTCCGCTTCTTGCGCTTCTTACGGGCGAGGAACCACAGCACTGCAGTCGTCATGAGCACGGCAATAATGCCGACAACGACGGCAATCATCCAGGTCTGAACGACTGCGGGTTCAACCTTTGCCGATTCTGCAGCAACTTGCTGATCATCCATAGGGACGCGTTCACCGGTAACCAGGAGACGGTGAGTATTGATGCCGTAGGGCGTACAGGTAATCAGAGTTGCGAGATCTTTTCCGGCAACTTTGTTCAGGCTCTCTGTTTCGTTCGGGAGAACGGTTCGGATGTCGGTGACCTTGTATTTCAGGTGACGCCCTAAGACTTCAATGTAGAAGACGTCACCGACTTTAACGCTGTTGAGGTGGTCGAACATGGTTGCACTGCCCAGTCCGGAGTGGCCGGTGAGGACCGTGTGGGTTCCTTCACCGCCGACGGGGAGCGCGGTTCCGAAAAGGTGTCCAACGCCTTTTTCAAGAGTCGAGGTCTCGGTGCCGTGATAGATCGGAAGGCTGATATCGGCCGAAGGAACCTTAACGGTTGCCATCACAGGGTTCACGTTAAGTTGTGAGAGGTAATCGGAGTATTGGGGAGTGTTGGGCCGTTGAGATTCCAACCAGGGGTCAAGGATCGGCGCTTCGGCGGCGTGGCGGTTGTATTCGTCAGCACGTGCGAGTTCATCTTTTAGTACATCGGGACCAAGGTTGGTTTGTTCGGCGCTGAATGCTTTGGCAATGCGCTGTTGTTCGAGGTTGTTCTGATAGGTCGCGATAACGGGATAAAGCAGAACCAGAATCCCCAGCACCAGCAGAACGGGCGGAAGAATTGTGAAGAGGCGACGGCGGCGTTGGGTCTTGCGAATGCGTTGACCACGTTCTTCCGCAGTTTTAGATACCTCTTCCTGAACCTGGGTATTTGAGAGGCTGTCGTCTGCGTGGATCTCGTTCTCGCTCATGAGTCGCCTTTTAAATGGGGGGGTTGCGTTGATTGTATAGAAACGGGTGCGGGAAGACCCACGGGTCTTCCCGCACCCGGCTGTTAGAGATCAGACGTTTTACTTGCGACGCTTGTTCGCAATGGTGATGGCGCCAGCGCCGACAACAAGTGCGGAGCCAGCTGCGATCAGCACGCCCACACCGGCAGCACCGGTAATGGGAAGGCGGAATCCACCATTGCGAGGAGCATCCTTGACCGCGGTCTCCAGGGTGTAGTGGTTATCAGCCGTCGAGTTGGTCTCGAGGACCTGGAAGGCGATCGGGCGAGTCTGGAGCTCGAAGCCTTCGGGAGCCTTGGTCTCAACGAGGCAGTACCAACCGGGGTTGGTGACCTGCTTGTTGTTTGCCCAGTCGTTGTTGCGCAGGCCATCGATGGCAACCTCACCGTTCGCGTCGGTCACGTAGGTGGTAACACCGGCGGGGCTCAGCTTCGTGTCCAGGGTTGCGTCAACCGGGTCGAAGTTCTTGGTGGGAGTGCTCTGAGGCGTGCACTGGTACACCTCGAACTCTGCGCCCTTGAGCTTCGCGCTTGTATCTTCTGCGGAAACCTTGGTGATCTTCACCTTGCCGAACTTGGAAACAACCTCAGAGTTCGGGTAATCCGGCGGGGGAACCTCACCCGAGTTGGGCTTCCAACCGTTGGTGGGAGCGTTGGGGAGCAAGATGCCCTTGTTCTTGAAGATACCGTCGGTGCCGACCTTTTCCTTGACGGTACCAACCAGGTCCATCTGGACCTTGGTGGTGTCGTCCTTACGGTTCGCAATCAGCTTGGCGCGGCCGGTCTCAGTGAACTCAGCGGTCCAGAACATGGTTGTGCTGTCGGTGCCGGTGGCGCCGATCAGCTTGTAGTCGGTGCCCTTGGTCAGAGCAACCTCACCGGTCTTGCCGTTGATGATCTTCAGCATGATGGCGGCTTCGGGCAGTTCAACTCGCTTATCGTACTGGTCGACGACATCGTAGAAGTCAAGGCCCTCAACTGCGGGGATGTCGGACTTCAAGGCGTAGGAAATCTCCGAACCCACCGCGGGGGTGCTTTCGTCGGCGACGGTCTTCTCGACGCCGGCCTTGGCGTTCTTCGGGTATGCGTGAACGTCGTAGACCCACTTGTTCAGGTCCTTCGGGTTTGTCATCGGAACCGTGACGATGAAGGGCTTGGAGCCGACGTAGCCCGCGGGGGTTTCGATCTCGGTCACGACGTAGGCGCCCAGGGGCAGGTTGGAGAATGTGGCCAGACCGCCGCCAGCCGTTGTCTTCTCAACTGCTGCGTCAACGCCGTCTGCCTTCGCGGTAGCAACGTCACCGTTGAAACCAACGAGCTTCTCCCAGCCAGCCTGAGTGGTCAGGTCAACATTGGTCAAACGCTCGACGGTGAACTTTGTGCCGTCAAGCGGGGTACCGGTAACGGTGCTGTCCTCAAGACCGGTACCTTCGCTGATGCCGTTGGTGGCGTCCTTCACTAGCTTGTGGATGGTGATGGAGCCGGTCCTGTTGGTATCCAGATCAACCAGTGAGGGAAGACGCTCAGCGGTGGCAACAACACCGAATGCCGATCCGGAGGGGGCCGCCGTAGCAATACCAGGAACCGCTGCGGCACCGGTGGCAACCGCGATGACGGCGAGGAGGCTGATACCTCGACGGGTCTTAAGAGTTGTCATTTTTGTGTTCTCCTGTTGTACGGGATCTTTAAACAGATTAAGTGATGGCGATTGAACTAGTCATTTACAGGGTCCGTGTCTTGGGCAAAGTTATCTGCCTGAGACGCTGTTTCATGGTGACCACCGGCGATCCATTCGGGACGAAGCCACAAACGCTCATGCGGTAGGTGCGACACGCCGACATGGGCACGAAATTTTTCGAATTTTTCGTGCGCTTACCCACAGCCTCAACCCACTCTGTGGAGAAATCGAGGAGCTCTATCCACAGGCCCCCTCGGGCACAATTTCCTCAAATTACACCGATGTAAGCCACCCTCATCCACACCCCATCCACAGAGGAACACTCATCCATCCACATCTAGGGTCAGGAACATAGTTAGACACAACATATTGGGTCTCGTGACGAAAGCACACACAAGGTGTAGTGTTATCGCATGTTCCGCTCCCCCGGGTAAACAGCGGAAAAACACACATCAACACACGACATTGAAAGGTCCGACCATGTCTATCACCGTCTACTCCAAGCCCATGTGTGTCCAGTGCGATGCGACCTACCGCGCACTCGACAAGCAGGGACTGGACTACACGAAGGTCGACCTCACCGAAGACCCCTCGGCACTCGAGTTCATTAAGGGCTTGGGCTACCAGCAAGCTCCCGTCGTTATCGCCGGTGAAGACCACTGGAGCGGCTACCGCCCCGATCTCATCAAGGCCGCAGCACAGGCCTCGGCAATGGGAACGGCACGCGTCGTTAACGCCTAAAAGCAACCCACCCGGTCCCCCAAGCAAACCGGGGGACCGGGTCACTTTTTGCCCCCTGCCCAGGGGCGGCCTCGTGAAAGGAAAAGACCACATGGTCAACGTCGTCTACTTCTCGTCGGCGACGGGCAATACCCGCCGTTTCGTGGAAAAACTCGGATTCCCAGCACAGCGAATCCCACTTCTCCCCCGTGACGGATTCCTTCACGTCGATCAGCCCTACGTCCTCATCGTCCCCACCTATGGCGGAGGCAACGTCAAGGGAGCAGTCCCCAAACAAGTCATCAAGTTCCTCAACGATGAACACAACCGTGGCCTTTGCCGCGGAGTCATCTCTTCCGGGAACACAAACTTCGGCACGGCCTACTGCCTGGCCGGAGACATCATCTCCGCAAAATTACACATCCCCCACATGTACAAATTTGAGCTCCTCGGCACTGCCGAAGACGTCTCACGAGTTCGCGAAGGATTGAGCGAGTTTTGGCAGAAAACCTCACCGACACAGGAGTAGAAACAGCCCCCTCCCCCGAGCTGGATTACCACGCGCTCAACGCGCAACTGAACCTCTACGACGCCGACGGCAAGATCCAATTCGAGGCCGATCGACAGGCAGCGCGCCAGTACTTCCTCCAGCACGTCAACCAGAACACCGTCTTCTTCCACGACCTGGAAGAGAAGATGGAATACCTGGTCGAGCAGGGCTACTACGAGAAGCACGTCTTGGACCAATACGATTTCCAGGACATCAAGGACCTCCACAAGCAGGCCTACGCCCACAAGTTCCGCTTCCCTACCTTCCTGGGCGCCTTCAAGTACTACACCTCGTACACGCTCAAGACCTTCGATGGAACCCGCTACCTGGAGCGCTTCGAAGACCGCGTCGTCATGGTCGCGCTCTACCTGGCACAGGGCGACATCGAGATGGCGCGACACCTGGTCGATGAGATGATGACCGGACGTTTCCAGCCGGCAACCCCGACCTTCCTCAACGCCGGCAAGGCCGCGCGAGGCGAGCTCGTCTCCTGCTTCCTTCTGCGCATCGAAGACAACATGGAGTCCATTGCCCGCGGCATCAACTCCGCACTGCAGCTGTCCAAGCGCGGCGGTGGCGTGGCCCTGCAGCTCACCAACCTTCGCGAGGCCGGCGCCCCGATCAAGAAGATTCAGAACCAGTCCAGTGGCGTGGTTCCCGTGATGAAGCTTCTCGAGGACTCCTTCTCCTACGCAAACCAGCTGGGCGCACGCCAGGGCGCAGGTGCCGTCTACCTGCACGCACACCACCCGGACATCATGCAGTTCCTGGACACCAAGCGCGAGAATGCGGATGAGAAGATCCGTATTAAGACTCTCTCCTTGGGCGTGGTCATCCCCGACATCACCTTCGAACTGGCTCGCAAGAACGAGGACATGTACCTCTTCAGCCCCTACGACGTCGAGCGCGTCTACGGCGTGCCCTTCTCGGAAATCTCGGTCACCGAGAAGTACCACGAGATGGTCGATGATGGCCGTATCCACAAGAAGAAGATCAACGCACGTCGTTTCTTCCAGACCA
Organism: Actinomyces sp. oral taxon 181; assembly: GCF_018370895.1. Taxonomy (NCBI): domain Bacteria; kingdom Bacillati; phylum Actinomycetota; class Actinomycetes; order Actinomycetales; family Actinomycetaceae; genus Actinomyces; species Actinomyces sp. oral taxon 181. The sequence goes on from NZ_JAGYZL010000006.1 coordinate 94,864, forward strand.
TCGCCGAAATTCAGTTCGAGTCCGGCTACCCCTACATTGTCTTCGAAGACACGGTCAACGCTGCGAACCCCATCAAGGGCCGCATCACCATGTCGAACCTGTGCTCGGAAATCCTCCAGGTGTCCGAGGCCTCGACCTACGACGATGACCTCTCCTACTCGCACATTGGTAAGGACATTTCCTGCAACCTGGGCTCGCTCAATATCGCGAAGACCATGGATTCCCCGGACTTCTCCAAGACCATCGAGACCGCCATCCGCGGCCTGACTGCCGTCTCCGATCTGTCGGATATCCAGTCGGTGCCTTCGATCGCCCGCGGTAACGCTATGAGTCACGCCATCGGCCTGGGCCAGATGAACCTCCACGGCTACCTCGCCCGCGAGCACGTCTACTACGGCAGCGAAGAAGCCCTGGACTTCACGAATATGTACTTTATGGCCGTCGCCTACGAGGCCATCAAGGCCTCGTGCACGATTGCCCGCGAGCGCGGAGTGAGCTTCGAGGGCTTCGAGGATTCCCAGTACGCCTCGGGCGAGTACTTCCGCAAGTACATCGACCAGGTGTGGGAGCCCCAAACTGAGCGCTGCCGCGAACTTCTTGCGGCCTCGACAATCCACCTGCCCACGCAGGAGGATTGGGCGGCTCTGGCGGCCGACGTCGCCCAGTACGGTATGTACAACCAGAACCTGCAGGCGGTCCCGCCGACCGGTTCGATCTCGTACATCAACGGCTCGACCTCGTCGATCCACCCGATCGTGTCACGCATCGAAATCCGCAAGGAAGGCAAGATCGGTCGCGTCTACTACCCTGCGCCCTACATGACGAACGAAAACCTGGAGTACTACCAGGATGCGTACGAAATCGGCCCCGAGAAGATCATCGACACCTACGCGGTGGCGACCCAGCACGTCGATCAGGGCCTGTCGCTCACGCTGTTCTACCCCGATACGGTGACCACGCGTGACCTTAACAAGTCCTACATCTACGCGTGGAAGAAGGGCATCAAGACCCTGTACTACATGCGACTGCGTCAGATGGCACTGGAAGGCACCGAAGTTTCGGGCTGCGTGTCCTGCATGCTGTGACGTCAAGCCCGTTTGCGGGTAGAGCGGGGGTCGGGAAACCGGCCCCCGCATTGTATTTGTGCTACTGCGCGGAGTGCCTCCGGGTGCGGAAAGAGGCACGCGGACCAGCGGGCACGGCCTCGGAAAGCCACGTGGGGGGGCACGGCCTCGGAAAGTCACGTGGGGGCACGGCCTCGGAAAGTCACACGAAGTCGGGAAAAGACACAGGGCATAACCTGTGACAAACACCGACTTCATGTGGAGCACGCTTAGAGGATGCTTGGAACGCGCCTGTACCTCAAGCCATTGCCTATGATGGAGGCATGACGCAACCTGATCCGCAGAACTCCGGACCATTCACAGCCCCCGTCCCAATGAACGCTCCGGGATACGCGGAATCCGCGCAGGTACCGCAAGTGCCAGCACCACCCTCGGCAATGCCAGCGCCAACTCCCGCTGCACCCCAACAGCCCCAAACTTCCCCCCAACCCCAGTTCGGCGCACCTGAATTCACCTACACGCCGACCACCCCGACGCTGGAGGCACGCGAAGTCCCCAGCAACGGCCCACTGGTTCTTGCTCTTCTTGGTCTGTTCCTCATCGGCCTTTTCGGCTCGATTCCGGCATGGGCATGGAGCACTTCCGCGATCAAGAGCGCTCGCTCGGCATCCCTTCCCGAAAATTCCTATCAGAAGGCCCTCATCGCCCGATCTCTGGGCATCGCAGGCACAGTCATTCACTCCTGCCTGGTCGTTTTCCTCATCATTTACGCGATCATCACGATCTCGCACGCGATCGGCTGAGCTCATGAGCACCTCAAGCAATCAAGAGCGCGCACAGCGCATTTCCGGCCAGAGTTCTACCGCTGAGTTCCGCAAACACACCGGTAGCGATGAGGAACTCATCCGAACGCTTCACAAACTTGATGGACGCTCGTATCCCGCTTACAAGTCCGTCGTTGGAATGTGGGATTTCGGGAGCTTCTCGCTTTCAATCGACCGAATTCAGGCCGATCCCTACGCTCCGCCCTCGAAGGTGCGTGCCATTTCAACCCCGCAGGAAATGGGACTTCCACAGGCCGCAATCGCCTCACCCGATGCCCGGGCAGCGTGCGCAGATTACCTACTGCGTGCTTTCAACCGTTCCCTACGCGAGCGACGCCTTCATGACATTCAGGTAATGTCCCCCAGCGTCGAGATTCTTGATCGCAGTGCCTGCACCGTCAAGCCCGACCGCGTTGAATTGCGTTTTGAAGTCCGTATGCCCGCACGAGGCCGAACAATCCTTGGCCACCGCGCAGCACAGATTTTCGACCTCGACGTACCGGATGCAGTCCAAGATACTTTCGACTACCTGAGCGATATTCCTGAAGTCGAACGCGAACGTGAGGCTTTGTTGCGTCATATCGCGGTTTACGAGGATTATCGTGCCCTGCAGCAGATCCTCATCGATCGCGGCTGGGTATCTTTCATCGCCAACGGTTCCATTCTTGCTCGCCGCAGCGGAGTCTCGCAGTCCCCCATGGAGGGTGCACTTCCCTTCACCTCCCCCGCTACTCTCGAGGCCGAGGTCGAGCTCCCCCACGCCGGCATCCTTCGCGGGATGGCAATCGAGCCCGGAGTCACGGTGATTGTCGGCGGCGGATACCACGGTAAGTCCACGCTTTTGGGCGCGATTCAGCGCGGCGTATATGCGCACATTCCTGGAGATGGCCGCGAATACGTTGCAACCCTTGAGGATGCGATGAAGGTACGCGCTGCCGATGGTCGGGCGGTCACCGGCGTCGACGTCTCATCCTTCATCACTCATCTTCCGGGAGATACCGACACAACGCATTTCTCCACTGAGAATGCCTCGGGTTCAACATCGCAGGCTGCATCCTTAATCGAGTCAATCCAGTTGGCTTCGACGCTTCTACTGATCGACGAAGACACCAGCGCAACGAACCTCATGATCCGTGATGCGCGCATGCGCGAGCTGGTCCAATCAGAGAAAGAGCCGATTACTCCTCTGGTTGATCGAATTTCCTCTCTTCACAAAGATCTGGGTGTCTCAACGATCCTCGTCATGGGTGGATCGGGAGATTATCTCGATCAGGCAGATCGGGTCTTGATGATGGACCACTACCGCTGCCTAGACGTGAGCGATCGAGCCCGTCAAGTCATCGACGAGCTTCCTCGTGCACATCAGAACCTGACAATGAGCGCTCCTTTAGCGCGGTGCGCCCCTGCGCGTTTGCATTCCTCCGATCGGCCAAAGACGAAGGCAGCAGGTTTGTCCTCAATCACCATCGACAAGATCAACCTTGACTTGGGCGACGTTGAGCAGATTGTGGATCCTGGGCAGACCGAGGCAATTGCATGGATGCTTCGCGGATTGCTTTACACCTACGCGAATGGGGCAAGTAGCCTCAGTGATCTTTTGGCGCGCCTTGAGCGCGCACTGAACTCTGAAGGTCTGGATGCCGTCGTAAAGTTCGGGGCGCACGCCCTGCCAGGACGCCTCGCCCGCCCACGCCTCGTCGATGTCGCGGCGGCCCTCAACCGCTTCCGAGGACTGAGCTTGAGCGAGAAAGAGCCCTCCAGCACCACCAAAGACTAAGGGGGGCACACCGGGGGAAATCAGGGAAGGCCCAGGGCATCCCCCCATAGCGCTCGCTCTGCTCGCGCCGCCATGATGGAGGCATGAATACAGATCCATCTGCGACCCCGATCGTTCGCCTCGCTAACGTGTCCAAGGTTTACGGCATGGGTGATACCCAGGTCACTGCCCTCAATAACGTCACCGTTGATTTCTACGCTGGTGAATTTACCGCAATTATGGGCCCCTCCGGCTCGGGTAAGTCCACCATGATGCACATTCTTGCGGGACTCGATTCGCTGACCTCAGGCCGCGTGCTCATCGAAAACACAGAGATCACCGCTTTGAAAGATGCTGATCTGACGAAACTTCGCCGTGATCGCATCGGTTTTATCTTCCAGAGCTTCAACTTGATTCCCACCCTGGATGCCAAGGCAAACATCCTTCTCCCCTTGGAACTTGCGGGACAGAAAGTTGATGAAGACTGGTTCACGTTCGTTGTTTCTTCGCTGGGGCTGGAACAACGCCTCAACCACAGGCCATCAGAACTTTCGGGTGGCCAGCAGCAGCGTGTGGCTGTAGCTCGTGCACTGATGAGCCGTCCCGCAGTCATCGTTGCTGACGAACCCACCGGTAACCTAGATTCTCACTCGACCTCAGAGGTTCTTGATCTATTGCGTCGAGCAGTTACCGAACTGGGTCAGTCCGTCATTATGGTCACTCACGATGTTCATGCCGCAACCTACGCTGATCGCGTCTTGGTTGTCCGTGACGGCCAAATCGTGTCCGATCTTCGCAATGCCAGCGAAGAGCAGCTGAATGCCGCGTTGAGGTGACATCCGTGAGCGCAACGACACGGCTGTTAAAAGCCAATCTTCATTCCCACGGTCGCCGCTACTTCTCAACTGGCTTGGCGGTTGCCATCTCCACTGCGTTCATCGTCATCACGCTCTTGTTCTCAAATACGATGACCTCATCGCTTACCGGTAGCGTCCGCAATTCCTACCGCGGGACCACATCAGTGGTCACCTACAGTCCTGCCGATGACGAGGCGCTGAACATGACGCCTGCCCAGGTCGGCAATGATTTCGATACCCTCACCCAAAAGATCGCAAAGATTCAGGGCGTGACGGCGGTTGGAATTACAGCGCAATACCCCATTGCAGTGAAGGCCGGCAACGATCAGACAACGATCTTCCTCTCTCCAGCGCTCGCGGAACCCCTCAGCGCAGTGAAGATGAGTGAAGGAAAAGCCCCTGCCACGGCCTCGGAAATCGTCATTCCCCAGCGCACGGCAAAGGAATCTTCCCTCAAAATTGGCGACAAACTGACAAGCCTGTCCCGTGACAATGCGGTTTCCGCACACGAGTTCACCATCGTCGGAACCTACTCTTCTGGAAATCGCACTTTGGCACCGTCCTACGTGACGACTCAAGGTTTCGAGGCGAGCACGGGAATGAAGCCGACCGGTGAAATTCACGTTGCGACCAATGCGCCTGCAGTGAATAAGTACGGAAACCCCTCAACTGATGATCAGGAAAAGTGGACACAAAAGCTCACAACTGAGCTGGCTTCACTCAAGGGCGTCAAAGTGACGAGTGTTTCCGCAACCGTGGACGAAAACCTGCGAGCGATTCAAATCTCATCGGCGATGATCACCGCGATTGCGCTGATCTTCCCGGCTATTGCAATCGTGGTTGCCTCGGTTGTCGTCTCTTCGACCTTCCGAGTACTGCTCCAACAGCGCAGGCGCGAACTGGCACTTCTGCGCGCACTCGGCGGAAGTACGAAGCAGGTGCGCTCTCTGGTTCGCCGCGAGACCTATGCGGTTGGCGGGATTTCCTCGCTCGTCGGCATCGTCTTGGGACTCCTACTGGGCGGCTTGCTGAGCACAACCACAGAGGACACCACTTTTGTCGATGTCATCTCCTCGATTTCACCCCTCTATGTCGTGCTCGTGTGGCTCTTCGGTACCCTACTGACCGTTTTCGTTGGGCGCCGACCTGCCCGCGCGGTTTCTCAAGTTCCACCGATCGCTGCCCTTTCCCCGATTAACGAGGCCGACGCGACTTCCCAGAAGAGCCACCGTTTCGCGTTGACCCTGGGACTGCTGATGACGGTGCTGTGCGGTGGAAGTTTGTTCGCCTCACTTCGTATTCACAATGATTCGCAGAAATTCTTGGCCTCTTTCGGCCTGTCATTGCTGTGCTTGGTGGGTATTCTCATTACCTGCACCGTCATTGTCCCCGCGGCAACAAAGCTCTTTGGGAAGCTGTGGCCGGGAATGCTTGCGCGAATGGCACGCGAAAACACGGTCCGCAACCCCGGTCGAACAGCCGCAACCGGTACATCGATTGTCATTGGCGTCACCTTAGTTGTCACCATGATGGTCGGCGCCTCGTCGATGCGCGACTCCTTGATTAATGAAGTCAATGAGCGTCGTCCTTTCGATATTTCGGTGTCGAGCTTCAGCGACGAGGCCCTGAGTAGCGATATCCAGTCGCGCATCTCTTCGACCGATGGAGTTGCCGCTACAGTCCCTGTCTATTCCACCGTCGGCGGCGCTAATGCAGAGGATGGAACCATTGCCCCCGGTGGTAGTGGTTCTGAAGAGCCCGGAGCGATGCAAATTTTAGGAGAGCCCAACTACTCAACGGTCGCGCACTCGAGCGTCGACCAGATCGACGATGCGACTGTGATGGTCAGTTTGGGTTCCCTGGATGGGAAGAACGTCAAGCTGTGTGCAGCCGAAGGGTCTTGCATGACCCTGAAGGCAAAGTACGACAAGAATTCCACAGCACCGTATAAGGTCAGTCAGGCGAATCTACTGAAAATTGCTCCCAAGGCTCCAATTACCGGAATGATTGTCAAGCTCAAGGATGGTGCCTCTGCGACAGCTGTCCAGAAGAACCTGGAAAAGATTGACACCGGTCTGTCTGTTGGCGGTTCAGCGATCGAACGTGAGATGTACACGGGCATCATTAACCGGATGCTGCTCATTGTCGTCGCTCTACTGGGAGTGTCTGTCCTGGTTGCACTGGTGGGCGTTGCGAACACTCTGTCACTGTCAGTTGCCGAACGCACCCGCGAAAATGGCCTGCTTCGAGCCCTTGGCCTGACCAAGAGGCAGATGAAATCCATGCTCGCTCTTGAAGCATTGTTCATCTCGGTGACAGGAGCGCTTATCGGAACCGCCTGCGGGATCTTCTTTGGAGCGATCGGCATCCTTGCGCTTCCCCTGGAAGGTGTAACGGTCTTCATCACCATCCCATGGATGCAGATCCTTGCGGTGGTCATGATCGCGATCCTTGCTGCACTCCTTGCCTCGTGGCTACCTGGTCGCAGAGCAGCAAAGGTCAGTCCTTCGGTCGCCCTGGCTACCGAATAAGACCGGAATATTCAGGCTTTCTGCCAGATCACAAGTAAGGGTGTGGGGCCGGGCGGTTTTCCGTCTGGCCCCACACCCTTGTTATTCAAGGTGCTGAGTTTTCTTGCGCTGATGAGCGCTGAAGACTGCCTTAGAGCCCCAAAAAAGCTTCCCAACGGGGAAGATCCCGACGCGCCAGAGCAACTCCGGCATCAAAGGCATCTTCAAGGCGGTCAACATTCATCTCCATCTTGTCGATGGCCAGATCTTCGGGGGTCACGATCAGCGCACGTCCCTGTTCCTCCAGCTCAAATAGCTTCCGGCGGGCAGCGTTGTAGGCAACGGTACGGCGGGCCACGGCCTCGGCAATGGAGGGAAGATGGGGGAAAGCCAGCCTGAGGGCGGAGTAAACGCCGGGCTTGATCGGGGACTTGACGAATTCTCGCGGGCGCGTAAGGACGACGAAGAACTTGCGGTAGCCATCGCGCATGGGTGCATCCAGCGGGATTCCACCATCGGGCCCAAGGGCTCCATCAACGTAGGTGTCGCCATCGATCGTGACCGTCGGCATGATGATCGGCAGCGTCGAGGAGGCACGAACGCAGCGACCAACTTCTTCCACCGTACGCATATCTTCCTTGGTGAACCAGACTTCTTCCCCTCGGGTCGCATTGAAGGCTCCGATGCGAACCTCTGCCGGGTTCGAAAGGAAAGTATCGAGGTCCAAAGGCGCATCGCCGTCGGGCTGAGCGATCTCATCGTACAAATAGTCGACATTGAACATCCCGCGGCCGTGCACCCAGTGCTTGAGACCTCCGAATTCAGGGCTGTCGGCGACTGTCGTGAAAGTATCGTGAGCACGCTGAGCATCTCGAGACACATAGTTAACGGTGTTCGATGAACCCGCGGAAATCCCCGAAACATGGGGGAAATCAATACCCTCTTCGATCAGGGTTGCGGCGATTCCAGCGGTGAAGGCGCCGCGCATACCGCCGCCTTCGAAAACCAGGGCAGTGTCATCAATGTGCTTGAGAGTTTTCGTGTTCACCCCTCGACTCTACGGCGCAAAGCGGGGGCAGGCGAAGGGGTGGGGACGAATATATGGCGAAAATTACCTGTTCTTTGTTCCCGTGAATACGACGTAGTGATAGAAAACAAAGCGGAAAGCCGTTCCCAGCGCAAAGCCGACGACATAGGCGGAAATATTATCCGCCAGAGGCGACGTCAAACCGAGGATGTGGTGCGTGAACAGCAGGCAGAACTGCGTAATTCCAATGCCGCACACGTTCGCAAAGAAGAATAGAAATGCTTCACGTCCCGCATTTTCCTGAGTTCGCCCGCGGTAGGTCCACACGCGGTTCATGATCCACGAGTAGATGGTCGCGATGCTGGCTGCAAGCGCGTTCGCGGTATTGACATGGCCTGAAAGGAATCCCAGCGGTCCGTGCTGAAAAAGGTTGAACAGCCCCATGTCGATGACGAAGGCGGTTGCTCCAACCAGTCCGAATTGGATGAATTCCTTAATCCACGCGCGCAGAGTCTCTCCGAGGCTCTGGGGGGCTTGTGTAGTGATGTGTTGATCTGTGGGCACGGTACTGATTTTAACGTTTAATTTGAGGGCGTTTGGCCAGCGTGCCCCGAACGGTCTCCAGATGCGGGTGTACTCCCTTACAGTATCCATATGACTGAAGAAGCAGCTCCTCTTGCCCCGCAGCGTTTTGGCACGCGCGTTCGTTCCATCCATGGGGACTACTTTGACGATCCCTGGGATTGGCTGCGCGACCGTAATGATCCCCAGGTTGTGACTCATATCCAGGCGGAAAACCGCTGGGCGGACAAGGTGTGCGAACCTACACGGGAATTGGTCGACACTCTTGTTTCAGAGTTCGATTCTTTCACTGCACCTGTTGTCTATTCGGCTCCTCAGCGGATTGGTGACTGGTGGTACTTCCAGCGCCAATTCCACGAAGATTCCTACGCGAAGCATTATCGAGTTTCTGCCCTGCACTACACCGAAACCCCGCTGCTGGCAGATAGCGAAACACTGGAAGGCGAGCAGCTCCTTCTCGACGAAAACCTGTGTGCCCAAGGCGAAGAGTTCTTCAAAGTCGGGGAATTGGTGCCAACCGCAGATGGACACTTGATTGCCTGGTCTCGCGATACCGAAGGGGACGAACGCTGGACGTGGATCATTCAGGACACATCCAGCGGCGACATCGTTGACCGGGTCGTCAGTGACGCGGGCTATGGCTTCGCGTGGGCGTCTGATTCACGGTCCTTCATCTACACGCGGGTTGATGAAGCGTGGCGCCAGTTCCAGCTCTGGCATCACCAAGTGGGCGCAAATATCGATGAGGATTCCCTGCTGTTGGAAGAGCCGGACGAGGCCTTCGATCTGTGGTTTTCCGTGTCGAACGACCCGTGGCACGTCGTTGTTCATTCGACCTCGACAACCAGTGGCGGTGCATGGCTGTGGGATCCTTATGCACCCAGCGTTCCTCCGCGGCCCATTGTTGCCAAGCGTGATGATGTCCAGATCAACGTTGAGCCCGCAGGCGATCACCTGCTTGTCATCCACACGGCGCTTTCACGTGAAGGAAGTTTGGCATGTATTCCTTTGCCTCAAGAGGGCACGATGGATTCGCTCGTGGACCCCAAGCGCTGGGTGACGCTCTACACTGCCCGTGACGGTGAGCGCCTGAGCGATCTCGAGGCCTATCGCGATTTCTTCACCCTGTCCTACAGGAGTGACGCGCTCCCCCAAGCACGCTACTACCTGCGTACACGCCGCCTCGAAGTCGTCGACGGCAAGCCCATCCCGGCCTCGGATTGCAGTGATCTGTGGACGCTCGGGGAAGAACTCAACAAAGAAGGTGCGATCCGCAGCCTCTACCCCCTCAGTTCTGGGCGATTTGAAGACTGTCTTGTTCGAGTGGAATACCAGAGCGTCCTCACCTCACCCACCGTGGAAGAACTCGATCTGCGAACAGGGAAGTCGCATATCCTCAAGGTCACTCAGGTTCCCAACTGGGATCCGTCTGATTTCACGGAAGAACGCGTGTGGGTGAGTGCCCGAGATGGGCACACTCAAATTCCCGTCACTTTGGTTCATCGTCGCGATGCCCAGCCCGACGGAACACATGCGGGGTGGATCCACGGCTACGGGTCCTATGAAATTTCCTTTGACCCCGAATTCGACATCTTGCGTCTTCCTGCCCTTAAACGAGGCATCGTGCACGCAATCGCCCATATCCGTGGCGGTGGAGAAATGGGACGCGCATGGTACGAAGACGGCAAGAAACTGGTGAAATCCCATACCTTCACCGACTTCTTGGACGTTGCGAACTATCTGGTTGATTCCAGATGGGTTCACCCAGATCGTTTGATCGCCGAGGGTCGTAGCGCAGGTGGTCTTCTCATGGGTGCAGTCGCGAACGCGCAGCCCGATCGTTTTGCCGCGATAATCGCGGGAGTGCCTTTCGTTGACGCGCTAACAACCATCTTGGATCCCTCACTCCCCTTGACCGTGGGCGAATGGGAGGAATGGGGAAATCCCATTGAAGATCCTGAAGTTTACGCGCTCATGCGTTCCTACACCCCCTACGAAAATGTCCGCGAAGGCGTGCGTTACCCCGCAATCATGGCGACCACCTCGATCAATGACACGCGAGTCTTCTACGTTGAACCCCACAAATGGGTCCAGCGTCTTCGACAGGCCACCGCGCAGGTTCCCGATCAGCCTCCTATCGTGATCCGTACCGAAATGGTCGCTGGACACGCGGGAGCTTCTGGGCGCAGGGGGCGTTGGCAGGCCAGGGCTCAAGAATTTGCCTTCGTACTGCACCAGGTCGGAATCACCAGGTAGAGGAATTTTCTATGACAATTACAGCTGCAGTAGACGGTTCTTCTCTGGGCAATCCTGGACCTGCTGGATGGGCATGGGTAATCTCAGAGGAGTGTTGGGATGCGGGCGGGTGGCCCAGCGGTACCAACAATTTGGGCGAATTGAATGCTGTCCTTGAACTCCTCAAAGCCACCGATCAAGCAGGTTTAGCCGACGAAGATCTCCACATCCTCGCAGACTCTCAGTACGCGATCAATGTGATCTCCAAGTGGTCACCCGGCTGGAAGAAGCGCGGGTGGGTCAAGGCCGATAAGAAACCCATTAAAAACCTCGAGCTCATTCAAGAAATCGACCGCGCTATGCAGGGGCGCAGAGTTACCTTCGAGTGGGTCAAGGGGCATGCCGGGCATCCACTCAACGAGCGTGCCGATGACGCAGCGCGTTCCTGCGCAGAAGCTTATCGCGATGGTCGCGCTATTCCTCACGGACCGGGGTTCGCTTCACCTGCGGAAAGCACGGCGACGGAATTCGAAACCTCCATGCCCGCAGCTGATGCTGCCTCGGCAGGCAGGGAAATTCCGGGAAACACGACGGAGATGGAAACGCCGGAAGTACTGCTTGAGCGCCAATTCCTTGAGGCATGGCTTCGCGCAGACTCTCTTGCTCTCAAAGCACTCGAAGCACCCGGGTGCATTCGGATCTGGCACAACGGTTCTCTCACACAAGGTTTGGAAGGGCGCGCACCCGAGCATGCGGAGTCCTCAAATTTCCAGGTCAGTCACGTGCAGGGCGTAGGCGACCATCACAACACCGCCACAGGCTATCCGGACGCATGGGTCATCACCTACGTTTTGACCTGGACGGGCGGAAAGCTGCGCGAAAGCAGCACCTGGGTTGCAGGGGAAAACGGGCCTCGAATTCTCATGCACCAGTCCTCACCAATCTCGGCTCGGTAACTCGTCTCACTCAAGAGCCTCGACCATCCGGGTTAACGGATACATTCTGTTCCGATTCGCGAACACCGAATGCACGTCCTGTTCCCGCGGCTCAAAATGGGGGAATGCCATCCTCAACCCGCGCGGAAATCCTCACCGGAATCCGCATGACTGCACCCATTGCGGCGGGCTATATTCCTTTGGGGATTGCATACGGCATTTTGGTCATGCAGCTTGGTATGCCCTGGTGGATGGCACCGGCACTTTCTCTCGCTGCCTATTCAGGATCTGCGGAGCTCCTTGTCATTACTTTGGCGGCTTCATACACCCCCATTGCCGTCATTGCGGTGACGATGCTGCTCGTTAACTTCCGGCATCTCTTCTACGCGTTTTCCTTCCCTCTCCACCTCGTTGAGGGCAAGCTCGCGCGCCTATTTTCCATGTATGCCCTGGTTGATGAGGCCTACGCGATCACCGCTGCGCGCCCCGAAGGCTGGACGAAGCCTCGTCTTCTTGCCATGCAAGTGACCTATCTCGCGACATGGGTGACCTCGGGATTAATTGGCGTTCTTGCAGGGTCTTTCATTCCTGCTCAGATCCAGGGCTTGGATTTCGCGCTCACTGCGCTGTTCATTACTTTAACCATCGATTCAATTCGCTCCCTCAAGGACATTCCCTCGGTTATTTTGGCGGCCGGATCATTCCTCATCGCAATGCTGGTCTGGCCACAACAACGGCTTTTGCTTGCACTGCTGCTATTCGTCGCTTCCCTTGTGGTGCGCCATGTGATGACGGAAAGAGGTGAGGGATCCTGATATCTCACTCGCTCCCCTACCTCTTTGGAATCCTCTTGGTCGTCTTCGTCATCGACTTCACCTTGCGCGCGCTCCCCTTTAAAATCCTTGAACCGCTGCGCGAGTCCAGCTTTGTTCGGAATCTGGCTGTATGGATGCCTCCGGGAATTTTGCTGATCCTTGTTCTGGCAACCTTGAGTGACAATGCGGGCACTGCGGGCTCCCAGTGGTGGGCAGCCATTGTCGCAACCACCATTACGGTTGTTGTCCACCTGGCAACGAAACGACGCCTTCTGTGGAGCGTCGGCCTCGGGACACTCAGCTACATCCTCATGCTGAACTGGCTCTAGCGGCCTTACCTGCGCTGCCCCGCCCCGCCGCGTTCGACACCCCAGCCACCGCCTCGTCCCGCCCGACCCATCTCACACGAAGACTCACCCCCCTCCACACGAAGTCGACAAAAGACACAGCTTATTCCCTGCGACATTTACCGACTTCGTGTGATATTCGGGGAGCGGCAGGCGGAACGGCGCCCGCAGCCGACTCCGCGGGTCCCGCCGCGCGCTCCGCGGCGCTACCCTTGTTCCATGCGTACGACCTCTTACACTCACCACGCTCACACCGTCTACGAGCACCGCCTCGACGTTCCCCTCGATCACACTCGCCCCCTCGGTGCAGATAACCCGACCATCGAGATCTTCGCGCGCGAGGTCGTGCGTCCCGGCAAGGAAAACGCGCCCTATGCAGTCTTCCTCCAAGGCGGACCCGGCTATCCCAGCCCTCGTTTCGGCACCTTTGACAGCGGGTGGATAAACCGCCTACTTCAGGATTACCGCGTGGTCCTCCTCGATCAACGAGGCACCGGTCAGTCCACCCGCATGGATACGCAATCCCTCTCCTTCCTTCCGACGCCACAGGAAAAGGCCAACTACCTGCGCTATTTCCGCCAAGATCAGATCGTCTACGATGCCGAGGCTTTCCGCCACGAGCTCGCGGGAGACGAACCATGGACGACTCTTGGCCAGTCCTACGGCGGTTTCATCACAACTTCCTACCTCTCGCTTGCGCCCCAGGGCCTGAAAGCCAGCCTCATCACGGGAGGCCTGCCCGGCCTCGTCCATGTCGATGAGATCTACCGCCTGACCTACCAGCGCACAGCAGCGCGCAACCGCGTCTATTTCCAGCGTCACCCCGAGGATGAAACAACAGTCCGCGAAATCGCAGCGCACCTGCGCGATACCGAAGAGTTTCTTCCCACCGGTGAGCGCCTGAGCAGTGCACGCTTCCGCCAGATCGGCATGATGCTGGGCGGACAGGGACGCACCGACCAGCTGCACTATCTGCTCGAGGGTCCTTGGGTGACCATCAACGGCCAGCGCCGCCTGTCCACCCAATTCCTCGAAGCAATCGGAGACGCAACGAATGTTGCTCCGATTTACGGTGTTTTCCAGGAATTCATCTACGCCTGCGCAACGCCCGAATTGCACGGAACCGCAACGAATTGGTCAGCTGACCGCCTAGCCGAAGAGATCCCCGGTTTCGCGAAGGACGCTGATCCCCTGGATACCTCCGAGCCCTACTACCTGACGGGCGAGCACTTCATGCACCGCGTCTTCGACGAGGACCCGGGACTCGCTCCCTTGGCGGAGGTCGCCGATATCCTCGCGCAGGTGACAGATGCAGCGCCGGTTTACCTTCCCGAGGCCTTGGCGCAGAACACGGTCCCCGTTGCAGCCGCGGTCTACTACGATGACATGTTTGTGCCGCGTGAATTGTCCCTTCAGACGGGCGAGCTCATTGGCGCTCACCACTACATCACGAATGAGTACCAACACGATGGCTCTGCCTATTCGGGAGGGAAGGTTGTCGATCACTTGCTGGGGCTGCTCGCAGATTAACACCTAGGGTCCGTGAGACACTTTCGTGAATATTCCGACGAGGCGCAGACGCGCGCGCGTCAACACGGTAACCTTAAAAACTATCAGGCCCGCCGACCATCACGCCGAGGCCGTGGAAAACATTCGTGTCAGGAGGACGCGTGAGCGTAACGCCAGCTTTCGAAGCGATTAACTGGAACCGCATTGAGGACGAGAAGGACCTTGAGGTCTGGGATCGTCTGACCGGTAATTTCTGGCTTCCCGAAAAGGTGCCCTTGAGCAACGACTTGGCATCGTGGAAGACGCTGAACGCCGAAGAACAGCGTATGACGAACCGTGTCTTCACTGGTCTGACCCTGCTTGACACCCTTCAGGGAACCATTGGTGCGGTCTCTTTGATCCCCGATGCCCGCACTCCCCACGAAGAGGCCGTTTACACGAACATCGCCTTCATGGAGTCGGTGCACGCGAAGTCCTACTCTTCGATCTTCTCCACGCTTTTGTCCACCGAAGAGATTAACGAATCCTTCCGCTGGTCGAATGAGAATGAGGCCCTGCAGCGCAAGGCAGAGATTGTGAAGTCCTACTATCAGGGCGACGACCCGGAAAAGCGCAAGGTCGCTTCGACCATGCTTGAATCCTTCCTGTTCTACTCGGGCTTCTACGCTCCCATGTACTGGAGCGCCCACGCAAAGCTCACCAACACTGCAGACCTGATCCGTCTGATCATCCGCGACGAGGCAGTTCACGGCTACTACATTGGCTACAAGTACCAGCTGGCCGTGAACGAATCCGATGAAGCACGTCGTCAAGAGCTCAAGGATTACACCTTCTCTCTTCTCTTCGAACTGTACGAAAACGAAGAAGAATACACCGAGGACCTTTACGATCCGCTTGGCCTGACCGAGGACGTTAAGAAGTTCCTGCGCTACAACGCCAACAAGGCCCTGATGAACCTGGGCTACGAGGCCCTTTTCCCCGCAGACGCCACGAACGTGAACCCCGCAATTCTTGCGGCGCTTTCACCGAATGCGGATGAGAACCACGACTTCTTCTCTGGTTCTGGCTCTTCCTACGTCATGGGTGAAGTTGTCGACACCGAAGATGAAGACTGGGACTTCTGAGTTCTGCTCTACCAGCTCAGCTCATTGAGCTTTACAAGTGGGGGTGCTCGCCAAGCGGC